>NZ_JBEYTS010000035.1:0-79694 GCF_040643155.1 Streptomyces sp. NPDC047453 | reverse complement strand
CGTCCCCACCGACACAACCGACAACGACTGAACCAACACCAACCGGGTCAGAATTCAACCGCCCAAAGTGGGTCCGAGTTCAGCCGACGCCGACAGCGTCGGCCGGCGTCACCGTGATGAGGCTGGCAATCGCACGAAGCTTTGAAGCTGTCCCCCTGGCGTATGCGCGCCACAATGAAAGTGCGAAACCGCACTCGGATCCATCGAGGAGGTGGCTATGCCCAGCGCAGCCACCACAACACGGAAAACGGCGGCGGCCCGCTCCCGTCCGAGCGCCAAGTCAGCAGCACAGCAACCCGCCACGGACGGGAAGCTGCACATCCACAGCCTGGATGTGCACGCGCCGGTCCACATCCCCTACCTCACGCCGGGGGACGTGGTGGCCAACACGCAGGCGATGACATCAAGGCTGCCGGCCAGGGATCTTCTCTTCTACGGCGGCCTGGGCGCGCTCGCGGTGGCCGGTGCTCTCGACTGGCCCGTCGCTCTGGCCATCGGAGGTGCCACAGCCATCCTGCGCGGCCAGGGAAGGGGAGGTGAACACATGAGCGACATCGAGCAGGAGCCTCCCGCACCCGAGGAGGCCGGGACCGCTGCCGAGGAAGCGGCACAGCCTGCGGCTGAAGCTGCAGAGGAAACCCCTGCGGCTGAGGAAGCTGAAGCCGCTGCCGAGGAAGCAGAGGCTACGCCTGCGGCTGAGGCGGCCGGGACCGCTGCCGAGGGAGCGGCACAGCCTGCGGCTGGTTCATCCTGATCCCATTCCCGCAGCGGCCCCGCCCGGCAGGATGGGGCCGCCGCGTGACCATCGAACCGCACACCGGGCGCCCGCTTTCCCGGCGATAGAAGAGCGTGCACACCTCGAAGTGCCGTCGGTTGATCTTCCCCGGCTTGTGCTTGTCGAACAGGATGCGCTGCCACATCTGCGAGGCGAAGTCGGCCGAGACCGTCTTCGTCTTCTCGGTGCCGCCCTCCTCGGCGACGGTGTACGTCACCGGCACCCCCTGGCTGCCGCGGTGCCGCATGGCCTGGCAGAACTCCACCGCCTGGAGCACACAGTCGTCGGTGGAGGTGGCGACCATCTGAAGGGTCTCGGTCAGGTCGAGCAGCACCTTGCGGTGGCTGCGGAAGTGCCGCCGCATCAGCGGCGCGTAGTTGTCGCCGTGGCGGGCGGAGACCAACTCGTGGTCCTCCGAGAGCTTGGCCAGCCTCCAGCACCTCACCCAGCACCGCGATCAGCCGCTCGGACTCGCCCGGTGCCGCTCACGGATCTTCTTCAGATCCTCCTTCGTCTTCTTCGTGATCGACCCCATGCGCTTGCACAGCATCGTCACCAGCTGGTCCCGGGCACTCGCCAGCAGCGCACACCGCTTCACCACGCCGACCTTGGACATCTCGGCGGCGTCCAGCACCTTCGTCTGCCCGGCGGAGCGCTCCACTTTCCCCGGCGGCACCCCCTGAAGCCACGTCACCGTTGTCCCCAACGCTTCCAGCCTGTCCAGGTGGGCAAGGTGCTCGCGCAGGTGGGAGACCGTTGGTGCCTTCGCCGGGCGCTTCAGCTCGTCGAACCTGCTACGACCGCCCGCGGGCACCCGCAGCAGTCCCAGCAACCGGGCCTGCTCGACCTCATCCATCCGCGACACGATCGCCGCGACGAAGTCCTCGTTCACCTCGGTCCTGATCGCCGAGACCATCTCGTCCAGCGTGCTGTAGCAGGGCAGCTCCATCCTCGCCTTGACCAGCTTCTCCAGCGCCACGTTGATCAGGTCGGCCGGATTGTCCTTGGTCTGCACGGCCTCCCGAATCGGCGCCGCGGCGACCTCCCGGGCCTTCTCCATTTCGTAGACCACGCCCAGCCGTTCACGGATGAAGTCCCGCTGCCGCGCGGCCGTACGCACCGAGTCGTGCCGCGGCGACACGCTCTCGTCCTGCTCCAGCAGGCCGCGCACATGCTCTCCTCACGCGGTCCTTCCCAGCGGCGCCGTCTGCGGGACCGCGACCGCCGTCCCGGCCTCCCTCGCCGCGCGTTCCGCACGGGCCCGGCGCAGGGCTGCGGCGTGCGAGACGTCGGCCTGGCGGCGCCGCTCGATGCCAGCCCGGCGGCGAACCCGGAGGGCTCCCGCCCGTTCCGCTTCACGGCGGTCGGGCGGCGCCTGCGCGGGGCGCGGGCTTCGCTGCCGCCGTTGTTCTTCGCGGCCAGCCGGGCCTGCTGCAGAGCGACCCGGGGCGAGGTCGACGCCACGCCGGACAGCTTCGGGGTGTCGCCGCCGCTGGTCTGGTCGGTGGTGGTGGTCTGCTCGGTCACGTCGGCCTCCTACCTGTGTCCGTAGGTCATCAGCGAGTTGCGGAAGCCGCTCTTGAGCTGGCGGGCGCGGCGCACCAGGCGCTCGCCGAAGACGCGCAGCGCCGTCTTCGGGTCCAGGGACGTGATCAGCGTCGTCTCGCCCCGCATGAGCTCGCCCGCGGCGGCGGCGCGCAGCTCGGCAAGCTCCTGCTGGCTCGGCTCCAGCACCCTGGCCTGGGCGTCGGCGACGTCGTCCTGGTCCTGGTGGCGGCCGCCGCTCGCCACCTTCCTCACCTGGGCGAACGCCGCCTCCACCTCACGCTGAACCGCGCGGTTGGACGGCGCGTCCCAGTCGCCCTCGTACCGCTCGGTGCGAGCGCGGACCTGCGGATGCGGTGACGGCGGGCGGCCTCCTGGGCACCGCGCCACTGCTCGACGCCGTCGGCCCGCTTGGTCCCGCTTCACGGCGGTCAGGCGGCGCCGGCGCGGGGCACGGGCTTCGCTGCCGCCGTGACGCGGGACGGGCGGGGTGTCGCGACGGCGGGCGGGATGCGCGGCGCGGGAGGTCTTCGGCCGCAGAATCGGACCCGGGGACGAGGAACATTGGAACTGTGACTCTTGCCCCGCCCTCATCCCTCGGCGACGCGCCGCGCACCGCCACGAGCCCCGGCATCCGGTGGGCGACCTGACGCTTGGCCGCCTCACCTCACCTCATCTCCCGAACCGGCGGCGCGCCCGGCGCAGCCGGAAGGGCCGGTGGGCCTGGTCGTCGAGGCACTCCCGGCAGGCGTCGGTGAACGGAATCGTCAGTGCGCTGGTGGAGTCACCGGCCGGGCCGGGCCGGGCCGGGCCGGGCTCGGCGTCGACGTCCAGGCCGTGGACGAGTCGCGCGCATTCCTCGAGGAGCTGTAGCGCGGCCGTCTGGACGTCCGGGCCGTCCTCGAGGAGGACCGCGTCCAGGCGCTGCTCGAGGTCCTGCAAGTTTCCGCGGGCCTGGTCCCGCTCCTCGAACCGGGCCGCGGTGGGCAGAGTAGGCCACCGATCGACGATGTCGGTGATCTCGAGCGCGGGCTCGACGAACGCGAGAAAAGTCTCGGCGCGCCGTAGGTTGGTGCTGGCCCGCCTGCTAGTTGCTGCCAGGCCGGTCCGGACCACATAGTAGGCCACGATCCCGCCCGCGGCCGTGACGGCGAACGCGACAGTGGAAGCGGCAGTGGAGTCCATGCCCGCATTCTGCCCGGCAGGTGAGGTGATGCCATATCAGCCCGGGCCGCCTCACCTGCACCCGGCCCGGCTCAGGCGGTGCGGTGTTCGGCGAGCGCCTGCTCGAGGGCGTCGAGGATCGTCACGATGTCGCCGATCTTGACGCACGCGATCCCGAACGTGACGGTGCCGTCGGCGTGGACGTCGAACTCGTACTCCGCGTACGTCTGCTCGTCCTCGCAGTGGTACGTGCCTGGTCCGCTTTGGCGAACCCGCCGGGGCCCTCGTCGAACCAGTCGGCTCCCCAAGTCCTTTTCATGGCATGGCCGACCGCGGCCTTGGGGAGGTACTCGAACTCGATCGTGGACGCCCTTGGTGCACCCGGAGAACGGCCCGCTGGAGCTGCGCAGCTCGCGCGTGCAGCAGCGCCGTGGCGCCGGCCTTCATGCGGGAGACCGACGTCAACGCCGGGCCGGGCGCTGCTCTCCAGCGTGATCTGATCAAAGCAGAACTCTCATCGGAACACGGAGACGTATCTCGTTCCATCGCAGCTGGGACGTTGCCATCGCCACCACACTTGTCACAGTTCTTCTCGCGGGCGAAGCCATTGGCTTCGCACGTCCGGCACTTGCCCTTGTCCGGATCAGGACATGACTTGCACCGCGGCACAGGACAGCGGCAGCGAGGGCAATCGCAATAGATCGGTGGCTGCCTGACCGGCCGTCATGCCTGGCGGTCAGGCAGTCCTTCCAAGTGGACGGGCCAGGTTCTCGCTAGGCGCGCTCCGCTTGAGCCCGGCGCAGTGCCCTGGAATGGGATGCTTCGGCGGCGCGGCGCCCCTTGGTCCGCGTTTCTTCGAGCAGCGCGGCCCCACCGTCCGGGTCCTGCTCCGGAAAGGCACGTCGGCTGAGTTCACGCATTGCCCTGGTCTGTCGCTCGACTGCCTCCGCGATGCCCGGATCGACTCGCCGCGCGGGCGCGGCGGCCTGGTGCGCGGCCAACGCCTGCCGATAGCCCAGCGAGGCGGTGTCCCGGGTCTTCACCGAAGCCTCGGGTACGGCCGTGGCCGCCGGGCTGGGCTCAGCCGCGCGGGGCGCGGGTGCTGAGCCGGCGGCCAGGACCCGGACGGTGCGCACGGTGTCGATGCCGACCGCCTCGTTCGCCGTGGTAATGATCCGGGCGGTGATCAGCCTCAGCTGGGTGGCGTAGGCGGGCGAGTCTGGGCGCAGGTCCAACTGCCCGCTCTCCGGGTGGAACGCGACGGCCTGGACGTGCTCGGGCAGTCGGGACGACACCGCGGCTGCGATGTCCGGCCAGCGATCCAGCACGCTGCCGCCAGCGGCCGGGACGTTCCAGGCTCGGTCGGCCATCGGCTATCTCCTCGGTGAGGTGCTGGTAGCGGCGGGCCAGACGCCGCAGTGCGGTTCGGACTGCGCAGGCCGGGTCGGCGAGGTCCGCCCCGGGGCGAGAACGGGCAAGCTGCACAATCAACTGGTAGGTGGGCAGGCCGCGCAGGCGTTCCCGGACCTCGGCGGGGGCGGAGACGATGAGCATGCGGATCTGGTTGATCGTCTGGGTGCGGGGCTTGATGGCCGAGCGGCGGACCACTCGCAGGGACCGGATGGCCTCCACGATGCCGTCGCGGGTCTTCGGCCGGCCGTGCGCGCGGCCGGACAGGACGGCGGTCGCGGCGGCGTAGGCATCGACGGGGTCGGACGTGCCATGGATCCGCCGGGCCTTGCGATCTGGGCGGTCGACGTCGACCACGGTCACCTCGTTCGCCCGAAGGAACCGGGCGAGCTCGGAACCGTAGGCGCCCTGTTCCGCCAGGACCTGCGGTCTGTCGGGGCCGAGGACCAGACCACGATCCTGCGGCTGCTGACCGAGCGGCACGACGACCTGGTCCACGAACGCACCCGCGTCCTCAATCGGCTCCACGCCGTCCTGCGCGACCTCCTGCCCGGCGGCGCCCCAACCGGCCTGTCGGCCGACAAGGCCGCCACCGCCATGAAGGCCATCCGGCCCGTGACCGCCACCGACGCCTGCCGCCGCGACATAGCCCGCGCTCTGCTGACCGACCTGCGGCACCTGGACCGGCAGATCAAGGACAACGAAGCGGAGATGCGCGACGCGCTCGCCGCGACCGGCAGCACGCTCACCGCCCTGCCGGGCCTGGGGACAGTGCTGGCCGCCAAGGTCATCGGCGACGTCGGCGACGTCGGCCGCTTCCCCACCGAGCACCACTTCGCCGGCTACACCGGCAGCGCGCCCCTGGACGCCTCCAGCGGCAACAACGTCCGCCACCGGCTCAACACAGACGGCAACCGCGCGCTGAACTCGGTCCTGCACATCATCGCCGTCTGCCAGATCCGAGATGGTGGGCGTGGACAGGAGTACTACCTGCGCAAGATCGCGGTGGGAAAGACGCCCGCGGAGGCCCGCCGGGCCCTGAAGCGACGGCTGTCCAACCTGGTCTATCGGATCATGAAACGCGACCAACGAAAGCACCTCGCTCAGGCCGCTTGACACACAGAGGCGCTATGAGGTCACAGGCGCTCGACCGGCCGCGTGCATAGCGGCACCGCCCAGCCGGCCGACGATTCCTGGAAAGGACAGCCCAAAACGTCGATCGTTCGGTGAGTCAGGCCGCCGAGCGGTGCCAGATCATCCTCACGGACGGGATGAGAGCTGGGGTGGGTGGTGGCTTTAGCACATCTCGGGGGTGGCCCACCGGCACACGGACGGGCCACCCCGCCTCATACAACTACCGTGAATCACTCACCCTCACACAAGGACAAGATGTACAAAACGTGGCAGAGCTCGCTCATGTCGCCCTGACGGCTACGTCCGTACAGGACACCGGCGCGGCTCCTGCCCTACCCACCCGGTTCGGCAGCGCCAACAAGGCCGTCGTCGCCGACACCTGCGTGCGCGCCAACCTCGGCTTCGCCCTGCTCTTCCACCGGCGTAAGGACGGCTTCGTCGCAGACGAGCTCTATTTCTCGACCCGTGAGGATGACGGAACTTGGGCAGCCGCAGACCACCTCTCCGGAGGCGTCACGGGAATCGAGCCCACCAGCCCCCGGGACATCGCAGCCATCCTGAAAGGCAGGTCGATGATGCTGTACGACGAGTCCGAGACGGATCTGCCCACCGGACGGCCTCAGGCCGACGAGGGGTATGAACTGCTGCGCTCCTACACACTGCTCGTGGACCCGGAGACCGACCACCTCGACATCGAGGACACCACAGACGGTGCTTCAGGTACCGGCGCAGGTGCCGATCAGTGAAGCAGAGTTGAGGAAGAACTGATCGAGTGCCGCATGCGCCCCTTGACTCGATCATTGAAACTCCAGGCCGAAGTCGCTACGCCGACCGCGACGTCAAGCTGGCTGCTCACTCAAGCCGCTCGGTTCCTGAAGTGGAGCGCTGGAGCCGCGCTCGCGGAGTTCGAGGCGGCCGTACTGACCTGGCGGTCACACGAGGCAGCGGCCGAGCAGCCACCGCGTCTTGTGCGCGGACAGGGTCAGCTCGTCCTCGTCCCCGGCGTCGATCACCAGCACCACCTCGTCGCTCGGCCAGCGCGAGGCCAGGTCCCGCAGGGTGACAGGCCTGTAGCAGGGCACCTGGGGAAAGGCCCTGAGTAGCCGTTCCTCCGAGGTGAACACCATGACCGCGGGGGCGTCGCTGGCGCTTTCGATCACCGGCAGCACAAGCCGCACGAGTTCACTGCGGTTACGTGTGTATCGGATACCGCCGATCGCAGGAATCAGCACGTCACAGCCGGCCAGCGCCTCCAGGGCCCGTAGGTCCGGGACGGTGGACAGGTCGTGGAGAGCCTTCCGCGCTACCAATTCGAAGACCTCTGCCGGGATCTCAGTCATAGCGCCGCACCCTTTTTTGCACAACGGAACCCGCCCCCAGACGACGGATCCTGTATCTCCGCCTACCCGCAATCGGTCCGATCATGCGGTGAGCCTGCGCACGAGCGCCGTCCGCGCTTGGTTGATGAGGTCGTCGAGTCCAGCCTCTGGCAGGGCGCCGGCCTGACGGAAGATGGCGATCTTCTCGCGCACGATCATGAGGGTGGGGATCGGCGTGATCTCGAATGCCTCCGCCAGGTCTCGCTGTGCCTCAGTGTCGACCTTGGCGAACACGACGCCCTCGTGTTTGTCTGAGACCTGCTCGAAGACGGGCCCGAACCTGCGGCAAGGACCGCACCATTCGACCCAGAAATCGGTGATCACAAAGTCGTTTCCGGAGATGACCTCGTTGAAGTTGTCTGCGGTCAGCTCGATGGTGCTCATGAGTGCTACTCCTGCATGTGATTGGAGTATCGGGTTGCGCTCAGGGCGCTGTGCGGCCGTCGGGCACACTGCGATGTCGCGGTGTGCCCGACGGCCGTCTGCCGTGCGGGCGGCGTCGTGCTCCGTCCGCACGGAGTTCCTGCGAGGTCAGCGGGCGGCGACGTTCTCCGCGGCCCCGGTCTCCGGGGCCGCCTCGGCGTCGGGCTGGAGGGGTGCGATGTTCTTCGGGCCGCGCAGGGCGACGTCGAGGAGCAGTGCGGCCATGACGGCGGCGCCGATCCACATGGCCTGCTGCCAGCCGTCGACGAAGGACTGTTGTGCCGCGTGGATCAGGCCCTGGGCGTGGCTGCCGGTCTTGGGTGCGACCTCGATGGCGTTGGCGATGCCTTCGCGGGCGGTGTCCGCGGCGCCCGTGGGGATGCCGTCGAGCTTGCCGTCGATGGCACTGCGGTAGCCGTTGGCCAGGAGTGCGCCGAGCATGGCGACACCGAGAGCGGTGCCGAACTCGCGTGTGACATCGTTGAGCGCGGAGGCAACACCTTGCTTGGCGCGGGGCAGGGAGCTGGTGATGGCCTCGGTGGAGGGCGTCATCGACAGCCCCATGCCGATGCCCATGGCGAGCATGCCGGCCAAGATGGACAGGTAGCCGCCGTCGACGGATACGAACAGGGCCATCAGGGCCAGGCCGAGGGTGGCCAGGGCGACGCCGACAGTCATGGTGAAGCGGGTGCCGATCTTGGCGGCCATCTTGGGGGCCAGGCCGGAGGTCATCATCATCATGACGGCCATGGGCATCATCGCCACGGTGGACAGCAGTCCGGACCAGCCGAGTACGGCCTGGAAGAACGGGAAGAGGACGACGGCGATACCGGCCTGGACGCCGAAGACGACGAGCAGGGTGATGGAGCCGCTGGCCAGGCCGCGCTCACGGAAGAGGCGTACGTCCAGCAGGGATGCGTCGCGGCGGTGCAGTTCCCAGGCCACGAAGGTGATTGCGGCGATGACACCGACGGCCAGGCTGATCAGAGTGATGGGGGCGGTCCAGCCGCGTTCGGGGCCTTCCTGCAGGACGAAGATGAGACCGATCACGGCGATGGTGGAGACCAGTGCGCCGATGGTGTCGAAGGAGTGGGTGGAGCGTTCGCGGGAGTTGGGCACTGATGTCAGCGCCATCGCCAGCGCGATGACGACCAGGACCACGGGCAGTACGAACAGCCAGCGCCAGTCGGCGACGTCGACCAGCAGGGCGGAGAGGAACATGCCCAGGATGCCGCCGCCTCCGGCGACGCCGGTCCACACGCCGATCGCTTTGCCTCGTTCCTCCTCGGGGAAGGTGGAGGTGATGACGGCCAGTGTGATCGGCATGATCATCGCGGCGCTGATTCCGGCGGCCACGCGGGCGCCGATCATCACCGCGGCCGACGGGGCGAGTCCCGCGACGACGCTGGCGGCGCCGAAGATGATCAGTCCGGTGATCAGCATGGGCTTGCGGCCCAGGCGGTCACCGATCGCGCCGAGCGGCAGCAGCAGGGCGGCCAGGGCAAGGGTATAGATATTGATGATCCACAGAACGGTGGTCTGGGAGGCGCCCCACTCGACGGCCATGTGGGTCTGGGCGACGTTCAGCCCGGACACCGAGGCGATGACAGCCATCAACGCGATCGAGACGGTGATCAGGATCGCGCGCAGCTGACGCGCATCCGGCGCGCCCCCACCGCTTACTGGCGTGTCCGGCGCCTGGGGAGGCTGGTTGGTGTTCATGGTTTCCTTCCGAAAAGGGCATGCAGGATCAGCGCCGGGACAGGGCCGGTCGCCAGGTCGGTGAGGTGGGGACTTGCTTACCGCGCGGGCCGCTGGGTGGCGGGCGCGCGGTTCTTCGGCAGCGGGGGCTTATGTGTCAGCCGGTGGTCTTCTGTGCGGCGGCGAGCGCGGTGTCGGTGTCTGCGGTGGCCAGCAGGGCGTTGATATGGGAGCCGGCCAGGGCGCCGGCTGCGGCGGCGGCGCCGACCTGGGCGGTGAGGTCGGTGGCGTTGCCGGCCACCCACACGCCAGGGATCTCGGTGGTGCCGGCCATGGCGGAGGCGAAGCGGCGGCCCATGTTGTCGGGCAGGTCTTCCATCGGCAGCTTCAGGCCCTCCAAGCCCTCGGTACGGGCCTGCATCTGTGTGGACACAGCCAGAATCCGCCGCCCCACGAAAGTGCCGTCGGTCAGGCGGACGCCTACGAGGGCGCCCTGTTCGGTGACGACTTCCTTGACGTCGGTCTCGATGATGCGGATGTTGCGGGCGGCGAAGCGGGCGCGGGTGTCCGCGTCCACCTCGGTGCCGCGGGTGAAGTAGATGAGGTCATCCGTCAACTGGCGGAATAGCCAGGCGTGGTGAACGGAGGCGGGGCCGGTGGCGAGGATGCCGATCGGCTCGTCGCGGACCTCCCAGCCGTGGCAGTAGGGGCAGTGCACCACGCTGTGGCCCCAGTGGTCGGCCAGGCCGGGTACCTCGGGCAGCACGTCGCGCAGGCCGGTGGCCACCAGCACCCGGCGCGCCGTCAGCGTGCGGCCGTCGGTCAAGGTGATGGTGAACCGCAGGTCGCCGTCCGCTGAGGGGGCGGTGGGTTCGGCCGTGGCCACCTCCCCGAAGACGATTCGGCCGCCGTACTCGCGTACCTGCTGGCGTCCGCGCTTGAGGATCTCGGGGGGCGGGGTGCCGTCGAGGACGATGAAACCGTGCATGGCGGCGGCGGGGGCGTTGCGCGGGGTGCCGCTGTCGACCAGGACGACCGAGCGGCGCGAGCGGGCCAGCATCAGCGCGCCGTTCAGGCCAGCGGCGCCGCCGCCGATCACCACCACATCCACGGTCTCGGTAGGCAGTGCATCGCTCTCGTAGCAGGAAGTCTGCGCAGACATGTCGCGCCCTTTCGTCGTACGTGGCCCCCCGTGCTGGACCATCTGGATGCGACGTTAAACCCACGTTGCATCAAGGGCATACCATGTTGCTTATGGCGCAAGAAGATGGGCAGCTGGACAGCCTCGTACGCAAACGGATCCGCGCACTGCGCGTCGCACAGGGCTGGTCGCTGGAGGAGCTGGCCAGGCGCGCGAACCTCAGCCAGTCCTCACTGAGTCGTATCGAGAACGGTCAGCGCCGTCTCGCCCTGGACCAGCTGGTCACCCTCGCCCGAGCGCTGGACACCACCTTGGACCAGCTCGTGGAGAACGCCGCCGACGACGTCGTCATCAGCCCGATGATCGACGGCACGCACGGCCTGATGCGCTGGCCCATAAAGGGCGACCCCGGTATGAGCGTGATGCGTCAGCGGATGACCGACCCGCCGCCCGACAACCCGGCCCGCATGCGCGCCCACCCCGGCCGCGAATGGCTGGTGGTGCTGTCCGGCACCGCCATCCTCATGCTTGGCCACCGGCGATTTCGCATCGAGACCAACCAGGCTGCGGAGTTCCCCACCATGATGCCGCACGCCATCGGCGCCGAGGGCGGGCCGTGCGAGATCATGGGCATCTTCGACCGCGACGCCCGCCGCGGCCACCAGAAGGACGCCGGCGCCGACGGCTCCGGAGCCGACTGCGGAGGCGCCCAGGGCCCCTGCGAATAGCGGGCCACAGTCGCCCCGAAGGCCCACGGCGTGGTGGGCGATATTGCGTGGCGGGCAGCACACCAGGCCAGCTGCTTGCGCATTACGCAAGACTTCGTGCGGAAAGCGCATGGCGGGCTTACGGTGATGCCATGACCCAAACGCATCAGCACACCCCCCACCATGGCGAAAGCGGTCACTACCCCGACCACGGCGGCCACCAAGAGCGCAGCGATGGCGGTCAGGCGGAGATCCTCGATCTGGACGCCGAGGTGCTCGCCGAGCACATAGCGTCCATCACCGCCTGGCTGCCGCTGAAGAGCGAGCCGCGCCAGATCGTGGACCTGGGCTGCGGCACCGGCGCGGGCACCTTCGCGCTCCTCGAACGTTTCCCCGACGCGCACGTCACCGCCGTCGACACCTCGGCCGGGCACCTCCAGCTCCTGAGCGAGAAGGCATGCGCCCGCGGTGTCGAGGAGCGCGTACGGACCGTGCAGGCCGACCTCGACACCAACGACTGGCCCGACCTCGGCACGCCGGATCTGGTGTGGGCCTCGGCCTCGATGCACCACATGGCCAACCCCGACCGCGTCCTCCGGAGCGTCCGCGAACTGCTCGCCCCCGGCGGCCTGTTCGCCGTCGTCGAGCTCGCGGGCTTCCCTCGCTTCCTGCCCGCCCACGCCCCGGAGAACCGGCCTGGCCTCGAAGAGCGCGCCCATGCCGCGACCGACAGCTTCCACGCCGAGCATGTTCCGCACCGCGGCGCCGACTGGGGCCCGATACTGACAGGCGCCGGCTTCACCGTCGAGGACGAGCGCACCATCACCGTGAACATCGAAGGCGAGCGCAGCGAAGCGATCGGCCGCTACGCCTACGGCAGCCTGCAGCGCATCCGCGGCGTCGCCGCACCCGCCCTCAGCCCCGAGGACCTGGCAGCACTCGACGAACTCCTGGACACCAACAGCCCGAACAGCCTTCTGCGCCGCGAGGATCTCGCCGCACGCACCGAGCGCACCGTCTGGGTCGCCCGCCGCGCCTGACACCCGGCGCAACCCACGGTTGCCCGCCGGGCAGCCCCAGCACCCAATTGCTTGCCTCATACGCAACCACCGCCTGCGCAGCGCCATGCGCTTCGTTGGGCTGAGCAACCATGCCCGCGCACGCCCGCGCAGCGCTGTCGCCGCGACCCCACAGCGTGGCGGAGAGGAAAGGGAGCATTCATGACTGCACCGCAGATCCCCGCCGACTACGAAGCCTGGCGCCAGGGCCGGTGGGAAGAGATCGCCGGAGCGAACGGCAAGGCCAAGGTCGTCGCCAACGCCAAGATCACCGACGCGGGCCCTCACACGCTTCCTGGCATCCCCGGCGAATGGCGCACCACCGAAGCAGGAGACCTGACCGTGACGGCCAAGGCCGTCGACGGAGTGCAGGTAGCCGGCAGCCTGGTCGACGGAACGAGCCCCGTTCCCTCCGGCGGCTCCCTGGAGTTCCCTGACAACCGGGTCGGCTTCGCTGGCGGCGCGGATGGCTCCTACGGCCTGGTCGTCATGGACCAAGGCCGCGTCGAGCGCACCGGACTCACTGGCATCGACACCTTCCCCTACAACCCCGCCTGGGTCTTCGAAGGCCAGTACCGGGCAGCTCCTGAAGGACGCCGGATCGAGGCGCCGCGGCTGACCAGCCCGCGCAGCACCGAGGCCATCCTGGCTCCCGTCGACCTGGCCATGACCATCGACGGCGCCGAATACGTCCTGGCCGTCCTCCAGGACTTCCCCGGCCGGCGACTGGTGATCTTCACCGACTAGACCAACGGCGATTCGACGCCGACGATCGGCCGCTGGCTGGTGCTGCCGCTGCTGGAGCCCGGCAGCACCCTGACGGTCGACTTCAACAAGGCCACGCTCTCGCACCACCACCTGAACCCGGATGTGTTCGTCTGTCCGCTCTCACCGCCCGGCAACCACCTGCCGATGCGCATCGAGGTCGGCGAGCGCGCCCTGATCCACGCCGCTACCGGCCAGAGCTGATATGCCCCACCCCCGCCGGAACCCATCAACTTACTCGTATCGAAGGAAGACCCCCATGAGCCAGGACCTGAAGGAAAAGGCCGTCACCTACCTCCGCGCACTGGAAAACCGCGACTGGAAGACTGCCCGAGCCCTGTGCCGAGATGGCCACCGTCTGGCACAACGACGGCAAGGGCGAGCAGTCCATCGAGGAGAACATCGCCGGGATGGAAGGGCAGATCGAATCCATCGAATCGATGCGCTACGACATCACCCGCCAGTTCTCACAGCCCGCCGAAGTCCTCCAGCAGCACGTGGTACACGTCGCCACCACAAGCGGCATGCGCGGCGAGGTCCACGCCGCCGTCTACTTCGGTTTCGACGATGCCGGACAGATCAAGCGCATTGAGGAGTACGCCAACTTCATCCCCGTCGGCGGCCAGGACAGCTGACGGCGACAGTCAGCACACGCCCTCTCATCGTCACGGCGCACAGTGCGTGGCGCTGCGGGGCGCTGCCGTTCAGGCGAGGTGAGAGAGCGCTACGGCGCCATGACCTCGAAGGGGCTCCACCTACTGCCCGGGGCCACCAACCACCGGATCGGCGGGCCCGGGCAGTGGCTGTGCTCCCCACCTCTCCGCCGCAACTGAAGACCCAGGGAGCGAAAACCAACAGCAGCGCTTCGATTTCAGACAGCCCGTCAGGTCCCACACCACAACAGAGGTCTCGGAGCGAGCCGCACGGCAGGTGCCGCGCCTGGGACACGGGGAGCCACCCCGCGCAAACCCAGGCCCTGCACCGCTGCCTACAGCCATTGCGGCCTCACCCTGAGTAAGGGGCAGCGTGCCGGCCCCGGCGCCGAGTGTCGAGCAGGCGGAACACCGCGAAGAGCAATCCGACCAGGGCCGACCACAGGACGATCACCCCGACAGGACCGGTCCACTTGCCGAACAGTCCCGCCGGAAGGGCACAGGCCACGACAACGACTGCGCGTCTTCCCCGCCGCGCAAGGCCTGCGGGCACCCCCGTCGCGGCGTAGCCGGGTGCGCGCACAATCACGTGCCCGCCCTCGCGGACGACGAACAAAGCGAAGGTGATCAGGCCCAGGGCGGCGGCCGTGGTGAACCCGGGCCGTCCTTCCGGGGTGTCCTTGGAGCGCTGCGTCACACCGTCCTTGTCGACGGCGATCGCGTAGTCCCGCCACATGGTGACGGTGACCACGTCTCCGGCACGCAGGTGCCTGAGCAGCGGCTCGGCTCCTTTCATGGCCACTTCCCGGGGCACGGGGACGGGTCCGCCGAGCTCGAGTGCGTATCGCGCGTACTGCTTGGGCCCTTTCTGGATCACGGTGTCGCGTACGGTGGCCTGGACGGAGCGCAGGCAGTCCTCGGTGACTGCCCTCCCGCAAGGGCGGGCAGCCCGGTAGGCGCGCTCCTCGGTCATGTGGTCGGTCACCGTGGTCAGACCGGCGCCGGCGGCGACGAGCAGGGCGACGCCGAGCAGAGCGGCGCCCGCTCCCCAGCAGCGGTACCAGAGGGTGCGCAGCCGCAGCGCGGGTCGACCGTCACGTCGGTCGGTGCGTTCGTACGGCATGTCAGGTCCACCGTCGTACGCGGGAGCCGATCGTGACGGCGGCCGCCCCGGTCGCCTCGGTCCACTTCACCGGCTGGTACTCGCTCACCACTTCGCCCTGCGCCCTCCCCGCCCGTCGTCGTGCCCGACGATGTTGCGTCAGCGGCATTGAGCCACACCTGTCCCCCCGGCCGCCATACCTGTTTCCGGCACAATCGGCTGACGTGCCATGCCTGACAGCGGCAAGGAGCGGGGTGCGTGACGCTGCCGTACCGGCCCCCTTCGGCCCAGGCGAGCCGTGCCGCCGCGGCCAACCGGACTTCGACGGTTGTGGACGGAGCGCCCAACGGCGACCGGGACCACGACTGCCAGCGCGTCAGGGAGACGCATCAGGCGGCAGCGCTGCCGGCCCTGCGGCGGCGCACCACGAACACGGCACCCGCGCCGACGGCGACCGCGGCACCGCCCGCCACCGCGATCATCGGCAGCGCCGAGCTGAGGCCGGTCTCGGCGAGGTGACCCTGCGGGACGATCTTGTTGTTTCGCCGACAGGCTTGGCCGGCAGCGACTTCTTGCCGCCCTGCGGCTCGGCGTCGTTCGGGGTGCCCGGGTTGGTGCCGGCCGGGAGGACGTCGAACGGGTAGTAGTCGTCATCGTTGGCGTAGACGCAGTTGCCCTTGTCATCGGCGTACATGCCGATGGAGACGGCGTAGCCCATGCCCGCGGGGGCCTTCTCGTCCACACTCAGCCGCAGGTCGATGGAGAAGGACTCCTTGGCCTTGACGTCGGTGTAACCGAGGTGGCCGGCGCCCTCGTCGTTCTCGTCCAGGGAGATGTTCACCCACTGGCCGGTGGACGGGTCCTTGTACTGCAGCGTGAGATGGCTCGTGGTGACCCCGTCGTAATTCTTGTTGATCTGAAAGGCGAACACACCGAGGTCGACACGCTTGTAGGTGTTGTCGCCGAAGTTGTTGACGTGCAGCTTGAAGTGGTGGAAACCGCTGCCCGCGACGATCTTCGAAGGCAGGCCGGACAGGCCGGTGCTCAGGTTCTCGTCGACCTTCTGGTTCTCGGGGTCGTTGCACACCTGCGGGCCCGGCGTCGGCGAAGGCGTGGTGCTGGGGCTCGGGGTGCCGGCGGTCGGCTCCTTGTCGGTGTGGGTGCCCTCGTCCTTCGCGTCGGATCCGTCCTCGGCGCCGTCGGACTTGTCGTCGGTACCGTCCGACTGGTGCTCCTCGTCGGTGTATCCCTTGTCGGTGCCCTCCGACTGGTCGTCGGATTCGGTGGACTTGTCGTCGGTGCCGGTGGATCCGTTGTCCGTGTCGGGCGACTCGGCGGATGTGGTGGTGTTCGAGGTGTCCGCGACGGCGGCCGGGGCCGCAAGAAGCACAGCGGGTGTGACGGCTGCCGTGGCTGCGGCGAGAGCCAGGGAAGGCGATCGGTGCGGTGCTGCCCGGCGCAGCCTGGCAGCGATGCCGCCCCCACTACGCGAGAAGCCTGCTGAGCCAGGTCCCCAAGTCCGCCCAGCCCTGGGTGGTCACACTGCTGCGGACGGTCTTCGAACAGCCCGACGCCGACGCCGCGAAAGCACAAGGGCTTCGACATCACCGGGTTCATCGACTGGAATCAGCGAACGGTCCGTTGCCCTCGCGGCAAGACCCCCATCCACTGGTCTCCCTGGAGGACCAAGGGCCGGCGAACCCGCCATTCATGTCGAGTTCTCCAAGACCGACTGCACTCCCTGCCCAGGCACGGGGAGACTGCACACGCGCCAAGCGTGAACCCCGGCAGCTCACACTCCACCAGCGTGAGGTACGTGGAAGCATTTTTCACCCGCGGCCAGAGGGTCACGATTCAGGCGACGCCGACAGCAGACCACCGCATGCGGAGGGGCGTGCGGTCCTGGGAGAACGACTCAGGCTCAGGACTTGGCCCGAATACGCCAATTGCCCAATGGCGGAAGCGGGTCCGTCGCCACGTTCGTCCCGGCTCCTGGCCTCCGTCCTGAAACCGTGCTGACCGACACCATTGCGTCGGTGTAGCCGCGCCCACTATCTTCTGAACATGTTCACTGAACGCGTTCAGGTAACTCGCGCCGAACGAAAACGGCGGACCACCACCCGCATCATCGAGGCCGCCGAAAGACTCTTCCAGGAGCGTGGCTTCCAGGGCACAACGGTGCGGCAGATCGCGGCGGAGGCGGGTGTTTCCGTGGGTGCCGTCATGGCAGTGGGGGACAAGGAGTCTCTGTTGAGCCTTGTCTACGACCAAGCCATCGCCGCCCGCATCCCCGCGCCACCGGCGGCGGAGTCCGCAGCCTCCGCACTCGACTACCTGGCCCATTACTTCGACCCGTTCCTCGATTTGTTCGCCGAGAACGACGAACTCGCGCGCTCGTACTTCCGGACCCTGACCCGAGGCCAACCCGAGAACGCGGCCCTCGGCGGGCTGCGCACGCTGACCGAGGACAATCTCACCGCCGCGATGGTGCAGGCGGGAATACCCGACCCCCGCGCCCGGCACGGTGCGCAGGTGATGTTCACCAGCTACCTGGGTGAGCTGATGCTGCTTGCCGCGGGATCCACCGACCGGCAGCAGACGGCAACCGGGATCCGGCGCACCGCCGAGTTCGTCACCGCATACGAAGAGGATGACCGATGACCCTCTCTGAACTCCCGTCTCCCGTCTGGCCAATCCTGATCCTGCTCGGGATACAGGCGGGCGACGCCGCCATGATGCTCCGTCCACCGAGATTCATCGTCGACTGCCTGGACGGCGTACGGTTCCCGCGCGACTGGTGGTGGGCGCTGATCACCCTTAAGGCGGCCTCCGTAGTGGGACTCATCGCCGGGCTCTGGGTGCCCGGCGTCGCCATGACGACCACTGCTGCGATCGTCGTCTACTTCCTGGCGGCCGCCGCATCCCACATTCGCGCGCGAGCCTTGAACTCCGCGTTCTGGGTCAACTGCCTGGGCATGCTACTGCTGTCCCTGGCTGTGCTCATGCTGAGCTTCGTGCGGCTGTAACTCACCACGGGCGCTGTAGTTGTGACAGTGTCGGGATCGCCCTCAGGCACGATTCCAGCTGCACGATCGCCGTGACCGCAGCCGGGGTGCTGACGGCAGTGGTGTTCGGGCTCATCGAAGGCATCGGAGCCGAGTGCCGTGGCGATTCCGTGCCTACCCGTGAGGTACGCCGCGTGATCAACTCGCGGCATTGGCATGCGCGGGCTGCTAGGCCGTGTATCGAAAGTGGATCTTGGGCTGTGAATCATCACGGTTCATGGGTCGGGGAGATCTCACGGACGAGCAGTGGGCGGTGCTGGAGCCGTTGTTGCCGAAGGGTGCCAGGACGGTGCGGCCACCCGTCTGGCCTCGGCGGCAGCTGATCGATCACATGAGACCTGAGCGTCGACTCCACGGTTTGCCGCGCCCATCAGCACGGGGCCGGGGCCCGCAAGCAGGGTGACTCACAGAAGGAACCACCAGGCGGCATCTTCACCGAGCCTGCTCGCGCGGCGGGTTCACCACCAAACTGCACTTGGCCGTCGAGCTGGGCCAAAAGCCCATGTCGATCGTGGCGACCGCTGGGCAGTGCGGGGACTCGCCGCAGTTCGAACCCGTCTTGGAGAAGATCCGCGTGTCCCGCATCGGGCCGGGGCGGCCACGTGTCCGTCCCCATCGGGTCCGCGCCGACAAGACACCCCATGCGCCTATGGGGTCAAGCAGCTGTTGTGAGCGTTGGCAGTGCTGGCGGGGCGAAGGCGACCGCTTCGTCGAACTTCTGGCGGGTGGTCAGGCGGTGATGGAGCTGTCCGATCATGCGGTTGAACAGGTTACGGAGGGCCGCGTGGTAGCGGTCGCCGGCTTCCTGCCGGCGGTTGTAGTGGGGGAGGGGCCCGAGTGAAGCGGTGAGTGCGGCGAACGCCCAGTGCCGGCCGGCCGCGGCCAGGCGGCTGTTCTTGATCCGGCGGTGGCTGACGCGACGGCTCTTGCCTGATTCCCTCGTTACCGGGGCGCTACCGGCGTAGGCCTTCAGGTCTCGGGCCGTGTCGAACCGAGAGCGGTCGTCACCGATCTCCGCGAGTATCCGAGCACCGGTGAGCACGGCAAGTCCGGGGAAGCTCGTGATGATCTCCGCGTCGGGATGCTGCGGAAAGAGCTCTTCGGTGTCGTGCGCCAACTCGTCACAGGCCCGGCAGGTTGTCTCGAGTTGGGCCAGCAGTGCACGCGTCTGATGCCCCATCGCCTTCTGGACCAAGGCTGGCTGGCGAAGCGGGGTCCGACGGAGCACTTCGAGGAGCCGGTCGGTCTCGGCCTCGATCCGGCGCTGACGGCCGGCCCGCGTGACAGCGGCTCTGAGCCTGCTTCGGGTGAGCCGGGCGGCCTCGGCCGGAGTGGGCGCGATCGCCAGGATCGCGCGGGCTTCACGCGCCAGCAGCCGTTCCCGCTTGTCGACGAACGCCTCAAGGATCGCTGAGTAGTACTTACTCACGCAGGTGCGAGCGGAGCCGGTTGTGGGCCCGGGTGCGGTCCCAGACCGCGTCCTGCCGGGCTCTGGTGAGGACGGCAATCGCCCTGGCCAGGTCGGAGTCGTCCGACAACGGCCGATGCAGCTCGGCGTCGGTCCGCAGGATGTTCGCCAGGACTACGGCGTCCTGATGGTCGGAGTTCTTGCCGGAGACGACGCGCCGGTCGCGGTAGCGTGCGACAGCCATTGGGTTGATCGCAAACACTCGGCGGCCAGAGGCCCGCAGACAGGCCACGAGAAGTCCGCGAGATGTCTCAATCGCGATCGGGATCGGATCGTCCGGGCTGTCCCCGTTCTCGGCGAGCAACTGAAGCAGGTCCTGGAGGCCCGCTGCGTCGTCGCCGATCCTGAGCTTGCCGAGCAGTCGGGCGTCCCGGTCGACCACGGCAACGTCGTGGTGATCCTCAGCCCAGTCGATTCCACAGGTCACGTGCACCACGCGCCCCTTTCGGGCCTTCCCTGTCCGTCCGTGTCGGGCCGTGGCAGGACCACCCGGCGACCTAATAGAAGCGCTCACGGGCGCACCACCCCATCAGCTGTCCGTGGCCCCAGCAGTGTCCAGGGTCCTCGCTCTCGTGAAGAGCTCCGCGGCTCCAGCTGATCGGGAGGTGTTCCTGGCTACGGCTCGAACCACGGCACGGTATGGCGACCGAGATGGAATCGGCAGAGGCCGTGCACGCGTCCCTCTTGTCGAAGCACTCCCACGCGCTGCATACAGCCCAGACATCTCACCCGGCCCCTGCCAGGACTGACAACTGCCAATCCATAGTGCCTATTAGGCATACGCCTCCCGCAGAAACCGCGCCTACCTGCGCCGCCGCGGAATCCGCTGCACCATCCCCGACAAAGCCGACCGGGCGCGCAACCGCCAGAAGCTCGGCTCCCGCGGCGGCCGACCACCGCATTTCGACCCAGCCGACTACCGCGAGCGTCACGCGGTCGAGTGCGGGATCAACCGCCTCAAGAGGCACCGCGCCGTCGCCACGCGATACGACAAGCTGGCGGTCCGCTACGAGGTGACCGTCCTCATCGCTGCCATCAACGAGTGGCTGTGATCAGTACCTCCACAGGGGTCCTACGCGACCCTGACCACGTACTTGCCCTGGACGCCGCCCGCCTCCAGCGCCCGGTGTGCCACTGCTGTCTCCTCCAAGGGGAAGACCGTGTCCACCGCGGGGCTCAGCTTGCCCTCGATCACATGGCGGGCGAGGTCGTCGAAGTCCGCCCGCGTGGGGTTGCCGCTGAAGAAGCGCACCCGGCCGTGTCCGTGGACCGTGCTGGCCGCGAGGTAGCCGAGCGACGCAGCGGGCCGTTTCAGGTCGAAGGCGATGGCGACCATGCGCCCGCCGGAATTCAGTAGGCGCCGGAAGGCCCGCAGGTCGGTCCCCGCGGTGTCCAGGACCACGTCGAAGCGGCCCAGTTCCGCCGGCCGCACGGTCCGGTGGTCGACGGCCTTGTGCGCGCCGAGCCCGCGGACGAAGTCGAGGTTGGCTGCGCGGGCGAGGGCCGTGACCTCGGCGCCGTACGCCCGTCCGAGCTGGACGGCGGCGTTGCCGACACCGCCCGCCGCGCCCCGGACGAGGAGTCGTTCGCCGGGGCGCAGCCCGGCTTTGTCCCGCAGCGCGGTGATGGCCGTGGTGGCCACCGGCAGCGCGGCGGCGTCCACCAGGTCAAGGCCGTCGGGGAGCCGGCCGACCCGCTCGGCGGGCACGGTCACGTACTCGGCGGCGCTGCCGAACCCGGAGGTGCGGCCCAAGACCCCCCATACGCGGTCGCCGGCCGCGAACCGTGTGACTCCGGCACCCAGTGCGGCGACCTCGCCGGTGAAGTCCAAGCCGACGCGCTTGGGGAATTTCCGGCCGCTCAGGAGGCGGAGACGGCCGGCACGGGCTGCCAGTTCGCCGCCGTTGACGCTGAACGCGCGCACCTTCACAAGGACCTCGCCGGGGGTCGGCTCGGGGCGTGGCACGCGGCCCGTGTAGAGCACATCGGGGCCGCCGTAGCGGTCGTAGAGCACTGCCTTCATCATGCGGTCGTTCATCGTTCTGCCTTTGCCGCCGGGAGCCGTACGGGTCTGGCATCGACCGTAAGCTCTTAAGTGGACACAATCGTCCGTTTGGACCGGAAGCGAGAGACAGTGATGGCGGAATCCTCTCGGATCACGGCCCGGGACGGGGTGCGGGCGGACGCCCGGCGCAACCGGGAGCGCGTCCTCGTCGCCGCCCGTGCGGTCTTTGCGGAGCACGGGATCGACGCCCCGATGGCGACCGTGGCCCGTCGGGCCGGGGTCGGCGTGGCGACGCTGTACCGGCATTTCCCGACCCGGGACGCTCTGGTGCGGGGCGCGTTCGCGCAGCAGATGGAGACCTGCGCGCGGGCGCTCACCGAGGCTCTGGCCGCCCCTGACCCGTGGCAGGGCTTCCAGCAGCTGGTCGAGACGGTCTGCGCTCTGCAACGGGAGGAACGCGGGTTCCCGGCTGCGTTCGTCGCGGCCTTCCCGGAAAGCACGTCGGAACACGCGCAGTCCCGGCAACGAGCCGAGCGGGACTTCACGACCCTGGTACGCAGGGCCCAGGCGTCGGGCGCACTGCGGGCCGATTTTCACCCTTCCGACCTCGCCGTGGTCCTGTTGGCACACTGCGGTCTGGTGACCGCCCTACCGGATGATGGTGCAGCGTCCCGGCGCCTGGTGGCCTATCTGCTCCAGTCGTTCCGCACCGACACGGCCAACAAACCGCTGCCTCCGCCGACTGCGCTGACACTGCGCAGCCTCCCGATTGCAACTGACAGTCCCCAGGGGCAGCGGCCCCCCAGAGCCTGACATGAAACGGTACCTGCCGCAGGGCACGTCCAGTCCGACAACTCCACTTTCGCAACAGCCCCCTACTAGGGGTAAGGGCCTGACGATGCCGATGCTGGATCAGCCGCCAGAGGTTCCCGTACGACGCCGTACGGCCTGGTCGTCACGCGGCCGACGCATGAAGAAACGGCACTTTCCCCGGAGGGAAAGTGCCGTTTCGTCAGTTACTTCAGTTCGCCGGGGTCGTGGTGACCGTGACCTGGCGGTCGTTGGCCGCGTACAGCTCCATCGAGGCCACGTTCGCGTGCGAGGTGCTCGTGCCCAGCCAGCGGTAGTACCGGTAGGCCGTGTTGTTGTTGAGCGCCTTCACGTACCAGGACGACGAGTTCGCCGTGGCCGGGCTGTCGTCGATCGTGACAAGGTCGACGAAGCCGTCACTGTCCGACGTGTTCGAGCCCTGGAGCTTCGCCCCCGCGATCCGGGCCGCGTTCGTGCCCGCGCGCGGCAGGAACCGGAGCACGTTGACGGGCGTCGGGCTGCCGAAGTCCCAGCCCACGTACGGCGTTGTCGAGCTGTGGTCGTAGAACGTCCCCGGATTGTCGTCGAACGCGTTCCGCGGCGGGTACGAACCTCCGCTCGTCGAGCCGAACGCAGTGCCGTTGCCGCTGTCGTTCAGGCTCAGGTTACGCAGCGGTGCCGGTACGTCGGTGAAGGTCACCGTGACCACGACGTCCGCGGCATCCGGGGCCTTCGCCGTCACCTGGTAGGCGCCGTTGCTCGTCACCATCAGCAAGCCGCCGCTCGGGTCGATGGTCGCGTCCGGCGCGGCCGACCCGTCGGCCGCAGTCACCGTCCACGTCCGCCCGGTCCCGGCGACCAGTTGGACCAGGTGCCCGCCGCGCACTGTCACAGCGCTCACGCCGGACAGGTCGGCCTTTGGCACGTCCGAAACGTCCCCGGATTTCACGGCAGACGCTGCCGACGCCAGCGCGGCGTGGGCGGCATCCACGTCCGCCTGCGTCGCCTGCGTGTCGTCGTTGACCTTCCGGGCCGCGGCCAGCGCCGCCTGCAGATCATCCCACGCCTTCGGGGTCGCGAAGTCGTCTGCGGTCAGCTTCGACGCGTTGGCGATTGCCGCGACCAGATCGGTCTTGTCCGGCAGTGTGATTGCGAGGGCCGGGTCGATCGCCTTGATGGCTTCGTTCAGCGCGATGGCCGCGAAATACGCGGTGTCCTTGCTGATGTTCACCGCCGAATAGCCGGAGTAACGCGCCTTCACGCCCAAGGCGTTGATGTACGCCATCTGGAGGCGTTCCTGCCGTCCTTCCCAGTCCCGGTTGGTCGAGACCTGCTTAAAGCCGCCACCTCCGGTGGTATCGCCCGAATACGCCGAGACCTTCTTCGCCGCGGCGAGCACCGAGGCCAACGGGCTGTACTTGCTGAAGTCAGCTCCCGGTGAGGTCACGTTCACGGTGGTCGTGACCGGCGGCAGGCTCGGGTTGGCCATGCTGGTGCCGGTGATCGTCACCGTGCCCGCCCCGCGCGCGATCACGAGCCCGTTCTTGTCGACCATCGCCACGTTCTGGTCGCTCGACCGCCAGGCGATCCGCCGGTCGTAGGCGTTGGCCGGCGACACCGAAGCCGTGAGCTGCAGCCGGTTCGTGCCGGTCACCTTGCCGGTGCTGGCACTGGTGGACGCCGGCCCGTAGATCGTCGCTACCGACGGGCTGAGCATCTGCAGTCCGGTCGGGACCGTGGACACGTCGGCGACCTTGACGTTGATCGTCTGGCTTACCCCGTTATCGGACAAGCCGCCTTGTTCGACACTGCGCGCGGTGATCGTCGCGTTGGCGACCTTGCCGCCGCCGGTGCCGACCGCCTGGATCGTCGCCCTGTTCCCGGACCCGGTCACCTTCACGACCTGGTTGTTCGAGGACTTCCACTCCACCGTGTCGCCGGGCTTGCCGCCCTCGAGCGTGGCCGTGACGGTGCCGGTGCCCGCGGGGGCGTTGCGGTTCGCGCTGTTGTAGACCAGCGTCGTCGAGTACTTGGACAGCGAGATGCCGGTGACGGTGTGGGTCTGGTCGGTGGTGTCGACCATGACCATGTACCGCCTGCCCTGCTTGGTGCTGAACACGAGCTTGCCACCCTGCACGTCGTAGTCGACGCGCTCGCCCAGCGTGTTGTCGGCGTTGACCATCTGGATGACCGGGCGGCCGCTGGCCCACGGGTCGACCAGCGCGATCTTCCCGTCCCGCTTGCTGGTCACGTCCACATAGGACACCGAGCCCTTGTCCGCGTCGAACGCGCTCGACACCTCGACGTTGCCCTTCGCACCCAGCCGCTCGTAGCTCACCGACTGGGTCCGGTCCCAGTTCGGGAACACCGACAGGGTCGTCGGGAGGTCCGGCGTGGTGCTGCTCTGCAGCAGCATCGCGTTGACGCCCTCCATCGCGCCGACGGTCTCGACCGCGCCACCGCTGCCGTAGTAGGTCAGGTTGCTGGTGCGCACCTTGGCCTTGAGCGCGGTCTTGAACTTCGCCAGCAGGTCCGCGGCCGGCCAGCCCGCGTGCGCCGCGATCGGGAACACCTTGGGGAAGCCGTTGTTCTGGCTGCTCCAGCCGGCGAACCCGGTGGCCGCCCAGGAGTTCATGTACTCGAGCGTGTTCCGGACCTTGCCGAGCAGTTCCGGGTCGCCGTCGAGTTGCTGCGCGTTCTCGAAGGGGAACACCACGCCCTCGAGCTCGACCGGTTGGTCGCCCGGCTCGATCATGTCGACGTGCGCCTGGTTCGGCGACTGGTAGTCCGTGGCCATCAGCGTCGGGACGATGTTGTCGTTGTTGTTTGCGGAGAAGATGCCCTTGGGCAGGCCGGCTTCCGGGAACGCCGTGTGGTCTGCCAGGTCCTTCCACCGAGCGACGGTGGCCGAGGCTTCGCCCATCTCCTTGGCGTGCGCGGACAGGAACTTCGACAGGTACTTGATTGCACCGATGTCGAGGTCAGGGTTGATGTCGGCGGCGTCGCCCTCGTGGATCGATGAGCCGATCACCGAGTAGTGGTACTGCCCGTTCCCGTCGTCCTGCTTCAGGACGTAGGAGCTGTAGAAGTCGAGCAGCTGCTTGAGGTGCGGATAGAGCACCTTGCGCAGGTACTGATCGTCCAATGTGTATTCATAGTAGGAAAGCATGTTGATCGCGGCGAAGAAGCCGTTCGACTTCTGGTCCGTGGACCCCGAGCTGAACCCGTAGACCGGCACGGGTGCCTTCGGGTTCAGTGCCGGCTGGTCGCTCGCCAGCAGGTGGAACGGGGACAGCGTCCGGACGTGCACCGCGCCGTCATGTCCCTGTGCGGCGGCGTTGTTCTGCTGCCACGGCAGGTCGTAGGCGATGACCCGGTTGAACGGCACTTCGGTGTCGATGCGGTTGATCGAGCCCGACGCGTAGTACTGGGCCTGCTGGTTGTAGTTGAGGAAGTACCGGCCGCCCCAGCCGACGTTGTCGGCGGGGATCCACTCGCCGTACATGGAGCCCGGCAGATTCTGCGGGTTCACCTTCCCGTTCGCGCTCGTCGGTCGGTTCGAGCTGCCGAGCACGTACAGCGATCCGTAGTAGTACTGGGCCACTTCGGGATCGGCGAACTGGATGTAGCTGCGGAGCCAGTAGTTCTTCCACCAGGCCTGATGCTCGGCCTTGAGCTGGTCGACGGCGCTCTGCGACGCATACGCGCGGACCCCGTCGACGGCGTCCTTCTGCACGTCCCTGACGCTCTTGATCTTGGTGTGGTTACCGCTGTTGCTGGTCAGGTAGGTGACCAGGGACGCCGTCGCGCCTGGCGCGACGGTGACGTTCCCGGACTCGCCCAGCGAGTTGTAGTACTTCTTCTTGTTGCTGTCGTAGTAGTCGTTCGCTTCGATTTCCTCGCGCGGGTTCGCGAGCGCGGCGCCGACAACGGTCGTCGCGGTCGCCATCCGGCTGCGATAGCCGCTTGTGTTGGTGGTGCTGCTGTCCCGCGTCGTCCAGAGGACGGGACTGGCCTGCGAGGAGTCCACTCCGCCGGTGTACGGGTAGGTGTTCTGTGCATCGGTCAGGTCGGTCGCGCTCGAACTCGCGTACGCCATCGCCGGGACCCACTGTTTGGTCCTCAGTGTCACCGGCCCGGTTCCGTTGTTGCGGATCTCGGTGACGAAGACGTTCGCGGTGTCGGCGGTCCAGGAGTTCAGCCGGATCGGAGCGTCGGCGCCGTGGTCGTCCTTGAGCTCCAGATCCGTGGTGACCTGGGCGTTGAGGATGTCCTGCTTCATCTTGAAGGCGCTCGCCGCGTTGGTACCCGCCGCGGTCGTCGGCCAGACGTCCAGCCCGCCGCCGGAGAGGATTCCGTCGTTGTCCTTGACCGAGCTACCCTGCGCGTGCAGCTTGCCAAAGAAGTCGTTCTTGCCGAAGTAGTACTGCTGCGAAGCGTCGGACACGCCGGCAGCGACGGCACCGATGTCGCCGTTTCCCATGAGCTGGCCGGTCGTGTAGCTGCCCTTGTCGACGTCGCTGATCTTGAGCGGCGACGTCACCGAACCGGAGATACCGGACAGGATCTTCTGGAGCTTGGCCCAGTCGTCCTGGCCGAGATGGTCGAGTACCGCTTGCGGCACCTTGAAACCGTCGGCGTTGGATGGCCCGACGTCCGCGGCGAGCGCGGGAACGGCCGTGAGGGCTCCTACCATCGCGAACGCGGATATTACCGTTATATGACGTCTCACATCAGCTCTCCTTGGCCGTCAGGACTTCACGAGCGGCGGCCACCGATGTCAGGCCACGGGGCCGTAAGCCGAGAGTATGGAGAGAAGGTCCGATGTATGTCAACGATTCGAACCCCGAAATAGGGGGCACCCGACCCTAGGTGGTAGGGGCGGCTCTGGCTATTGGTCCGATGTATGTGCCCGTGTGTCGGTCATGGACAAACCCGCGCCTCCTCGCGCCCGGGAACAGCACGGGCTCGGCTGCAACGGCCTACCGCCCACTGGACCTCATCGCGCTGTGGTGGGGCGAGAGGACGGAAATCGACACCGGCGAGGGCAAGTTCTACCTCGCGAGTGTCCACGACGCGTTCTCCGGCCGGGCCCTGGGCTACGCGATGGGCGAGAGGTACGGTGCCGCGCTGGTCAGTGTCGCGTTGCAGATGGCGATTGCGGCCAGAGGCGGCCAGGTGGACGGCGTCATCTTTCACACGGACTGCGGCAGCGGAATACACCTAGGCGTTCCGGCAGTTGTGCGGCAGGTGGACGTGGCGCAGTCGATGAGACTCCCGCACTGATCCCGGCGATGACAGGGGACGCCGCCCGGCGGCGGATGCCGTCGGGCGGCGCCTGGCGACAGGCGGCCTCAGCTGTGGTTCTTGGGGTACATGAAGCCGACCTGGATCTCGTCGATCTGGAGTTTCTTGTAGAACTTGGACACTGTGGGCTCGGCCCAGGTGTCGGCGACGTCGAGATTGAGGTAGCGGGTCTCCAGGGCCGGGCCGCCGGGCTCGCCGAGGTCGATGAAGCGGACGCCTCGGGCGCTCTCCAGGACGCCTTCCTTCACCTGCCGCCAGTGGACGCCGTCATCGCTCGCGGAGACCGTGTAGTTCTTGATGCGTGCGGAGTCCTCCTTGCGGCCGAAGGTCTCCCGGTTGTGGGTCGGGGACCACTCGCGCTGGTTGATGCCGAGGTAGGCGGCCTTGCGCACCTCGCCGAGGTCCAGGGTGAAGGAGACGGGCAGCTTGCCCTTGTTGTCGGTGTAGGTGGTGAAGTCGCCGTCGGTCAGGGCCGGGTCGTCGGCTGTGACGGTGCCCGTGGGGTAGACGCCCTGACGGTGGCTGGTGGTCTCGACCTTGAAGACGGTGTCGTACGGGTCCCAGTCCTGGATCGACCTGATCGTGAGGGTGCCGTCGTGCTGCTCGAACGGGATCTCCTTGCCGGTGCGCAGGTCGGTGATCCCCTTGACGCGGTGGCCGTTGTCCCGGATCTTCACCTGGTCGCCCGTGGCGGGGCGGGTGGTCACGTGGACGTACTGGGTGGTGTCCGGGTGAGCCCGGCTGACGGTGACATAGCCGTACGCACCGTCGTTCCAGGCACCCGGCTGCATGCCGCCGTACATGAAGCCGCCGCCGTCCACGTCGTGCAGGGACTCCCAGATCGGCGGGAGGTAGTCCTTCATCAGGTCGATGAACTTCTCCTGCTGCGGCGGGAACTTGCCGTCGACCATAGCGGTGAAGTCCATCAGGGACCGGACGGAGTTGCCGGCGTTGGCGATGTACCGGTCGACGTTGAGGCCGGTGGTGACGGGCCGGTCCTTGCCGTCGTACCACCAGGAGCCGGAGTCCGGGACCTTGTAGCATGACTCGGCCAGGCGCGGCATCGGGGTCCAGATCGCCGAGGGCTGGTCGTAGGCCGGGGTCATCCCGGTCTTCTGCTCGTGGGACACCATGTCCATGATCGGGGTGTCCTCGTTGTTGTTGCTGAGCGTCATGTCCGGACGCGTCTCGTAGATCTTCTCGTACAGGTTGTTCTGCAGCCAGTACTCGTTGTTGTTGTCGATCCAGAAGCCCGCGAGCTTCGGGTAGTTGTGCATGACCTCGAAGAAGTTCTCGTAGGAGAACTCACCGAACCCGGGGCGGGTGGTGAGGTCGACGTCACGGCCCTTGTAGGCGGAGTAGGCGGCCGAGTCGAGGGTCTCCATGCCCTGTTCGCCGTGCCACTTGGGGTCGTCGGTCATGTAGAGGATGGTCTTGAGGCCCTTGGCCTCGGCGGCGTCGATCAGCTCACCGAGGATGTCCCGCTTGGTGGAGCAGGAGCCGGGGATCTTCGACGGCCAGGGGCGGGCGTAGCCGAGGCGGGAGTGGAAGGTGGCGAGGACGATGTAGCTCGCCTTGATCTTCTTCGCTTCCTCGATCCAGTAGTCGGGGGTCCAGCCGCCGTCGGTGACGGCCTGCTCCCATGACTCGCACGTGTAGTGCTTGGGCGCGGTGAACATGCCCCAGTGCAGGAAGAGTCCCGCGGTGGCGTTGCGGAGCATGGTCTGCCGGGGCGGGTAGGCGGGCGATGCGGCGGATTCTGGAGCTGCGGGGGCGGCGTCCTGGGCCTGGGCGGCCGGGGTGGCGGTCAGGGCGAGTCCGGCGAGCAGGGAGAGTACGGCCGCCCACAGCACTCCGAGTCTGCGGCGGCCTCTGCTGGCTCCGGCACCGCTCACCTGATGCGATCCGGTGGGGGTGGTGCGATTCACGCGTTCACCTCTGTTCCGTTGACGAACACTTTCCTCAGGACCAGATCCGGGGCGGACCGAATGATGTTCGGGTTCGCCATGTTGGTGAAGTCGCAATGCTCGATGTGGATGCCGAGGAACGGGTCGGAATCCAGTCCCTCCAGGTTGATGGCGCGACGGGCGCCGTCATGGACCATGTGCTCCACGCGGACGTTGCGGATGACCGCTGGGCGGTCGCCGGTCTGGTTGGAGTAGCGGGTGGTCAGATAGATGCAGTCGCGGTCGATCTGCCGCCCTTGGAACCGGCGTACGTACACGCCGTCTATGGCGCCGCCCCGTTTCTTGTTGGTCTTCAGGAAGACGGGGTGGCGGGGGTTGTAACGGCCAGGAAAGTCGAGGGGGTTGATCCGGCAGTCCTCGGCGAAGATGTCGTACGCCCCGCCGGACATCTCGCTGCCGACCGCGAGTCCGCCCCAGCGGCCGGAGAACACGCAGTTCTGGATGACGATGTTCCGGCTCGGTACGCCGACGCGCAGTCCGTCCTCGTCGCGCCCGGACTTCACGGCGATGGAGTCGTCCTCGGTGTGGAAGCGGCAGCCGGTGATGTGGACGTCGGTGCAGGACTCGGGGTCGCAGCCGTCGCTGTTGGCGATCCGGCCGATCACGTCGACGTCCTTGACCAGGACATTGCTGCACAGCACCGGGTGCAGGGTCCACATGGCGGGTTCGAGGAAGGTGACACCCTCGATGAGGATGTTCCGGCAGCGGTAGAACTGCACCATGCTGGGGCGCAGGTAGTGGCCCTCGCCGAAGACGCGCTGGTCGACCGGGACACCCTCCTCACCCATGCGGCGCAGTTCGGCCTGATCGATGGGGGCCCCGCCGCCGGGATCGCGCCAGCTCTTCCAGGGCCCGGACATGCCCTGTCCGTCGAGGGTGCCGGTGCCGGTGATCGCGAGGTCGCGCTGGTCGAGGGCGTAGACGAAGGGCGAGTAGTTCCAGCACTCCGTGCCCTCCCAGCGGGTGAGCACGACGGGCAGGTAGTCGGCCGGGTCGGTGCTGAACAGGACGGTGCCGATGACGTGCAGGTCGACACCGCTGCGCAGATGGATCGCGCCGGTGAGGAAGCGGCCCTCGGGTACGTCGACATGGCCGCCGCCGGCCCGATGGCAGGCGTCGATGGCGCGCCGGATCGCCTCCGTGTTCTTCGTGGTTCCGTCGCCCACGGCACCGAAGTCGCGGATGTCGAAGCGCCGGCGGGGGAAGCGAGGCGGGCGGATGTGCGCAAGGATCCTCGGGACCTTCTCCCAGGGGTCGCGGGCGAGATCCCGAACGGTGCGATCGGCTGCGGCCAGGGCCTCCCCCGGCAGCAGCGGGGGGAGCACCGCGGCGGCCGTGAGGGCCCCGGCGGCCCGCAGCAGGGCGCGGCGCGTGGCGCTCATGACCGCACCTCGGCTCCATTGACGGTGACCCGGTCGAGTGTCAGGTCGTCCGTGAACGCGACGCTGCCCGGCTGGCGTACGCCGGTGAAGTCGCAGTCGGCCAGGTGGACTCCGCGCAGGTGGTCGGTCTCGAGGCCGACGAGTCCGAGGACCGAGCGGGCGCCGTCGAGCCGGGTGTCGCGCACGGTGATGTCGCTGACGGAGACGGGCAGGATGCCGCCCTCGCCGCCGTTGTAGTCCATCGTCACGTAGATGGCCTCCCGTTCGACGGCCTGTCCGGTGAAACGGCGGATGTGCACGCCCTCGACGTAACTTCCGCGCTTCTTGCTCGCCTTGATGTACAGCGGGTACTTCACGGGGTAACGGCCGAGGAATTCGGGCGAATTGATGACGCAGCGCTCGGCGAAGACGTTCCGCACCCCACCGGACATCTCGCTGCCGACGGTCAGGCCGCCCCAGCGGCCGGAGAACATGCAGTCCTGGACGACGATGTTCTCGCTGGGGACGCCGACCCGGTGGCCGTCCTCGTCGCGTCCCGACTTGACGGCGACGCAGTCGTCGTTGGTGTTGAAGCGGCAGCCCGTGATGTGGACGTCGTGGCTGGCCTCGGGGTCGCAGCCGTCGGTGTTGTAGAGGCTGCTGTCGACGGTGATGCCGCGCACCGTCACGTTGGAGGAGAGCACCGGGTGCACCGTCCACATCGGCGGGTCGATCAGGGTGACGTCGCTGACCAGGACGTTCTGGCAGCGGTGGAACTGCACCATCTGGGGCCGCAGATAGTGGCCGGCGCCGAAGACCCGGTCCTCCACAGGGGTGCCCGAACTGCCCATCTTCCGCAGGAGCTTCTGGTCCGGGCTCTGGAGTCCGCTGGTGCGATACCAGCTTTCCCAAGGGCCGAGTCGGGCTTGTCCGTCGAGGATGCCGTCACCGGTGACGGCGACGTTCCGCTGTCCGGAGGCGTAGATGAACGGCGAGTAGTTCCAGCACTCGGTGCCCTCCCAGCGGGTGAGCACGGCGGGCAGGAAGTCGGCGGGGTCCGGGCTGAAGGCGATCACAGCGCCCTCTGCCACATGGAGGTCCACGCCGCTGAGCAGCCGGATGGCTCCTGTCAGGTACCTGCCATTTTGAGCGACGACGTGGCCGCCGCCCGCGTGGTGCGCGGCCGTGATGGCGCGCCGGAAGGCATCGGTGCACAGGGTCGTCCCGTCGGCGACGGCGCCGTAGTCACGGACGTCGAACCAACGGCTCGGGAAGTGCGGCGGGTGGATACGGGCAAGGATGCGGGGGACCTGACGCCAGGGGTCGTCCCGGCCGACAGGCACGGCGTCGGGGGGCGCGGCGGCGCCGGCCCGGCCGGGCAGCGCCACCGCCATGGCGGCCGAGAGGCCGGCTGCCTTGAGCACCGTTCGTCTGGACAAAGGCGCGTACAACGACGGTCACCTTCCTTGGAACGTGTGGAGGGATGTCAGTGAGGGATGCGGCTTGTCTACGCGGCCCGGTCGTCCTTGCCGCGGGTCACCAACTGGGTCGGATTGACGAAGTGCAGCGCGACGGGCCCCACCCTTTTCATCGGATGAATTGCGGTCGGGTACTCCACAGACACAGAGAGCAGCGGCGAGCACAACGCCGCCGACGGCCCAGCACGACAGTGTTCGGGCTGGGGCCGGATACCTGGGTTGTGGTGCGAACACGGCGGTTCCTACGGACGTCGGCGGGGCATTTCCGATAGCGTGAGACAGCGCTCCCTCGGTCCGTTTGCTCGAACACGGTCCTGCGATACATCGGATCTGTCAAGGCGTTACAGCCAGACAGGATCACTCAATTCATGAATCACCAGGTCAGCGGGGAGCGTCTCGGATCGCCCGATCAGGCCGCGCGCACGTGGACCAGCGCCGCGCTCTGGGGTGCCCGCGCAGGACCCGGTAGCCCGAGTGCTCCCAGCGCCGCACCAGACGCCTGCATACCCGTAATCTCCCAGGTCACCGACGGGTCGGGCGGAGCCACAAGCGAGGCGCGGTAGCTCCGGTCCGGGTCGAGTCCCGGGATGCGGAGCCGCGGTGGCACGGACACGGTCTCGTCGAGCTGGGCGTAGGAGAAGAGCGCCTCCGACCGGTCCCGAGCGACGACTCCATGCGCGAGCAGACCGTCGGCCAGCTCGACACGTGTCAAGCGGCCCGTGTGCAGGAGCGCGCGGTGGCGCTTGTAGAGGTCGATCCAGCACGCGAGGCGGTCCAGTTCGTCATTCGGCACCTTCGTGAGGTCCCACTGAATGCCGAACTGGCCGAAGAAGGCCGTGGCTGCGCGCAGGTCCAGGGTGCTGGTTCGGCCGGTCTGGTGGGAGATCGGCGCGGTGACGTGGGCGCCCAAGTACTCCAACGGGGCCAGCTGGGCGGTCCAGTGCTGGATCGGCTGGCGGGACAGCGGATCGGTGGCGTCGGAGGTCCAGGCGCTCTGAACCCGCTCAAGCACGTCCAGGTCGATTCTGCCGCCTCCCGAGGCACAGCTCTCCCACGAGATGGCGGGATGGCGGCGGGCCAGCTCGTCGAGGAGCTTGCGGAAGGCAAGGGTTTGCCGCCGTGACGCGGGCCGGCCGGAGCCGCGCGAGTCGCCGCCGTCGATCTGGTCACGGTTGTGGTCCCACTTGACGAAGTCGATCTGGTGCGCTGCCACCAGGCGGTCGAACGCGTCGAGAAGGTGCGCCCGGACTTCCTCGCGGCTGAGATCGAGCAGGTAGCAGTTGCGTTCCAACACGGGCGACCGGTCGCCCGTGCGCAGGATCCAGTCGGGGTGGGCGCGGTAGACCGCCGAGGTCGGGTTGACGGCCTCCGGCTCCCACCAGAGGCCGAATTCCATCCCTTTCTCGTGCACCCGGTCCACGAGCGGCGCCAGCCCGTCCGGCCAAACCGCCGGGTCCGGGGTCCAGTCGCCCAGGCCGTCGTCGAGGGAGGTGCGGTTGGCGAACCATCCGTCGTCGAGCACGAAACGCTCGGCGCCCAGCCTGGCCGAGATGTCGACCAGTGTGGTCAGCGTGTCGAGGTCTTGGTCGAGGTAGACCGCCTCCCACGCGTTGAACATGACGGGTGCGGGCGGGGACGGATGGGCCGCGAGTGACCGGACGTACTGATGTGTCGCATCCGCCAGGCCATCGAGCCCGCGCGCGGACGCGGCCACGTGCACCCAGGGCATGGTGTATGTCTCGCCCTCAGCGAGGACCGACTCGCCCGGGTGCAGCAACTCGCCGGCTCTGACGACGGCGACGCCGGAGCTGAGCTGTTCGACGGCATACCGGTGGTTGCCGCTCCAGGCGAGGTGGACGCCGAGCACCTCACCGTCGCCGTAGCCGAATCCAGGCGTACCGACCACGAGCAGACCGGTGCCGTCGAGGCTGCGCATGCCGCGGCGGTGCTCCCGGACCCACTGCCCGTCCGCGAGAGCACGGCGCTGGGGCTGCCGCTCACGGGCCCATCGCCCGGTGAAGTCGAGGATCTCGCCCGCGCCGGTCGGAACGGGGATGACCACGTCGAGCGCGTCGACCACGTAGGGACCGGGGCCAGTGTTGGTCAGCAGGTGCCGGAGGCGGAGCCCTCCTCCCGGGACGGCTTCGGCCTCGAAGCGCAGTGCCAGTCCCGCTGCCTCGTCGGTGGCCTCGACCACGAGCGAGTCGCCGGCACACCCCACGGAGCCGGGACCGAACGCGGTGGACCAGTCGCTCCCGGGGCCTTCGGGGCCCACCCGGTGGCCGAGCAGCGCAGGCCGTCCCAGGTAGCCTCGCGCGTGCTCCGGGAGCATGCTGACCGGTGAGCCGATCAGCCAGGAGTTCCAGGCAGTGGTCTCGACCGAGGCCGGGATCGTCAGGGAGCGGACGTCCGTCGCCGCCAAGGAAAGCCCCACCCAACCGATGTCGGGCAAGCCGTCCGCCCGCGGCAGCAGGACCATCGTCGTGGTCTCAGTCCCGCCGAGACCGGAGAGGGACACGGGGGCGGTGGGCGCGGGCACGGCGACGCGTCCGGGCTCGATCATTCGGTGACTCCTTGATGCGGTGAGGGGAGTGGATCATGCGGGCACGGCGAGCAGGCGCGCCTTGAGATCGTCGAGGGCCAGCCGGGCGGCGCCGAGGGCGACGGACTCGTCGCCGAGCAGGGACACGCGGAACTCCGGCAAGTTGAGGGAGGTCGCGGCCAAGTGCCGCTGGAACGGACCGGCCAGAACGTCCCCCGCGCGGGACAGACCGCCGCCGAGCACGACGAGATCGGGGTCGACAGCGTGGACCAGGGTGGAGGCGCCCAGGGCGAGGGCCTTGGCGACGCGGTCGACGGTGCGCACCGCAGTGCGGTCGCCGTTCGCGGCCGCTTCGAAGAGCGCCCGGACGTCGTCGCCTGTGGACTCCTCGGCGGTCGAGCCCGCGAGCTTGCGGCTCTCGTGGTGGAGTTTCGCCATCGCGTCGGCCCACCCCAGGATCTTCATGGCGCCGACGGACGCCGCCAGGCCGTGCCGTCCGTTGTGGATCTGCCCGGCGATGACGATCGCGGCCCCGAGGCGGTGGCCGGCGTGCATGTAGATGAGGTCGCGTGCCTCGGTGGCGGCGCCCTGCCAGTGCTCGGCCACCGCCGCGAGGTGGATGTCGTTGGAGACCAGCACGTCGCGTTTGAAGCGCCCCGACACCTCCGAGACCACGTCGATCTCGTCGAAGCCGGGCAGCGAGTAGACGTCGAGGTCCTGGCCCGCAGGAATTGTGCGGATGTCCCTGACCTCCGAGCCGTTGGCCGCCACGCCGGTTATGCCACAGGCCACCGAGCGGATGTGTTCCCAGCTCGTCCCGGTCTGCCGGACGGTCGCCTCCATCAGACGCGCCGCGGCCCCGATGCGCCCAGCCGGTCTGAGGTCGGGATCGACGCTGCGCCTGCGCATGGCCACGACGTTCCCGCGCAGGTCGCAGATGACTACGGCCACCTTGTGGGCGCCGATGTCGACTCCGACGACGGCGAAGTTCTCGGCCACGACCTCGTAGCGCCGGGCCGGCCGTCCCGCGGACCGCTCGCCGTTCGGACGCCCGAGCGCCTCACGGACGAAGCCCTGGTCCAGCAGCGTCGCCAGCAGTTCCTCGGCGGTGGGGCGGGAGACTCCCACGATCGAACACACGTCGCGGACCGTCAGCGACACGGTGTCGAGGAAGGCCCGCACTGCGGCTGCGAGGTTGAGCTTGCGCAGCAGGCCTGCATCGCCTGCACGGCCGGCGGGAGCCGCGGAGTACTGGGGTCCACTTGTGTCTTGACTCACGGCGCCACGCTATCTAGATTGACGCCGCAACGGCAATATTGCCAAGTAACTTACTTAACAAATCAAGGCAGAGCGACACCTCGGGACCGAGTGACATCCCTGGTGGGTTCGACCGGCAAGGAGGCCTCAATGGGCAAGCGGACCAACTGCGTCGCGATAGCCGCGGCACTAGGCCTGGTCGCACTGACAGGCTGTGCCGTCGGGGGCGGGAACACAGATGGGAACACAGCGGGCGGCGACGTGACGCTGGACCTGCTCACCTTCGAGACCCCCAACCTCACTGCCGCGTACTGGGACGACATCATCGCCAAGACCAGTGCCAAGGTGCCGGGGGTGAAGATCAAGAAGCTCGTCGCGCCCAGTGCCGAGCAGCGCAACGAGTACGCGCGCCAACTGGACTCGACCGGCGCACTGCCCGACATCATGGTCGCGATCGACCCTGCCGGACTGGCGGAGGCGGGCAAGCTCGCGCAGTTCAACCGGAAGGAACTGGCGGACTGGGTCACCCCGACCGCGAACAGCTTCGACGGCAAGATCTACCAACTGCCCACCAACACGCAGAGCTGGCAGATCTACTACCAGAAGGCGGCCTTCGAGAAGGCGGGCATCACCACTCCTCCGAAGACATGGAACGACCTGCTCGCCGCGGTCGGCAAGCTCAAGGCGTCGCGGATCACGCCGTTCGTCATCGGCAGCGGTGCACCGGACGGCCTCGGCCCGCGGTGGACCTTCTCCCAACTGATGGCCACCGAGGTCTACGCCAAGGACCCGAAGTGGCTCGACAAGCTGGTCGCCGGGAAGACGGATTTCAGCGACCCCCTGTTCGTCGAAGCGGCGACCAAGATGAAGGCACTGGCGGGCAAGAAGAACGTCGACAACCTGTCGGCCACCTACGCACAGGCGCAGGACGCTTTCCTCGCGGGCAAGGGCGCGATGTACCCGATGGGTTCGTGGTTCGCGGCAGCCCCGGACGAGGCGCAGCAGAAGCAGATCGGGGCCTTCCCCATGCCCACGCAGGACGGCTCGCTCGTCGTGCCCGCGTTCACCGGCGGCGGACTCTCGGTGAGCGCCAAGGCCCACGACGTCGCGAAGGCCAAGCAGTGGGCCATCGAGTTCTCCAAGCTGAACGCCGACGGCGGGGCGCGGTACGACGGCTTGTTCATCGCGCTCAAGGGCTACAAGCCGCCGGCCGGCCTGCCGCCGCTGTACAACGAGACCCTCGATCTCTACAAGAATGCGGAGTCCAACGGAACGGTGACGCCGAACTTCGGCGACGAGCACGGCATCCCGGCCCTGCCGTCGGGCTTCATGCCCGCGGTCGACGCCGGGCTGAACGATCTCCTCAACGGCCGCTCGGACGTGGGCAAGTTCGTCGCGACGCTGAACACCAAGTTCAAGGAGCTCTCGAAGTGACGCACGCCACGCGGGCCCGGACGGGGGTGGTTGCCGCCGGCGGAATCTCGCCGGCTGGTCAGCCCACTGGTGCCTCGTCCGGGCGCACGGGTGGGCCAAGCAGGTTCCGCACCTGGACGTGGCCGTCGGTGGGAGCCTTCGCCGTCTTCGTCCTGCCGACCCTCACGGTCTTCACCGCGATGGTCCTGGCTCCCATCCTGTGGACCCTCTACATCGGGATGACCGATGAGCGCGCCACCCGCTCGCACACCTCGTTCGTCGGCCTGGACAACTACGGTTACCTCCTCGGGGACGAGGGGTTCCGGCACTCCTTGTGGAACACCGTTGTGATCACAGTGATCGTGGTGCTGCTGACGAACCTGCTCGGTCTCGCAATCGCCCTGCTGCTGCGCCGACAGGGCCGGTTCTACAGCCTTCTCCGCAGCGTCTACTTCACACCAGTGATTCTCTCCGCCGTGGTGGTGTCGGTGATCGGGCGCTCGATCCTGGCCGACGACGGCCTGCTGAACAGCACGCTCGTCTCGATGGGGATCGAGAACCCGCCAGGCTGGCTCACGGATCCGTCGTACGCGATCTATTCCGTCTCCGGGATCATGGTCTGGCAGATGCTCGGCTTCGCCGTCGTGGTCTATCTCGCTGCGCTCGCGGGAATCCCCGCCGAGCTTGAGGAGGCGGCGAGCCTCGACGGCGCGGGCCCCTGGCAACAGTTCCGCGCCATCACCTGGCCGATGCTCGCGCCCGCGTTGACGATCAACACCGTGATGCTGATGATCAGCTCGTTCAAGGTCTACGACCAGATCGCCGTGCTCACCAACGGCGGCCCCGGCACGGGCGGCACGGCCACCGTCGCCTTCGACGTGATCCGCACCGCCTTCTCCGAGCAACGCCCAGGAATGGCGTCCGCGATGGCCGGGATCATGCTCGTCCTCGTCTCGGCCGCGAGCGTGACCGCGCTGAAGCTCCTGCAACGGAGAGAGGTGAACCTGTGAACCCCCGAACGCCGTGGGCGCGCCCGCTGCTGGCCACCGGCGTGGCCGCCGTCTTCTGCCTACCGCTCTATGTGGCGCTGGTCAACGTCTTCAAACCCAGCTCCGAGGTCGTCGCATCGCCGCTGGCACTCCCGGTTCCGCCGACCCTCGACAACCTCGAGCACGTGCTGACCCGGCCGGACGGGCTGTTCTGGTACGGCCTCGTCAACTCCATCATCCTGACCGCAGCGTCGATCCTCATTACCACCGTGCTGGCCGCGATGTCGGCGTACCACCTCGTGCGGTCGGGCCGCTGGTGGAGCCGTGCCGTCCTCGGCGTCATGCTGGCCGGCCTGATGATCCCGCCCGCAGTCATCATGCTGCCGATCACGCGGATCCTCGACGCCATCGGGTTGATGCACACGATGCCAGGCGCCGTGCTGGTCAACGTCGGGTACTACCTGCCGTTCGCCGTGTTCGTCTTCATGGGCTTCATCCGCTCGATCCCGCGCGAGCTCGAAGAGGCCGCGGCGGTCGACGGTGCCGGGCGGTTCCGGACCTTCTGGCAGGTGGTCTTCCCACTCCTGCGGCCGGCCTCGGCCAGCGTGCTGATCTTCCTCGGGGTCTGGGTCTGGAACGATTTCCTCACACCGCTGCTCGTCCTGGGCCCGGGAGCCGGGAACACCGTGACGGTCGGGATATTCCGCTCCATCGGCCCCTACCAGCAGGACTTCGGCGCGGTGTTCGCCTTCATGCTGCTGGCCACACTGCCCGTACTGGCCTTCTACCTCGCGTTTCAGAAGCAGTTCGTGCGCGGCCTGACCGGTGGCGCCACGAAGGGCTGAGCCGGTGGTTCGAATTCGGATGTGGATATCGGGGGGTTCATGAGGACGCTGTTGAACGCCTCGCTCACGGCGTTGACGCCCCTTGCCGGGACTCTTGCAGAAAGCCGCGGTGTTCACGCCGGGGATGAGCGCATCTCAAGGCTGCTCTGACGTGCACCTTGGAGCGGACGTTTTTGCTGCTCGATGTACTGGCGGACGATCGCCAATGGTGCTCTGCCGCATGAGGCGGAGAAATACGAAGCTCCTCGCCGAGGTCCACCAGCGGCGGGCCAGCGACCGCTGGGACCGCTTGGCCGAGGCCAGGACGATGGTGACCGAGCCGGGCCGCACGCCCGCGCACCGCTCTATGAGGGCCATCTTCGGCTGGCACTGGCTGTTCGCGCAGTTCGTCCGGAACGGTGACGATCAGGGGCTTGAGGGTGACCATGGCCTGGGTACGGAACTTCACGGTCGTGTCCCGGGCGATCTTGGTGTGGCAGATCATCTCCACCGTGCCCTCAGCACACTTCGGGGTCGCGGTTGCGGTGCCGGCCACCACCGCCCGGGCGGCGTTCTCCGCGTCGATGAGGTCGGACTTGCCTGGCGTCGCCCCTGCGATCGAGGCGGCCAGGCGACGGGTCAGTTCACCTTCGTTCACGGCGTTCATTCATCCGATGTATAATCGCGATCGCAGCATGAGGAGGTCACCACTGTGCCGGTCACCGACGAGGCGATCGAGAAGATCAAGGCGATGATCGTCGAGGGCGAGCTGCGCCCGGGGCAGCGGTTGCCGAAGGAGGCCGAGCTGGCCGAGCGGCTGGGGCTGTCGCGCAACTCCCTGCGGGAGGCGGTCAAGGCGCTCTCGCTGATACGTGTGCTGGACGTGCGCCAGGGCGACGGGACGTACGTGACCAGCCTGGAGCCCGACCTGCTGCTGGACGCGCTCGGCTTCGTCGTCGACTTCCATCAGGACGACACGGTGCTGTACTTCCTCGAGGTCCGCCGGATCCTGGAGCCGGCCGCCGCGGCCATGGCGGCGGCGGTGATGCTGGACGAGGATGTCGCCGCGCTGAAGGAGGTGCTCGACCGTCTTCCGCGGGAGCCCTCGCTGGACGAACTCATTGCCAACGACCTCGAGTTCCACCGCCTGATCGCCTCCGGCTCCGGGAACCCGGTGCTCTGCTCGCTGATCGACGGGATCTCCGGGCCTACCGCCCGGGCGCGGATCTGGCGCGGGCTGACCGAGGAGGGTGCGGTACAGCGCACCCGTGACCAGCACCGAGCGATCTGCGAGGCCATCGCCGCCCGGAACCCCGAGCTGGCCCGGTCCTGGATGACGGTGCACGTCGGCGGCGTCGAACAGTGGCTGCACGGCACCCTCGGCGGGAGCACGTCCGCGTTCTGACGGCGCGTCACTATTGCTGCTTCCCCGATTCCTGTCTCAGACCTTGCGGGTGTCGGCCCAGGGCTTCGGCAAAGGTGCCCGATGTCCGACTCGTGATCACGTGAGTCCGAGGAGGGTGAGCGGTCGGCGGACGTCGCGGGCGTTGTGCCGAAGGGCGGAGACGATGCTGGTCTTGCCGGCCATGAGGAGGGCGCCGATGGCGAGGTTGTGCCAGGTCGCCAGGTCGCCATGGCGCGGGGTGCGGCGCCTGTCCGCAGATGGAAGGCGTCTTCGGTCAAGGTCACGTCGCGGATGTGGTGGAGTGACTCGATCTTCCAGTGATCGCGGATGAGCGAGCCCCGCCAGGACGGTCACGGTGGCGGCCGTGGCCGCGATTAAGGGTCGGCGCGGGGGAGGGGTGAGGATCCTCCCGGGCAGCTGGGCGGTCGTGGCGGTCCGTGGCAGAACCTGTAGCGGAGCACACCTGCGCAGTCATCGGATGGCTTGCGGTATCGAGGGCCTTATGAGTCGGGAACTTGACTGACAAGAGGGGGCCTCGGGTGAATCTCAATGGTGATGTCCGGGTTTTCCATCTGTATTGCGAGGACTCGTTACCTCCATGTTGACCTGAGCATATGAGGGTTTCGAGAGCAAGGCTCCCGAAGAAAGATCGGAGGACTTCTTGCGGTGTCGCGGCAGTCGCTCGTATGGTCAAGGCTCCGGAGAGTCCTCCGATGTATTGAAGGTGGCGGAGGGTCTGGACCTCCGGGGCGACGACGGGAGAAACACATGAAGCTGTTGCGGATCGGGGAGCCGGGAGCGGAGATGCCCGCGGTCCTCGGCGACGACGGCACCGCGTTCGCGCTCACCGGCTTGACCACCGACATCGACGGGCTCTTCCTCGCCACCGGCGGAGTCGACCGGGTCAGGCAGGCGCTGGCCGAGGGTTCGCTGCCGCGCGTGGAGGTGGCCGGCCGGCGGATCGGCGCTCCCGTCGCCCGTCCGGGCAAGGTGGTGTGCGTTGGACTCAACTACCGTGACCATGCCGAGGAGACCGGCGCGGCAGTTCCTGAGCGGCCGGTGGTCTTCATGAAGGACCCCTCCACCGTCGTGGGACCCCACGACCCGGTGCGGATCCCCCGCGGCTCGTTCAAGACCGACTGGGAGGTGGAACTCGCCGTCGTCATCGGCGTCGAGGCCCGCTACCTGGCCGACCCGGCCGAGGCGGCCGGTCACATCGCCGGCTACGCGATCAGCAACGATGTCTCCGAGCGGGAGTTCCAGTTGGAGTACTCCGCCCAGTGGGACCTCGGCAAGTCCTGCGAGACCTTCAACCCGCTGGGCCCCTGGCTGGTGACCTCCGACGAGGTGGGCGACCCGCAAGGACTCGGCCTGCGCCTGTCCGTCAACGGCGAGGCCCGCCAGGACGGCGACACCAAGAACATGATTTTCGACGTCGCGTACCTCGTCTGGTACCTGAGCCAGTACATGGTGCTGCGCCCCGGCGACGTCATCAACACCGGCACCCCGGCCGGCGTGGCCCTCGGCCTGCCAGGCACCCCGTATCTGCGCGCGGGGGATGTGGTCGAGCTGTCCATCGACGGGCTCGGCACCCAGCGCCAGACGCTCATCAACGCGTGAAAGGCACCGAGTTGTCCGCAACCACCGCGCGGATCACCGCCGTCGACACCTACGACATCCGCTTTCCGACCTCGCGGGAGCTGGACGGGTCCGACGCGATGAATCCCGACCCCGACTACTCCGCCGCCTACCTCGTCCTGCGTACTTCGACGGGCGGCCACGAGGGCCACGGCTTCACCTTCACCATCGGCCGCGGCAACGATGTCCAGGTCGCCGCCATCGAAGCGCTGCGCGAGCACGTCGTCGGACGTCCGGTCGCCGAACTGTGCGCCGATCCCGGCTCGCTGTACCACGACCTGATCGGCGACAGCCAGCTGCGCTGGCTCGGACCGGAGAAGGGCGTGATGCACATGGCCATCGGCGCCGTCGTCAACGCCGTCTGGGATCTGGCGGCCAAGCGCGAGGGCAAGCCGTTGTGGCAGCTCCTCGCCGACGCCGACCCCGCGTGGCTGGTCTCCCAGGTCGACTTCCGCTACCTCACCGACGCCCTCACCCCCGACGAGGCCCTGGAACTCCTACGCACGGGCAAGCAGGGCGCCGGCGACCGGGCCGCCGAGCTGCTGCGGCGCGGCTACCCCGCCTACACCACCTCCCCGGGCTGGCTCGGCTACTCCGACGAGAAGCTCACCCGCCTCGCCAAGCAGGCCGTCGCCGAGGGCTTCACCCAGATCAAGCTCAAGGTCGGCGCCGACCTGCAGGACGACATCCGCCGCTGCCGTGCCGCCCGCGAGGCCGTAGGACCAGACGTCCGGATGGCCATCGACGCCAACCAGCGGTGGAACGTCGACGAGGCCGTCGAATGGACCAAGGCACTCGCCGAGTTCGACCCGTACTGGATCGAGGAGCCCACCAGCCCCGACGACGTCCTCGGTCACGCCGCCATCCGGCGTGGCGTCCACCCTGTCAAGGTCGCCACCGGCGAGCACGTGCAGAACCGCGTCGTCTTCAAGCAGCTCCTGCAGGCCGACGCCATCGACGTCCTCCAGCTGGACTCCGCCCGCGTGGCCGGCGTCAACGAGAACCTCGCCATCATGCTGCTCGCCGCCAAGTTCGGCGTCCCGGTGTGCCCGCACGCCGGCGGCGTCGGGCTGTGCGAACTCGTCCAGCACCTGTCGATGTTCGACTACGTGGCCCTCACCGGCACCACCGAGGACCGCGTCATCGAGTACGTCGACCATCTCCACCAGCACTTCCTGGACCCGGTGGTGATCAGCGACGGGCACTACCGGGCACCCACCACGCCCGGCTTCTCCGCCACCATGCATCGGAGCACCATCGACACCTACAGCTTCCCTGACGGAGCGTTCTGGATGGCCGACGCGGCCCTGGCCGAGCCCGGCACGGACACGACGGACACGGGCACGGAGGACCACGCATGAAGACCGAACTCGACGGGCTCACCGCCCTGGTCACCGGAGGGGCCTCCGGCATCGGACTGGCCACCGCCCAGCTGCTGAGCGAGCACGGCGTGGACGTCGCCGTCCTCGACCTCGACCCGAGCGGCGTGAGCACCCCGCTGCGTGGCCTCACCGCCGACGTCACCGACGACCGCTCCGTCCGCTCGGCCGTCGAAGCAGCGGCCGAAGAGCTCGGCGGCATCGACATCCTGGTCAACAACGCCGGTATCGGCGCCGCCGGAACGGTCGCGGACAACCCGGACGAAGAGTGGCACCGCGTGCTCGACGTCAACGTCCTCGGCATCGTCCGCACCACCCGCGCCGCCCTGCCGTATCTGCGCGACTCGGACGCCGCCTCGGTCGTCAACACCTGCTCCATCGCCGCCACCGCCGGCCTGCCCCAGCGCGCCCTCTACTCCGCAAGTAAGGGGGCCGTGCTCTCGCTCACCCTGGCCATGGCCGCCGACCACGTCCGCGAGGGAATCCGGGTCAACTGCGTCAATCCCGGCACCGTCGACACCCCGTGGATCGGGCGGCTGCTGGACGCCGCCCCGGACCCGGCCGCCGAACGTGCTGCGCTCAATGCCCGCCAGCCCACCGGCCGCCTCGTCACCGCCCAGGAGGTGGCCACCGCCATCGTCTACCTCGCCTCCCCGGCCACCGGCAGCACCACCGGCACCGCCCTCGCGGTCGACGGCGGCATGGCGGGCCTGCGTCTGCGACCGGAGCCACAGCCGTGACCCTGCGCCAGAACCAGCTCGGACGCAGCGCCGTACGGGTCAGCGAGCTCTCCTTCGGCGCGGCCGGCATCGGCAACCTCTTCACCCCGGTCACCGACCACCAGGCCGAACAGGCCGTGACCGCCGCCTGGGACGCGGGCGTGCGGTACTTCGACACCGCCCCGCACTACGGCCTCGGCCTGTCCGAGCGGCGCCTCGGCGCCGCCCTGCGCGACCGCCCCAGGGACGAGTACACCCTGTCGACCAAGGTCGGCCGGCTGCTCGAACCCGCGGACACCGACGGAACCGACCTCGCAGCCGGCTTCGCCGTCCCCGCGACCCACCGCCGTGTCTGGGACTTCAGCGCCGAGGGCGTCCGCCGCTCCCTCGCCGACAGCCTGGAACGCCTCGGCCTCGACCGGATCGACATCGCGTATCTGCACGATCCGGACGACCACGCCGAGCAGGCCCTGGAGGAGGCCTACCCGGAGCTGGAACGGCTGCGCGGCGAAGGCGTGCTCGGCGCGATCGGCGTCGGCATGAACCAGGCCGAACTGCTGACCCGCTTCATCCGCGAGACCGACATCGACGCGGTCCTCCTGGCCGGCCGATACAGCCTGCTCGACCAGCGCGGCCTCGTCGACCTGCTGCCCCTCGCGGCCGACCGTGGCGTGGGGGTTGTCATCGGCGGCGTCTTCAACTCCGGCCTGCTCGCCGACCCCCGCCCCCGCGCCACCTTCGACTACGCCGCCGCGCCCGATGACCTCGTGGCACGCGCCCTCGAGCTCAAGACCGTCTGCGAGCGGTACGGCGTGCCGCTGCGCGCTGCCGCCCTGCACTTCCCGTTCGGGCACCCGGCCGTCACGAGTGTCCTGGTCGGCACCCGCAGTGCCGCCGAGGCCGAGGACGCCGCCGCCCTGCTCAACCGCCCCGTGCCGGACGCGCTGTGGGCGGAAATCAAGGAGCTCGGGCTGTTGTCTCCGGATGTCCCGCCCCCCGCACAGGAGCGCTGATGCGCGTCGCCCTGTTCATCACCTGCCTCAACGACATCCTCTTCCCCGGCACCGGCCGGGCCGTGCTGACCGTACTGGAACGGCTCGGTCACACCGTGGACTTCCCGCAGGAGCAGACCTGCTGTGGGCAGATGCACTTCAACACCGGCTACCGCCCGGACGCGGTTCCCCTCATGGCCCGCTTCGCGCGGACCTTCGCCGAGTACGACGCCGTGGTCACCCCGTCCGCGTCCTGCGCGGACATGATCCGGGACAACCACCCCGTGCTGGCCAGGGAGTACGGACCCGCCGGCCTCCAGCAACAGGTCGCCGAACTGGTGCCCCAGGTCCACGAGTTCACCGAGTTCCTCACCGACGTGCTCGGCGTCACCGATGTCGGCGCCCGCTTCCCCCACCGGGTCACCTACCACCCCACCTGCCATTCCCTGCGCGGGCTGCGCCTCGGCGACCGGCCGTTGCGACTGCTGCGCGAGGTCGAGGACATCGACCTCGTGGACCTCCCGGCCGCCGACTCCTGCTGCGGCTTCGGCGGCACCTTCGCCGTCAAGAACGCCGAAACCTCCGGCGCGATGCTCGCCGACAAGACGCGAGACGTCCTGGCCACAGGCGCTGACGTGCTGTGCGCCGCTGACAACTCCTGTCTGATGCACATCGGCGGCGGCCTCTCCCGGCAGGGCAGCGCGGTGCGGACCATGCACCTGGCCGAGATCCTCGCCGCCACCGAAGGAGCTGCGTGATGAGCAACCCTGGTGACCGCGGGGTCGTCTGGCTAGGCTCTCCGTCGTTCCCCGACGCCGCCCGCAGCGCCCTTGGCGACACGCAACTGCGGGCCAACCTGAAGCGGGCCACCTCCACGATCCGCGACAAGCGTCTCGCCGTCGCCTCGGAACTCGACGATTGGGAGGAACTGCGCGAATCGGCCGCCGCCGTGAAGAAGCGCGCCGCCCGCCATCTCGATCGGTATCTGGTGCAGTTGGAGGAGACGGTCACCGCGGCGGGCGGCACCGTGCACTGGGCCGACGACGCCGCCGAAGCCAACCGCATCGTCACCGAACTCGTCCAGGCCACCGGCGAGTCGGAGGTCGTCAAGGTCAAGTCCATGGCCACCCAGGAGATCGGCCTCAACGAACACCTCGCCGAGGCAGGCATCACCGCCTACGAGACCGATCTCGCCGAACTCATCGTGCAGTTGGGCGACGACCGTCCCTCGCACATCCTGGTCCCGGCGATCCACCGGAACCGCACCGAGATCCGCGATCTGTTCGCCTCCGAGATGGGCCGCTGGGGCCGTCCTGCCCCCGAAGGCCTCACCGACGACCCGGCCGAACTCGCCGAGGCGGCCCGACAGCACCTGCGGCAGAGGTTCCTCACCGCCAGGGTCGCCGTCTCCGGCGCCAACTTCGCCGTCGCCGACACCGGTACCGTCGGCGTCGTGGAATCCGAGGGCAACGGCCGAATGTGCCTGACCCTCCCGGAGACCCTGATCACCGTGATGGGCATCGAGAAGGTCGTCCCCACCTGGTCCGACCTGGAAATCTTCCTCCAGCTGCTGCCCCGCTCCTCCACCGGCGAGCGAATGAACCCGTACACCTCCACCTGGACCGGCACCACCGACGACGACGGCCCGTCCCGGTTCCACCTGGTACTGCTCGACAACGGCCGAACCGACACACTCGCCGACACCGTCGGCCGCCAGGCCCTCGCCTGCATCCGCTGCTCCGCCTGCCTCAACGTCTGCCCGGTCTTCGAACGCACCGGAGGCCACGCCTACGGCTCCGTCTACCCCGGGCCGATCGGCGCCGTCCTCACCCCGCAACTGGCCGGGGTCGAGCACGCGGCCACCCTGCCCTTCGCCTCCACACTGTGCGGGGCCTGCTACGACGCCTGCCCCGTGAAGATCGACATCCCGAAGCTGCTCGCCCACCTGCGGTCCGAAGCCGTCGAGTCGAAGCGCCGCACCGCACGCCTGCCCACTGCCGAGGCGGTGGCGATGAAGGCCGCCGCCACCATCCTCGACTCCCCGCGACTCCTTGCCGCGGCACAAAAAGTGGCGGCCCTCGGCGGCCGCGCCCTGGCCCGGCACGGGCGCATCGGCCGGCTGCCCGGCCCGCTGCACGGCTGGTCCGACGCCCGGGACACGCCGACACCGCCCGCCGAGTCCTTCCGCACCTGGTGGCGCAAGAACCGAGAAGGTGACCGATGAGCAGCCGCGACGCGATCCTCGGACGCATCGAAGCCGCCCTCGCCGACGTCCCCGCCGACGAGACTCCGGTCGACGTGCCCGTTCCCCGGAACTACCGCCGAAGCCACATCCAGCCCGGTGAGGACATCGTGGCCCTGTTCGCTGAACGGGTAGCGGACTACCGTGCCACGGTAACCCGCACCGGTCCGGCAGGACTGCCCGCCGCCATCGCCGCCGCCCTCACCGCCCGCCGCGCCCGTCACCTCGCACTTCCCGAAGGCTTCCCCGCCGGATTGCTCCCGCCCGGCGACTGGCAGTGGCGCAGCGAACCGCTGGACGTGCCGGCCCTGGACGCACTGGACGGCGCGCTCACTCTCGCGGCCGTGGGCATCGCCGTCACCGGTACCCTCGTGCTCGACACCGGCCCGGGACAGGGCAGGCGCGCCCTCACCCTCGTCCCGGACTACCACCTGTGCGTCATCCGCGCCGAGCAGATCGCCGCGGACGTCCCCGACGCCCTTCGCCGCCTCGACCCGGCCCGGCCGCTGACCTTCGTCTCCGGCCCGTCCGCCACCAGCGACATCGAACTCGACCGGGTGGAGGGCGTCCACGGACCCCGCACCCTGGATGTCGTCATCGTCGACCCCACCCACCCGGAGCAGCCATGAGGATCGCCCTGCACACCCGCGTACGCGCGGACCGGATCGCGCAGTACGAGGCTGCCCACCGTGAGGTGCCCACCGAACTCACCACCGCCATCCGGGCCGCGGGCGTCAGCTCGTGGATCATCTGGCGCAGCGGCAGCGAGCTGTTCCATCTGCTGGAGTGCGAGGACTACGCCCGACTGCTCTCCGAACTGGAACACCTCCCGGTCAACGTCGCCTGGCAGGCGCGGATGGCCGACCTCCTCGACGTCGTCCACGACTACTCAGAGGCGGGCGCCGAGGCCGGACTCCCGGTGGTGTGGGAGCTGTGACCGGCCGGCGGATCATCGACGCGCACCACCACGTCTGGAACCTCGCGGCCCGGCCACAGCCGTGGATCACGGGCGAAGCCCTCGCCCCGCTCGCCCGGTCCTTCTCGGCCGCTGACCTCGCCACCGAGGCGCGGACGGCGGGCGTGGTCGGCACGATCGTCGTCCAGACGGTCTGCGTGCCCGAGGAGACACCCGAACTGCTGGCCCTCGCGGCCAGCAGCGACCTGGTCGCCGGGGTGGTCGGCTGGACCGACCTCACTGCCCCGGATGTCGCCGACGCGATCGCCGCCCTGCGCGAACGGCCCGGCGGGGACCGGCTGGTCGGCATCCGTCACCAGGTCCAGGAGGAGCCGGACCCGAACTGGCTGCTGCGCCCGGACGTACGGCGCGGCCTGACCGCCGTCGCCCAGGCCGGGCTCGTCTACGACCTCGTCGTCAAACCACACCAACTGGCCGCCGCGGCCGACGCCGCCGCCCGGCTCACTGGGCTGACCTTCGTTCTGGACCACCTCGGCAAGCCCCCGATCGCCACCGGCGCTCTCGATCCCTGGGCCGCCGGCCTGCGTCGCCTGGCCGCCTTGCCCAACACCGTGTGCAAACTTTCCGGCCTGGTCACCGAGGCCGCCCCCGGCGGCTGGCGTACCGAGGACTTCAAGCCCTACGCCGACACCGTCCTGGACGCCTTCGGTTCGCAGCGGTTGCTGTTCGGATCCGACTGGCCGGTCTGCACCCTGGAGGCGGACTACGCGGCGGTCGTCGGGATCGCAGAATCGCTCACGGAGGCACTCGGCCCAAGGGAGAAGGAAGCGGTGTTCCGCGGCAACGCGATCCGCGTCTACCGACTGTAGGCCACCCGACACGCGCCCGCCGGCGGTCTCGTTCAGGCGTAGGCGCTGCGGAGCCACCCCGCCCAGTTCGTCCAGGTTGCGATGACGGCGCTGCTCACGGCGGCGAACGGTGGCGAACCGTCATGCAGTTGTTCGACCCCGCCCTCGTCGTCGCAGTCGGGATCAGTGCGACGACGACGCCGTGGATCACTGTCGTGACGCGGTCATCTCCCTGCGATGCAGGGATGCACTGGCTCGTCGGACATCGGTGCCGGGCCCGGATCCTTGCCACCTGAGGGCCGGGCAGCAAGGAACGGAGGGCCCCTGCGGCAACGGGGCCGTAAGCCTCGACTCATCAGCGGGCTTGCGGATGAGTCACCTCCGACGGCCTGTTGGACGACGACGGGGCGCGGGATGAGCGTGGTGAGGATCGCCCCGAACAGCAGGTACGGCCTACGACGAGCCCGGCTTCTGGGGTCGGCGCCGACGGCTCGCTCACCGGATACGCGGGCGGCCTCGAGCGCAAGCAGCACCTGCTCGCGCTCGAGCACACGATCTGAGGGATCCAGGGGCTCAAGCCGAGGGCAGCCCCCAGCCGGGCGCCGGTGCGTTCGGCCTGACCGGTCCGATCCGCAGTTCGGGACGGTCGCCCTGGGCAGTGATCAGCGCCGACTCGCCCTTGCCGAGGGCTATGCGGATCGCCCCGTCGCCCGCGTCCTCGTATGCGAGCGGCTTGCCCCGCCCGTCCCGGACGTCGACCGGCCCCGCGATCCCATGGCGTACCACGCAGGGCGTGCCGGCCTCGCTGACCAGCCGCACCCAGCGGGTCGCCCCGGCCTCCCGGACCGCGCTCAGCAGGAAGGCGCCCTGGGTGCGGAAGTCGTGCACGGTCAGTTCGCGCCAGGCGGCGGGCAGCGCCGGGAAGACGCGGATCACGCCGCCCCAGGACTGGCACACCATGTCGTGCAGGGACTGTGCGGCGGACAACGGCGTCTCGATGACCGGGCCCGACTCCTTGTACATGGTGTTGGCCTGGATGAAGCGGCTCATCAACTGGCCCAGGTACCTGAGCGCGTCGTCGCCTTTGCCGAGGAGGGCTGACATCGACGCCGCGCCCGTGAACGTGTAACCCTGAAGGGCGCCTTCGAAGCCCACCCAGTGGGCCAGGGACTTCTCGATCAGGGCCTTCTCGTCCGGGGTGCGGCCGGTGAGTTCGTACAGTGGATAGACGGCGAGCAGGTGGGAGTAGTGACGGTGGGACTTCGCGAACGGGATGTCGGCACCGATCATGAAGCCGTTGGAGTTCGTCGGGTAGGGCACGCGCTTGGTCAGAATCTCGCGCCAGCGCGGGGCCAGTTCGTCGTCGATGCCGAGCAGTTCGGCCGACTCCAGCAGCGTCCGGCAGCCCCAGGTCAGCAGCATCAGGTCGTAGTTGCAGTCGCGGGAGTCGCCGCCGTACTCGGGTGAGAACGTCGCCGGCAGGTGCAGTTTGCCGTCCGCGCCCGGCTCCAGGAAGTGCAGGTAGTAGTTGATCGCCTTGCGCAGAAGGGGAAAGAGGACATCGCGCAGGATCGACTCGTCCATGGTGTGGCGGTAGCTGAGCCAGACATTGTGCAGGGCCCAGGTGAGGTTGCCGACTTCGGGCGTGGGCGGATTCTGGCCGGGGATGCCGACGCCGTAGCCGGTGAGAGTGCTTGCCGCGCCGTTGACCAGGGACGGGTCCGTGGTGCGCGGGATGCAGAGTGAGTCGCCGCGGTACGGGGGCGCCACCTCCTTCGCGAGGTTCTCCCGGAACTCGCTCAACACGCGTGTGACGGCGTCGAGTTCCAGATGGTTGGAACCGTGGATCAGCCAGTATTCCAGCTGCGCGTTCAGGTTCCACCAGGTGTTGGGCCAGGGTGTGGACTCCAGCCAGGGGCCGCAGGTCGCCATCACGGGCGCGTCACGGCGCGCGGCGGAGGCGGCCTTGTAGAGCTGGATCCAGTAGAACCGCTGGATGCGGGCATCGGGCAGGGACAGGAAGCTCTTGCGGTAGAAGTCGCGCCACCAGGCGCGATGCGTGACGGCCAGCGCCTCGTACGGCAAGACGGAGACGTCGCGCACGGCTCGCAGTGCGCGATCACGGGCCGTCGACGTGGGGAACGAGTGCGCCACATGCACGTACAGAGTGCGCCGATCGCCGCGGGTGCGCTCGCGCCAGGCGGTGACGTGCTGCCCGCCCGCGAGCAACGGCTGCACGGCGGCCGACACGTCGTCGTGCTCCTCGACCTCGGCGGGCGGATTACCTCGGTACCCGTCGGGCAGCGGCATGAAGGCGGCGCGCGGACTGATCGCGTTCGCCGGGTGGAACGCCCAGGCGAAGTCGCGCTCGCCCTCGCTCGGGGTCACCTCCACGGCCAGCACCGAGCGCGAGGTGTGGACGAAGACGCGGAGCGCGAGGGAGCCGCGGTCCGTGGTCAGCGTGCCGGTCAGCTCGGCGTCGCGCAGGCCCAGCCGCCAGTCCAGGCCCGTGATCGTGCCGACCGGCTCCAGCGTGAAGTGTCCGATCGGCAGCCGCGCGAGGCCGAAGAGGGAGCCGAACTCAGGGCGGTGGTCCTGCACCTCGGAGTGCTGCACATTGAAGCGGACGGCCCGTGTCGCGGCTCCGGGCTCCGCGTAGATCCCGGAGCCGAGCAGACCGTTGCCGAGATATGGCCCCTCATACCAGGTCTTCGGCATGCGGCGCCAGACGAGATCGGCGTCGTCAAGTACCGTGCGCCAGGCGTCGTCGGGGGCGACGACACGGCCCGGACCCGTCGCGGGTGCGGCCCCGTGTTCCAAAGCGTCCGCCGCCCGAGCCGGTGTCGGCAGCCCTCCGACCAGTAGCGCTCCGCTGAGCGCGGAGCCGGTCGCGAGTAGGGTTCTTCTGGACGGTATCGGCATGACGCCTCCCGGGGCTCGGACTCAGTAAGAATTCATCGGAGCTATCCCGCTCATGAAAGGTAGGGATGGTGCGCGAGATCGTCAATACATCGCGAGAGATCCGATCTGTCAGTCACAGATCACGGCACCGAGTTACGCCCCCGCAATCAGCTCGGGCATCTACCCGTCAATGATCGCCCGCCGTTGAGGCCTGACGCCCAATCAAGTCGGTGAAGGCACCGCCGAACTACGGCAGTTGGTCCACATGGACGTAATCGAGCGTGTCGCCGACGGATTACGCATCTCCGGCCACATGGTCGGGCTTGCCCGGCGGCCGTGGGAAACGCCTGCCGATCTGACCGCCGCCGAGCGCCAACCGCCCCGCCGCGAGGAACCACAGCACGAGGCAGCGCCCACCGCTCTGCCAGGGTTAGACGCGGACAGCTTCCTTGCTCTGACCTCCCGGGCCCGCCCGAGCCCTTCTACCCTCAAGGCACTACGAGCGTCGATCGAGGACTATTGGCGCCGGGACGACCAGCATGGAGGAGAAGCGCTGAGGCCGGCGGTCGTCGACCAGCTCCGGTACGTCGTCGAGCTCATCAAGGATGATCGGCACAAGCCCATCCAGCACGAGCTGTGAGCACCGCCGGCAACCGGGTCACGCTGAACGCGGCGCGCACGGCGTTCTCCTACAGCGGGCAGAGCGGCAACGAGAGCTGCAGCTGGAACCCGACTGTGGTCATCACCGTGCCCGCCAACGCGCCGACCGGCCAGTAGACCGGCATCATCACCCACTCCGCCGCCTAACCAGCTGCACCCACGCATTCCGGCGGAGACCCCACTCGCCGCCCACCACACCGCTGTCGGAGTCAGCCCCGACGCCCGTCTGTGGCGGGGGCAAGCCCGCTTGCTCGCTTCGGCGAGGTCAACGGCCGTGCTCGAGGGGCTGCCGCTCCGTGCGGCACAGGCGTCGCTGACCCACGTGTCGCGTCGGCAGTTCGTTGGCCGCTGTCAGGCGCAACGTGTGCGGGCCGTGAGGCCCCGCCCTTCGGGCGTCTCGACGAAGGCCTCCACGTACACGCAGCCAGCAGCCGTGGACAGTTGCTGGCCATGGCTGTCCACGCTCTGCCCGGCGAAGGAACTGGTCACGACGACGTGATCCACGGGGCGGAGCACGCTGATATGCACCCGGCGCTGAGCGTTGTGCGGCCCCTTGACCAGCCCCCAACTGGTGCGGCAGCCCGGTTGGTGGCGCAGCAGGAGCCGACCGAAGTCCATGCCGTTGGGTAGCCGCAATGGGACTTCGTCGAACGTTATGACCTGCGCGACGACGTTGGGTGAGCCGCAGCCGGTCTCGATGGGGTCGGTGGCGTCCGCGGGAGGGCCGGGGGTGGACCGCGCCTCCGGCAGTGTGCGCCACTCGTTACGGACCGCGCCCTCCTGCCGGGCTGACGAAGACCGCTCCGCCGCCGCGTCTGGATGACTCACCGCAAGACTGGTAGCCACGGCGGCGAGAAGCGCGGCGACCACCTCGATCGACGTGAGAGTGATCCGGCGCCGCCGGGCGGATACAAAGCCGGGGGAAGGCTGCCCGATCGAATCGGCGGAGGCGGATACCGCGACGGCGGCGCCCAACCAGTCACCGGACGCCAGAAAGGAAGCGTCCGGTGACGGCGTCGTTGGCGGGCGCGGCGAACCGGACGGAACGCCGTCGCTCTGGGCTGCTTCCCATAAGGAGCGCCACAGCAGGGGGTCTTGCCCCAGCGCCTGGACGAAGGACGCCGTCACCTCCCAGGTCGGTGCCCTGCGCCCGCTCTCCGCTGCGGACAGGGTGGCAGGGGAGTAGCCCGCGCGTTGAGCCAGCGCCCGCAAAGTGACTCCCTCGCCGTCCCGCAACTTCCGCAGCCGGCATGCGAGGTCTGCCCGAGGACCATCCGAAATCACGGCCGCTCTCCTCTTTCCGGCCACGGCTCTCCTCGCATCCCGCCCACCCGGACAGACAGCACACCGTTCGAGAGGAACAGCACCATGATCCTCCGGCTCACCGTCGACGGGCACACCGTGGCCGCCGCCTTGAACGGCAGCCCCGCCGCACGCGACCTCGCCGACCTGCTCTCGCTCACCCTGGACCTGAAGGACTTCCACCACACGGAGCGCATCGGCTACCCGCCGCGCAAGCTGGACACCACCAACGCACCGGACCCAGCCGCGCCCAAGGCTGGTGACCTCGCCTACTACGCTCCCTGGGGCAACCTTGCCCTCTTCTACCGCGACGGCGGCCCTGCCTCCAGCGACCTGCTCATCCTCGGTCACCACAGCGACGAGAGCGAGGTGGCTCGAATCGCTATGGCCGATCGCGTCCGCTTCGATGCCGCCGCCTGAACTGGCCCGCTATACCCAGTTTCTTCCTCGTCCTGGCCACCGGTCCGGGATCACCCACGGGTCAGACACTGGGCCGCAGCGACGACGCCGTCACCCGGGAGTCCTTCGGCGCCGCTGCGATCGGCATCCTCTTTTTAGGCGCGATGGGCTCTCGGGTGCGGGCGGCTGTGTCGTCCGCGGCTCTTCGGCTCCAAGCGCAGCGCGATCAGCCGGATCAGGGGTAGCAGAGCCAGCCAGGTCATCAGCACGCCGACCGGGCCGGTGAGGTCGCCCACCATCACGGCAGGCAAGGCGGCCAGGGCGGACCAGAATGCCTGGGTGCCCAGCGTCACGAGGGGGACGGGCAGCCCCTCCTGGGCATAGCGGGCCGCATGGCGGGCGGCGACGGTGCCCGCGTAGATGCCGTAGAGGCCCACGGCCAGTAGGGCGAGCGCCAGGGCCGTGATGAACTCCGGCTCGCCGAGGGGAGTGTCGGCGGACTCCTGGGTGACGCCGTCCTTGATGACCGCGGTCGTGTAGTCGCGCCAGACGGTCAGGGTCACGGTGTCGCCCTTGTTGAGCTGCCTCAGCAGCGGGTCCGGCCAGCCCATGTCGAGTGAGGCGGGGACCCTGTCGGAGCCGCGGAGCATGAGTGTGTACTCATTGTTCTTCGTCTGCTCGCGGATGACCTTGCCCTCCACGGTTGCCGGGACCGAGCGGAGACAGTCGAGGCCCGGGGCCACCGGACCCGTGATCGGGCACGGCCGGGCGGCACGGAACGCCCGTACGTCGGCCACGAGGCCGGGCACCGAGGCCAGCAGCACGACCGTCGCCGTCGCCGCCGCCACGCCGAGCAGTACGGCGGCGGGACCCCAGATGCGATGCCACCATGTCAGCCGCCGCACGCGAAGTGCACGCTTGGCCGCCCGTGCCGACGCCGTCACTCGCTTTTTGCTCATATCGGCCGGCCCCTTCGTACTTCCGCGGCACCCCTGCTCGCGTCGCCCATGTACGAGACATTGCGCCATAGGGGTGCGGTCCGCGGATACGCCGGTCACTGGCACAATCGGCGGGACTCCGCCTGCCGGAACACGGCAAGCCACGGTCGACTCCTTGGGGAGGCGCTCCGGGCCCGGGAGGGGCGCCCCCTGTCGGCGGGACCTCAAGGGACGACGGTTCGCCACCCGGCCGGACTCGGTGCCGTCATTCGGTCCTCCCCTGTGCTTGCTGCCGGGGCATCTCACGTCGCAGCCGGTACATGCGCTCGCGGTGGCGGAGGTAGTCCCTCATCACTGCAAACTAACCGCCGGGTAGCTTTCGGGGCGTCAGGTCTCCCGACTACCGCCGCGCGGCGCCTCATTAGGCCGACCGCATTCAGCCGAGATCGCCGCAGCCGAACAGGAATGGCAGGAGTGGGCGATCGCCCGCAGGCGGGTCGATACTGTGCCGGCCTCGGATGGCGGCACCACCGCCGGCACAGAGGTCACCGACGATCCGCGGGACGCGGACGCACCCTCGAAGCCCTGGAATGACCAGGTTGACCAAGCCCAGCCTTGCTCTTCAGTTTCTGTGTGTTGGGCGAGGCGCTGCCGCCGCGGCCGTCGTGGCGCTGACCTCCCTGACAGGGATGCCGCCTCTGCTGCTGACCGGCGACAACCCGCGCGCCGCCGCCGACCTCGCCGCCGATGTCGGCATCGGGGACGTACGGGCCGGGCTGCTGCCCGAGCACAAGGTGAACGCGGTCAGGGAGCTGGAAGCCGCCGGCCGCAAGGCGATGGTGGTCGGGTACGGCGTCAACGACGCACCCGCGCTGGCCGCCGCCCACACCGGCGTCGCCATGGGCCGGGCGGGATCCGACCTGGCCCTGGAGACCGCCGACGCGGTCAGCGTCCGCGACGAACTCGCCACTGTCCCCACCGTGGTCTCCCTGTCCCGCCGGGCCCGCAGCCTGGTCGTCCAGAACCTCGTCATCGCCGGAGTCTTCATCACCGGCCTGGTCATCTGGGACCTGGCTGGCCACCCGCCGCTGCCGCTGGGCGTCGCGGGCCACGAGGGCTCCACCGTCATCGTCGGCCTCAACGGACTGCGACTGCTGCGCGAGGCGGCCTGGAGGCGGGCCGCCGAGTGAGCCGTCGCAAGGCACCCACGGCGCAGGCGGCGCCCCCGGTGCACGGTCACTGTGTGTCGGGGCTGCTGCTGCGGCACCCCCCTGGGAGAGGCGGAACGGGGCGGCGAGCGCCGAGGTGCGTTCCTCGGGGGCGCAGCGGCGGATCAGCCGTCCGGTTTGGTCGGCTGATCCCGGTGGCACCACCACACATCTTTACGTTGCAGCGGCCTTACAGATCGACGTCTGATCGAGGGCGAGCCATCCGCTGCGCTCCGCCATGGCCACCGCCTCCCGGTCGACACCAACCTGACCAAGCTCTATCGGCTGTTGAGGGTCACCGTCTCGTCCGGCACCAGCGGTGACTGCCCGGCCGGCCCGCGCCCGGCGAACCGCATGGCGACGCATGCCCCCAGGTACAACAAGGCGACGACCAGCAGCAGCGCCTGATAGCCCGTCACCAGAGCCAGATACTCGAGCGCGCCCCCGGTCAGCGCGCCCAGCAGGTTCGCGCCGAACGCGGATGTCGGGTCCGGGGCGAGTGCGAGGCGGTCCGAGAAGATGAGGTTGGCGCAGAAGATGGGGGCGAAGGCGAGGGCGATGGCGGCGGCGAGCCGTCCGGCGAAGGGCAGCGAGAGCACGGCGTGCGCCGGGACGAGCCAAGCTGCCGCCAGGGTGCCGAAGAGCAGGAGCTGCAGGAGCAGCTGGTTGACCCGCCGTAGCCTGCGCCGGACCTCGACCGCCGCGAGGACGGCGAGCAGGACGCCGATGAAGACCAGGGCGTTGACCAGCCAGGTCGTACCGAAGTAGAGCGCGAAGCCGATCACGTTCTTCGTTTCGAGCAACATGAAGGCCGCGCCCATCAGGAACATGTCGGTGTAGCGGACCGTGCTTCGGATGCGAACCCCGGTCAGGCGCACCGCCAGGAGCGTCACCAGCAGGATCGCGCCCAGCGCGCCCAGGTACAGCGTGGGAATGTCCCGGTGGAGCAGATACGGGAAAGGGTGGTCATCGCTCGCGGCCGCCGGGACCGCGCCGCTGGGCTGCCAGATCTGATCGCACGACTGGTCGGCGGCCGTCATCCCGGCCACCAGCACGGCCGCGTTCTTGCTGAAGGTCGTCATGCAGGGGGCGTGGCCGTAGATGTCATCGAGGGAGCCGGCGAAGCGGTCGACCAGCCAGCTCTTCCGGTAATAGTTGTACATGGCGAACGCGCCGTGCGGCGCCAGGTGATCGCGCGCTGCCTCGAACGCCTGCTGGGTGAACAGGTAGCTTTCCAGGCGCAGATTGCTCGCCCCGGCCACCAGCGTCAGCGAGTCCGGCAGCGCCAGGACGACGAGGTCGTACTTGGTGCTCGTCCGTTCCAGGAAGGCCCGTCCGTCGTTGATGTGGACGTGCACCCTGGGGTCGTCGTACGGCTTCGCGGGGTGCAGTTGTGCGCCGATCTGCTGCAGCCGGGGATCGATCTCGACCGCGTCCACACGCTGCGCTCCGTGCGCCAGCGCGACCGCGACGTCATTGCCGTTGCCGGCTCCGATGACCAGCACCCGCTTGTGCGGGTTGCCGGGCGTCTGGTCGTACGCCTGCCGATAGGGCGAGTTCTTTTGCATCAGCACCGGGAGCGGCGCGATGTTCTGGTGCGGGACGCCGTTGGCGGAGATGCTGTACCCCCGGGTGGTGGGCGTCAAGGGCGTGAGTTGGATCTTGTAGTAGGGCGACCAGGAGATGCCGGCCGTCGTCGTCTCCACGAACAGCGCAGCGACCATCGCCGTGAGGGGGATGCCGTACCGCAGGGTGTTGCGCCGTCCGCCGAGGATCAGCAGGGCCGCGGCGGCGAGTACGCCCCACACGACCGACGGGGCGCGGAGCCAGGACAGCAGGGCGAAGGACACCGAGCCGGTGAGGCTGCCGAGCAGGTCGTAACGGTAGGCATCGAGCGAGGGAAGCCGGCGGAAGAGATCGGCGGTGATCTTGCCGATCGCGGCCATGATCACTGCCGTGAGGAGAAAGATGGCCGGCAGCGTCACCCACTCGGGCAGGCCGGTGGTTTTCACGGTGGTGAAGTAGATGACCTGGTCGCTGCTCTGACGCACCTGCACCGGAAACTCGCGTACCAGGACGACGAGCGCCGCGAGCGGGACCGTTGCCCAGCGTTTGAGCCATTGCCCGCGCACGGCGGGGATCAGGAACCCGATGCCGATGCCCAGGAACGACCCGAGCAGGATGAAGTTCGAAAAGTAGCTGAGGTGGACGACGTTGGCGCCCGCCCATCTGATCAGCGCCAGCTCGACGAAGAGCATGGTGGCGCTGGCCAGCAGGAGCCTCCAGCGCACTGAGCGGTCGGTTTGTCTGGTTCCGATCAGTTTCACGCGCCATTACGGTGCCATCTCCGGCTCGACGGGTCGAGGCGACTTGCCGATTTGGTGACGATATCGCCTGGCCCGGACCGGTCTTGCGGACCGTCTCCACCAGCAGCACTCCGCCGGCCTGGGACACCACCCCGCGAACCGTCCCCCTCGATGCGGACACGCCGTCCGGTGGCAGGCCCACTGCGCCTGGACGGAGCCAGGGTGGTCTCGGCGAGGACGAGGCCGCGGACTTCTCACCCGCGTTGAGTCAGCCGCTACGGGGCTACACATCAACGCTGGTTATGTCCACATCGCCGGGAGGGTGATCCAGACGACGGCGCCTCCGTCGGGGTGGTTGGCCGCGCCGTAGTTGCCCCCGGCTGCGCGGGCGATGGCGGGTGATGGCCAGGCCGAGGCCGGTGCCGGTGGTGGTGCGGGCGCGGTCGGACTGGGTGAAGCGGTCGAAGGCCCGGGGGAGGAGGTCGGGCGGGAAGCCGGGGCCGTGGTCGAGGACCTCGATGCGGATCTGCCCGTCCTCTTGGCGGGCGGTCACTGCGATGGGGCCGTGGCCGTGCTGCTGGGCGTTGCGGATCAGGTTCGTGACGGCACGTTCCAGCCGGCCTCCGGAGATTGCGGCGGCAACGTCGGTGGGGCAGTCAACGGTGACCGTCTTGTCCGGTGGCCCGTTGCCGAGCCGAGCGGCCACGCGCCGCAGCACCGGCTGTAGGCCGGGTACGGCTGCTGCCCCTCGCTCAGTGCCCTGATGACGGTCCGTGAACGGCTCATACGCCCTGCTCTTCCAGGTGTCCCTCGCGCTGCTGTTGCAGGCGTACCAACCGCTCCGGTTGGGCGATGCGGCGACCATGGCGCTGTTCGCCGTGGCCGGTCGGCAAGCGCGCTGAGGGAACTGGATTACCCACGGCGCAAGCAGTCGGTCGGAGCTCCGGGAGGACGCAACCTACCGACGTTGGTCCGCGGGAGCCTGGTCCCGCTAGAAGGTAAACGGCGACTTCCGGGTGGCCTGCCGAGAGGCTGGCGCGTGGGTGCCGGCCGGATGGCCCCCGAAGGCCCGACTCCTCCGTCCGGCTGGCCGGGGTCGGCGCCGCGGGCGCAGGCGCGCTCGCCGAGTGCAGCAGCGGCTCCGGCAACTTCGGTGCCGCCCCCCTCGGATCAGCCCCGACGGCGCGGCGGTCGCCGCCGCGGAGAAGAAGGGTAAGAGCACCGGTCGGGTCGAGAAGGTGACCCTGACCGCCTCGCGTGTCGTGCTCGACCTTGGGCGATCACGGCCTCGGCTGTCGCTTCCCGCGCCCCGCCGACGACCTGTGTCAGGGGCGGGGCGTAACTTCGTGAGCCGGTCGGCCAGATCTACGACCCTCTGGTGATGAACTGTGGATCAGTGCCGGCCGACGTGCGTCGTGTGTTCGGGTGGCGCACCGCATCGATCTTGGAGGGTCAAGGTCAGACGCGGATGCCGAACATGAACGGCCCACCGATGGTGTTCATCGACTCGTACCGCACGGCCGTCCCGGGGCGCGGTGCGTGCAGGGTCTGGCCGTTGCCAGCGTAGAGGCCGACGTGGTGCAGGTCGTTGAAGAAGAAGACCAGGTCGCCGACCTGGAGCTGGCTCTGCGAGTAGATGCGGGTGCCTATGTTGGCTTGCGCCTCGGACGTGCGTGGGATGGAGACTCCCGCCTGCGCGTAGGCCCAGGAGGTCAGGCCCGAGCAGTCGAACGAGGACGGGCCGGTGGCGCCGTAGACGTACGGCGTGCCCACCTTGCTCTGGGCGGCGGAGAACGCGGCGCCGGCCCGGCCGGAGGCGGGGGTGGAATTGCCCAGCTGCACGCGGTCGGCGGAGGCGCGGCTGGCGCGGTCCTGCTCGGCGGCGAGCGCGGCCTTCTCCGCGGCGGTGAGGCTGTTCAGGAGCCGCTGCGCCTCGGCGAGCTTGCCCTGGACTTCCTTCTTCTTGTTGCCCAGCTCGGTGCGGGTGGCGGCGAGGTCCTTGAGCTTCGAGGAGGCCTCGGACCGCTCCTGGGTGAGCTCGCGCTGCTTGTCCTGGATCTTCTTCAGCGCCTCGACCTGTTGGCCGCTCAACTGGTCGAGCGTGGAGGCCTTGTCGAGGTAGTCGTCCGGGTCGGCGGACAGGAAGAGCTGGAGCGAGGGGTCTATCCCGCCGGTGCGGTACTGGCCGGCCGCCATCGAACCGAGACCGTCACGGAGCTTGTTGAGTTCCTGCTGGCCGCGGGCGACGTTGTCCTGGATGGTGGAGATCTCCTTCTGGAGCTTCTCCTGCTTCTCCTTGGCCCCGTTGTACTTCTCGGTGGCCTGCTCCGCCTGCTCGTAAAGGTTGTCGACCTTGGACTTGACCTCGTCCTTGCTCGGCTTCGCGCTCGGGGCGGCGTTCGCGGCCTGGGCACTGACGGCTACGGCCGCTGCCGCCACGGTGGTGAGCACGCTCACGCGCGCACGGCTCGGCTGCTTGGGTCGACGGTGGGACGCCACGGGGGCGAGCTCCTTCTTCCTCCAGCCGCCTACCGATACGCCGGTGGGCGGTGCCCTCCGCCGTCACTCACCCGCTGCGAGTGATCACCTGTGCGGAGTTCGACCTAGACCTTAGTGATTTTCATGTAGTCAGTTCAAACCCTGGAGCTAAAAAGCTTAGTAGGTCAGTGTTTCCTCTGGTTGTGAAGGCACGGGAGGTAGGGGAGGGTTGACGGTGCGTCGTACGGTGTGGGTCGATTTGAGGCATCTCTGACGAATGGCGCACGTTCTCCAGTCGCAGATCAACGCCGCCGTCCCGCTCGCGGTTGGTCGGCTGACTCGAACGAATCGACGGCGACTCGAGGACGAACGTGCGGAGCGAGGAGCGAGCCCTGAGAGGTAGCTGGGCAACCAGTGGTCGCCATTCACCCCAACACCGGTTCACGCATGACCTGGGAGGTGGTGTCACCGGGCCCGAGGGGCGCCGTTGGAGACGCTGATGAGAGGTCCGGCCACCGCCCCGCCGAGCGCAATGCCCGGCATCCCCGCGGGCGGCAGGTCTGCATAACGTGGATGCGCGCGTACGGCGCCAACTCCCTGGCCGGCACCGCACCGAAGCAGTTGGGAGAACGATGTTCGGCATCGGCGACGTGGGCGTCTTCCTCGGCCTGGACGTCGCAAAATTCGCTCGCCACGGCCACGGACTCACCCCGGCCGGCAAGAAGGTCTTCGACAAGCAGCTGCCCAACAGCGAGCCGAAGCTGCGGGCCGTCTTCGACAGCGGGCCGCGAAGTTCGGCACCGTGCTCGTCATCGTCGACCAGACCGCCTCCATCGGCGCCCTCCCGCTCACCGTCGCACGGGACGCCGGCTGCCGTCCCTGGCCCGTTCCCTTGGCCGCCGTCCACGAACAGCGCCGGGCTCTGGAAGCCCAGATCAAAGCCCTGCTGGAGGAGCACCCTCTTTCCCAGGTCCTGACCTCGATGCCGGGGGTCGCGGTCAGGACCGCCGCCGTGCTGCTGGTCACCGTCGGCGACGGCACCAGTTTCCCCAACGCTGCCCACTTCGCCTCCTACGCCGGACTCGCCCCGGCCACCAAATCGTCGGGACCTCGATCCACGGCGAACACGCACCCCGAGGCGGAAACCGGCAGCTCAAACGGGCCATGTTCCTCTCCGCGTTCGCCGCCTTGCACGATCCCGCCTCCCGCACCTACTACGACAAATGCCGGGCCCGGGGGAAGACCCACACCCAGGCCCTCCTCCGCCTCGCCCGCCACCGCACCAGCGTGCTCTTCGCCATGCTCCGCGACGGCACCTTCTACGAACCATGCCCCCCCGAAGCAGCCGTCGCATGACCAGCTCCGCTTGACGATGGACATAGAGGCACGCCTCCGCAAGATCCCGCAAGAACCCGTATCCACGGCTCCACAAGCGACTTCGTACCTGCCCGTCGCGGGCGGGCTACCTGCGAGGGCCATTCTTCGGGTGGTGACCGCCATCGCCACAAACCCGTACAGCCCGTACGCTGACCGCCCGAAGGCGTGACACCTCCTGCCCGGCCGGAATCGCCGACCTGATGGACCTGGAAGGACGAGGGATCGGTAAATCCAAGTGAGGAGACCACCCATGAGTATCTGCCTCCTACCCGGCGAGGGCCTCGCCATGGCAACGGCGTACTGCGGCTTCCTGGTGTTCGTGGGTCTTGTCTTGATAGTCATCCTGGGACCCATTTGGACCGTCCTGAAGAAACTGTTCCGACGCTGACCTGATGGTGGTTCTAGCGACCGAGCCGCGCGCCTGCGTTCCGCGTGCACGATCGCAGGCTCGGGTGAGGACTTCCAACTGCCGTCGACACGGGCCAGGGCCACCTCCGCGGGCACCAGACCTGCACCACCCTGGCGCGCCGCTTGGCGGTGCCCAGAGGGGATGGCCGTAAGCGCGACCTCCGCCATCCGACACCAGCCCTGGCACCTGCAACCTTTGGGCGCGCAGCTGCGACATCCATCTCGCCGCCGACCGCAAGTGCCGGCCGTTGGCGTTCGTCTTGACCGCGGGACAGGCGGCCGACAGCCCGCAGTTCATCCCGGTGCTCGGGAAGATCCGGGTCCGCGGCCCAGTGGGGCGGCCTCGCACCAGGCCGGACGCGGTCGCCGGGGACAAGGCGTACTGGTCCCGCGGCAACCACGCCCACCTGCGCAGGCGCGGCATCAAGGCCGTCGTCCCGGAGAAACGGGACCAGGCCGCCAACCGGAAGACGAAGGGCCGCATAGGGCTTCACCTGCGTGCCTCGGTGATCTGGATCAAAGACCTCACCCGAACCAGAGACGGGAGCCGCGCGGGTCATCGAGGGACGTAGCTTGTCGGGATGGCAGTTGCGGGCTCTCAGCGGCAGCTGCATTCCCGGATGTCGGGATTTCGGTGGCCCGCTGCCGCCCAGGGAATGGGGATCGTGCGCCACCAGCGCGGTGTCGGCCCGCGGGCTCAGGCGAGGGCGGCGACCAGCAGGGCGAAGGCGGCGATGATGACGGCGACGCGGACGTAGTGGAAGCGGTCCCAGCGGTTCATCTGCTCCTTCCAGTCCTCGGGCCGGTTCTCGGGGGTCCACGTCTTGCCCCGGTTGTTGATCGGGACGAGCAGCAGGACCGACATGATCACGCTGAGGATCAGCAGCGCGCCGGCGGTGACGACGAGGCCGGAGCCGTGGTGGTGCCATCCGGCGATGGCCCAGACCGCGACGAGGACGAGCGAGGTGATGTACCAGACCGGCATCACGGCGCCGAGCATCCGGCCCCCGTGGGCGCGGCCGAGTTGGCCACTGTCCTCGGGGAGTGCGTTGAGGATCGGGTTGATGACGAAGGCGACGGAGAACTCCACCCCCACCATCACGCCGACGACCACGGTGGTGAACACCTCGAGTGCGTTGAGCATGATGACCCCTCCGGGCATCTAGTGTTGCTAGCTGATGAGGCAACGCTAGTACTGCTGCCGCTTGATTGTCTAGCGGTGCTAGGATCGAATCATGTCGGTACAGGAACGCAAGCAGCGCGAACGGGCGGAGCGCGAACGCCTCATCGTGGCGACAGCCCGCGAACTCGCCGAGCAGCAGGGCTGGGACGCGGTCACCACCCGCCGGCTCGCCGAGCGCATCGAATACAGCCAGCCCGTCCTCTACAGCCACTTCCGCGGCAAGCGCGAGATCATCGGCGCCGTCGCCCTCGAAGGCGCCACCGAGATGGCCGCGGCGCTGCGGGCCGCGACCTCCGCCGCGGACGGCCCCCGCACCCGGGTCACCGTCCTCGCCCGCACCTACCTCGACTTCGCCGAACGCAATCCGGCGGTCTACGACGCCCTGTTCCAGCTCGACGGCGGCCTGGCGTTCGCGAACGAGGACACCCCCGAGCCGCTGAAGGACGCCTTCGCCGCCCTGCTGGAAAGCCTCGGCGAGGTCGTCGGGGACGGCGTCCATCCGGCACTGTTCGCCGAGACGTTCTGGGCGGCGCTGCACGGACTGGCCACCCTGACCCGGGCGCGACGGCTACCGCCGGAGGACACCGAGCGCAGGGTGGAGCTGCTGGTGGACCGGCTCGCCATGGTCTGACACACCGCCCCACGCAGCCGGGGTCCCCGGACCCCGCTGCCTGCCTCCGGCATTGCTTCCGGTCACTCGCGCCCACACGGCACAGCCGCAGACCGCCGGGCTGTTCACGCCGGAGGTGCAGGCGGCGATGGTCATGATGCTCTGACCAGTTCAGATGCCGTGGGCTTCTGTCGTTGTCGGTCGGCGTCGGGTGACCTCGGACGGCCCAGAGACGGCCTAGCCGACCCACGGTCTCCCGGGGTCGGACCCGTACCGCATCATGTGCGTCATGTCACTGACCTTCGGCCCTGACCGGCAGACCCGCGAGTTCCGGTGCGACTGCTGCAACGCTCCCATCGAACGTGCCTGGAACTTCGTCTACGCGGACGGCATGCCGTACGCGGTGTACTTCGCGAATTGCTACCACCACCGGGACCGGGATCATGACGCGTGGATAGACGTGATCTTCGGGACGTGGGGCGTCGGGGCTGATCAGTGGGATGATCACGTCTCGTTCGCCTGTCGAGTGGGCCTTGTCATTGGCCAGGATGAGCCAGCGTCCACCTTGGTCACGGCAGGTCTTGCCCATCCCGATGAACCCCTCTTCGGCCGCAAGCTCGATCGGGAAACCGCCCTGCAACATCCACGGCTGCCGGAGTTCTGGCAGGTCTCCGACTTCATCCTGGAGCACGACCCGTTGGTGCGCGGTCACGTCTACGGGCACTGAACGACCGCCGAGCTGCCTTCAACAAGCCGCAATCGATCTTGAAAACCGTCGTGGCGCGAGTCACCGTGGGTTCAAATCCCATACCCACCGCGCATGAGAAAGGCCCCTGACTAGTGCTGCGACGGTCGCCGTCAGCAGTCGCTCTGTCCACATAAAGACTCCTCGTTTCCCAGAGGCAGCCCGACACCGCCGACCCGATGCCCCAGGCGTCGCCGCGGTGGTGGAGCGGGCGGCCAAGGGCACGGCCCGGGGTGGGCGCTCGGCGGTGGACAGGTTTCCCCGGCTGGGGCGAGGCGCTCAGGCCACGGGCCATGGTACGTCGGACGGAAGCGATCTCTGGGGGCGTCGTCTGGCTATGTACCTCCGAGGCCGAGCAGAGTCAGCGCAGTCCCGAGGCTCCCGATTGTCACCAGCACTGTTGGCGCGGCGGAGTTCTCCATTACTCGCCCCTGCACTCCGGCGGCCGCGAAGCTGCCTGACTGCTCACTGAGGTGGTAACGCGAGTCGTTGGAGTTCGCACGGTGGTCGCCGAGCACGAACAACCGCCCCTCCGGGACCTTCACGTCGTACGGGTCGACCCCCAGGTCCTCGTAGCCATCCGTCACATACGGCTCGTTGAGTGGCTTTCCGTTCACCGTGACCCGATTCCCAGCCCCACCACGTGATCGCCACCTATCCCGATGACCCGCCGCAACACCGGTTCCGCCATATAGCGCTCGGGCGGATCGATGAGTACGACATCACCTCGACGTATCTCGGTCGCGTCGATCTGCTCGATCAACGGTCGATCACCGGGACGGAATGTGGGCTTCATTGAGTCGCCCATGACCGTGACCGTCTTGTAGTTCGCGAGGGTGTACACGATGGCCCCTACCAGGAGGGCCAACCCGAATGGTGCCAACACCCAGGCCACATCTCTCAACCTGGCGATCGTCTGCCACATGAGCATCCCTCCCCTTGAAGCGCCCGACGGCTGTGCGGCCAACAGAGGCTATGTGGCCTCGGTACGGAAACGCACCCGCGCACGCCACACTCGGCCGGCGCTGGCGAACGGTGCCCCCTGACTCGTTGCTGTCACCCGGCCAAGTGATCCATCACGGGTAAGTCGGCGGTGCCTGTCGGCAATCCACGTGGTCGTAGTTGAGGGAGCCGAGGTTGGGCCAGGAACGCCGTCCCAGGATCACCGGGCTTCCCTCTCGCGTTGCTCGAGCCATTCGAGATACCAGGTGTGGAAGGTATGGCGGTTTCCACGCGCATCGACGAACGGCTCATAGGGCGGGTTGATCCCAACGTCCCGGTCACGGAGTTCCCCGCGGTGCGGGCCGACGACGATGAGCCAGCTGGTCATCCCGCATCCGTTGTGGCTGATGAGGATCGCGCCCCGATCACGTTCCTCATGCAGACCCGTTCTCCGATGTCGCCGAAGACATCGAGGTGGTCGTGAAGATAGTCGTCATCACCGTGACGGGTGGTGGGTTCGTATCCGGCAGCACGAAGGGTCGCCATTTGCTGGCCGGCCCATTCTTCCGTCTCGACGAACGGGGAGAGCGAGTGAAGCAGACCCACATGAACCGTGATCAAGCGGAAGATCTCATCCAAAGGCTCTTGGATCTTGAGTTTGCAGACGATGAGGGTGAAGAGGGCGAGGTCATCGAGACGTTGACGCGAGGGCTGGTATGCCCCCACATCGTCACTTTGATCTACCGCACGACTCCGGAGCTCCCCGTCTCTGAGATCGTGGACAGGGCGCTCGCCTGTCAGCCGTTTGTTGCTGGCTCGTCACCGTCCGACGTGGCCGCCGGGACAGACGGGCACTGTCAGGTCGGCGGGTTGATCGACTCTCAGAAGGAGTAATCCCTGTGCGTGTGATCCGCGTTGACGCCTCGACCGGCCACGATCCCGCTCAGCGAAGCTGCGGCGCCGAAGGTGCGCGATCGGCAGACCGGTGAGATTGCCAAGGATGCGGTGACCGGTGAGGCGCTGATGACCGTCGGCGTCGTGTACATCGACGAGGGCGAGTCGTCGCTGATCCCGGTCACTGTCCCGGAAAGCGGAGTGACCGAGGGCCTGACGGTCGGTGCTCCGGTCTCGCTTCCGGGTCTGGTGGCGCGGCCGTGGCAGAGCGTTGTCAACGGCCAGGAGCGGCACGGCATCGCCTACCGGGCGACCGCCGTTGCCCCGGTGCCCTCCCGATGGCCCAGGTGGGCTGATCGCCGTGACGGACCTGGTGACGTTGGCCGAGCTGGGCGCCGATCAACGAGCTCCTGCACGGTAGGCGGTGAGGATCGAGGTGACACCTGTGGCCCACGAGCAGTGTGCAAAGACGTCAGGGTGTCCCGGGCGGCAGCGATCCCCTCACTGCTCTCGCCCCCGACAGCGTCAGTTGCTCAGTCGTCCTCGCGGTCGTCGTCCGTGCTCTTGCTGCGCGAGTGGGCCGGGCCGGTGTGCGTGGCGGTGACCTTGCCGGTCTGTGCGTCGACGGTGACCTCGTGTGCGGTGCCTTGGCCGTCGGTGACGTCGACGTGCCAGGCGGCCGTCTTGCCGTGGTGGTCGTCGAGCTCGGCCGAGGTCGCGGTGCCCGGGGCCTTGCTGAAGGCTGCGTCCACTGCCTGGCCCAGGCCCGTCCTGGCGGACTTGGCGAGCGCGGCGTCGCCGCTGTGGTCGGTGTCCTGGTCGTGGTCTGCCCTGCCGGCGGTGACCTTGCCGTCGGCGGCGTTCACGATGACCTCGTGCTCGATGCCCTTGGCGTCGACGATGTCGACCTTCCAGACGGCCTTGCCCTGCCATCCGTCCAGCTCGACTTCGGTGACGGTGCCCGCGACGGACTTGGTGGCCGCGTCGGCGGCCTGCTTGAGGCCGACCTTGGCGCTCGCGGCGAGCGTACCGTCGTGGTCGAAGTCGTCGTGCGTGCCGGAGCGGTGATGATCGCCGTCGTCGTCGTGCGTGCCGGCCATAGGGACCACGGTCGTATACGTGCTGTCGTCGTCGGCGAAGGCGATGGCGGATGCGGCGCCGACTCCACCGAGTACGACGGTGGCCGCCACCACCGCGGCGACAGTGCGGCGACGACCGGCCAGGGAACGCTTGAGGGCCTTCATCGTGAGGTGGTCCTTTCTTCGGTCTGCGGGCTGGGCCGCAGGGATGCCGACGTGTCGGCCTGACGTGGACCACATTGCCCAAACCATCCTGAAGCCCAGCTGAAGCAACCTGAAGATCGCTTCAGGAAGGGTCTGAGACCCTGGTGGGCATGCGCCTGCTGATCGTGGAGGACGAGAAACGCCTCGCCACCGCCCTCGCCCGCGGCCTGGCCGCCGAGGGATTCGCCGTGGACCTGGCCCACGACGGCGTCACCGGACTGCACATGGCGCAGGAGCAGGATTACGACCTGATCGTGCTCGACATCATGCTGCCCGGGCTGAACGGCTACCGGGTCTGCTCCCAGCTGCGCGCGGCCGGGGACGACACACCGATCCTGATGCTCACCGCGAAGGACGGCGAGTACGACGAGGCGGAGGGGCTGGACACCGGCGCGGACGACTACCTCACCAAGCCGTTCTCCTACGTGGTCCTCCAGGCCCGCATCCGCGCCCTTCTACGCCGGCGGACCCGTGCGGGCAGCTCGCTGGTGCGGATCGGTGACCTGACCGTCGACCCGGGTGCCAGGCGGGTGGAGCGGGCCGGAAAGGACATCACGCTGACCGCGAAGGAGTTCGCGGTCCTGGAGCACCTCGCCCTGCACGCCGGGCAGGTCGTCTCCAAGTCGGACATCCTTGATCACGTGTGGGACTTCGCCTACGACGGCGACCCCAACATCGTCGAGGTCTACATCAGCGCGCTGCGTCGCAAGATCGACGTACCGTTCGGGCGGCGTTCCATCACCACGGTGCGTGGGGCCGGATACCGGCTGGAGGCCGATGGCGGCCGCGATGCTTAGGCCATTTTCCTCGGTACGGGCCCGTGCGGCGCTCGCGGCCACGCTGGTGGTGTCCGTCGCCCTGGTCGCCGCGGGTATCGCCGTTGTCGCCGTGCTGCGTCACAACCTCGTCGACCGGGCGAGCCTGGAGTCGGAGATCGCTGCCCGTACGGTGGCGGGTTCCCAGGCCGCGCTGAACGGGAGTTTCGGCTCGCTGGACCTGCCCGACGACGACGGTCGCCTCGTCCAGGTCGTCGACTCTGCCGGCAAGGTCCTGGCCGCCGGTGAAGACCTGCACGGACGCGGCCCGATCACGGACTACGCCCCCGCTCCGGCTCCCAGGAGCACCACGTCGAGGCATTCCTCCGGCGACGATGACGACGGGTATGACGACCACGGCCGCCATGACACCACTCCGGCCAGGGGCAAGGTCGGCACGGACGTGGACCGCAAGACCGTCACCGTGAAGCTGGGTGACGAGACCCACGACTACACCTTCGCCGCCGTTCAAGGAACCACCTACGACGGCCGCACCTACACCGTCTACGCCGCCACCTCGCTCGAGGACTCACAGGCCACCCTCAACCAGGTCACTCGGTCGATGCTGACAGGGCTGCCGTTCCTGCTCGCCGTCGTGGCGGCGGTGACCTGGCTGGTCACCCGCAGGGCACTGCGGCCGGTCGAGGGCATCCGCGCGAAGCTGGCCGAGATCACCGACAGCGGTGACCTGGCGCGTCGGGTGCCCGAGCCCGCCTCCCGCGACGAGATCGCACGGCTCGCCCGCACCACCAACGAGACCCTGACCGCGCTGGAGCAGTCGGTGGAACGTCAGCATGCCTTCGTCGCCGACGCCTCCCACGAGTTGCGCAGCCCCATCGCATCCTTGCGCACGCAGCTGGAAGTCGCCGAGCAGCATCCGGAGTTGCTGGACACTGCCGATCTGCTCCACGACGTCGTACGCCTCCAGCACCTGGCCGCCGACCTGCTGCTGCTCGCCCGCCTCGACGCCGGGGAACGCCCAGCGGACGCCTTGGTGCATCTCGCCGCTCTGGTGCGGGAGGAGGTTACGCAGCGGGCCTCCACCGACCGCATCATCCCCATCGTGACCGTCGACGACGCCGGACTGGAGGTGAAGGGCAGCCGGACCCAGCTCTCCCGCGTGCTCGGCAACCTGCTCGACAACGCCCAGCGGCACGCCGCCACCGCGGTCACCGTGACCGTGCGGGCAGCGGGGGACGCGATCGTTCTGAGCGTCGCCGACGACGGTCACGGCGTCGCCCCGGCCGACCGTGAGCGCGTCTTCGAACGCTTCGTCCGCCTCGACGAGGCCCGCGGCCGCGACGACGGCGGCGCGGGCCTGGGCCTGGCCATCGCACGCGACGTCGTCCAGCGCCACGGCGGCACACTCACCCTCACCGACGCACTTGACGGCGGCGCGGACTTCCAGGTCGAACTCCCGCACGCCCGCTGACAGCTGAAGCGTCCAACCGGCCGTGCGTGCCCAGGGTGGTTCATCGCCTGCTGGTATCGGTGGTGAAACCTTGGTCGTCTGCTGGGCTCCTGCTCTCCGTTTGCTGGGCGGTTGCTGGAGGGCCTCTTCCTAGGGTCGTTGCCGTCCCCCCGGAGGTCCGGCTCCCGGATCTTCGAACCGCCGGCGAATTCCCCCGTGTTTGGAGAGACCTTCATGCGTGCACTGCCCCGCCGCGCCGCCCTCGCCGCTCCTGCCGCCGTCCTGATGTTCGCCCTCGTCGCCTGTGGTGGCGGCTCCGACTCCAGCTCCGACAGCTCGAAGTCGGACAACCAGCAGTCGGCCCAGAGCTCGGGCGGCGCCGAGGCGGCGGGTGATGCCGAAGGCGACACCGACGACAAGAAGGAGCCGCCGCTGACCGACGAGATCAAGCAGAAGGCCGAAGCTGCCGCGCTCGCCGCGTAGACGGGCACCGTCGTGAAGTCCGAGGAGGACGCCCCACCCTCCCGTTCACCCGTCTGGAGCGGCTCGGCGCCCGGCTGTTGACGATGCCGGCACCTGGCGGCGTCCGGGCCTCCTGGCCCGGCGGGCACCTGCGGCTTCCGGGAGGCGAGGCAATCGCCCTGCGGGCGGTGCGGAGGTCCGACCGGCGGGCGGTCGCGGCCCTGCATGCCGCGTGCGCGCCGCTGCCGGTGACCGGCTGCCGCGCGGCTGCCGAGCGCCTGGTCTCGCCCTGGATGCGTTGCGGGCTGCTCGCCGAGACTCCGGGGAGGCGGCCGGTGGCCTTCGCCGGTCTGCTCCTCGACGGCGACGGCGACGGCGACGGCGACGGCGCGGAACTGGTCCTGCTCATCGGCCCCGCGTGGTCGGCGCGCGGGCTCGGCGACGTGCTCGTGGCCCAACTCCTCGACACGGCCCGCCTGTTGGGCGTACGAGAGGTCTGTGCGCACGCCGGCCCCAGCGGCGATCCAGTAGGGGCCGCCGCATGCCGTGTCGGCCTTCCGGTGGCGGTCGAGCGCGACGCGGCCAGGGCCACGTTCACGATCCGTCTCGCCGTCACGCCTCCGGCTCCGCCCCCGCAGCCGGAGGGCGGGGTGCTGGTTTACCGCTGTGGTTCAGACAGCGCCGCCGATGTGCCGTCGGCGGCGCCGTTCAGCCCGGTCAGCCGGGACAGCACGGCGAAGCCGTCGTCGGTTCCGGGCCAGTGAGCGCGTACCGCCTCGATCCCAGCCCGCCGTACGACGGAGCGCAGGGTGAACGCGACGATGATGGCGTCGTCCGCGTGGCCGATGATCGGCAGGAAGTCGGGGATGAGGTCGATCGGCAGCACCAGGTAGGCCATCAGCAGTCCGAGTCGCACCCGCACACCCTTGGGGAGGGTCTTGTCGGCGGCCAGGCGCCGCAGCAGGCGCACCAGGTCCGGCAGAAGGCGCATAGCCTCGGAGAGCAGCGCGCCCTTGGGGCGGATCACCAGCAGCGTGATCAGCAGCGCCACCCAGGCAGCGAGCACGCCAGCGACGGTCGCGATGAGTATGTCCCACCACATGTGGCGGCCCCCTCTATTCGACGGCGCGCAGCTTGGCCGGGGCCGGCAGCACGCTCTCGTCGGACTGGATGCCCGGGTGGGCGCCGGCTTGCGCGGCGATCGCCGCGTCCTCGAACACGGCCAGCGCCACACGGCAGCGCTCCACCGCCTCCCGAGCCGCCGCACCGCCCGGCGCGCCGAAGTGGTCCCGGGCGTCGATCTTGGCGAGCCACTTGTCGAACCGCTCCAGGTCCGCCTCGGACTCCTCCACCTCCGCGTAGGTGGCGTTGCCGCGAGCCGTCTCCATCTCCAGCTCCTTCAGCAACTCTGGGGCACGCTCGACGACCTCGCCGTACTCGGCGTCGCGCTCCGCGTTGAACTCTGCGATCAGCTGCCCGTACTCCGCCTCGTCGGCGATGTCCACGGCCAACTGCCGCGCGGTGCCGCCGTCGGCGCGTACCGAGGCGAGCAGCCGCGCCACCTGGCGGCGGACCGCATCACGGTCGGGCAGCAGACACACCGACTGCTGCAGATACAGCGCCCCCAGCGAGCGCAGCTTCCGCCATACGCGCACCCTCGTCGCCGCGGGCGCGTCCGCGGTGCTCACCGACACCAGCAGGAACCGCTCCCGGTCCCTCGTCGTCATGTAACGACCGTAACATTCGCTCTGAAACGTTGAGTACGCGGATCCGTGGGGGGTCCGGCGTGCCCACACCGTCATGGAGGTATCCCGCCGATGAGCCGCAGCCTGCCCAGGCCGCCCCGTCTGCCCAACGCCCGCGAGGCCGCCACGGCAACGGCCGCCGCGCTCGCCGCGCCTCCGGGAGAGGTGGCTCCAACGGCGGTGGTCAACGCTTTTCGCGTCGGCTGCGGATGCTCAGGGCGATGACGGAGACAAGGAACCAGAAGGCACCGAAGGCTGAGTATCCGGCGACGGTGGACAGGCTGCTCGTCGCCGAGGCGGACATGGCAGCGATGGAGGCACCGGCGAGGACGGACAGTCCGCCGCTGATGACCATGGGCCACTGGGCACCGACGGTGCGTCGACGCCGGATCGCCACGACGAGCTGGATCGCTCCGGAAAGGAGGGCCCAGATGCCGAACACGAGCAGGGCCGTCCCGATGGTGGAGAAGACGGCGATGATCATCCCGGCGGCGGTGGCGAGGCCGAGAGCCACGTTGGCGGTACCGACGCGGTCCGTGGAGCCGGTGCCAGCCATGCGACGCTCGAGGAGCGTGGCGATGACGTCCCACAGGGGGTAGATGACGAGCAGCACGGCCGCGATCATTGTGGGCCTGTCCGTCGACACGAGCGAGGCGGAGGTCGTCACGACGAGTGCCACCCAGATCAGGGAGAAGGCGACTCGGATCAGGTGGAGCGATCGGAGTCCGGAGGGCGTCGGCGTGGCCGTGGTCGTGCTCGAAGTCATGGTGGTCTCAGTCATCGGGTGTCCCGTTTTGTGATCGTGATGGTGTGAGACGGTCGCCTCGATGAGGAGTCTCGGCGGCCTCGGGAGGGGCCGTGTACTTCGAACGAAGTAGATCTGCCATCCACTTCGAATCGAATGAGGTCTGCCGTCCCCACCGCCCGGACCCGGCTCGCCGTCTACATCATTCGAAGTACACGGCCGCAGCACAAGTGGACGAGAATCAGGCCATGGTCAAGGCGCAGAACAATCAGGACGGGCCCGTGGCACCCCTGTGGGTCCGCCGCCCCGAGGCGCTGCACCTCGTCGCCTATTCGGTGGCCGCGCTGGTGTTCACCGGCCAGATCGTGGCAGTGATCCTGCGAGGTTCGGATTGGCCGACGGCCCTCTCCGTGCTTCTCGCCGGTGGCGGTGTCGCCCTCTCATGGTGGAGGCCGTGGGCAGGACTGGTCGTGGCGAGTGCGGCGTCCTTCGCCGTCACAGCGGTGGGCCACGACCCCCTGTCGGTGTGGATGATGGCGGTGCTCGTGCTGTTCTCGGTCACCCTCAGGGGGGAGCAGCCGCTGGCCGGAACCGGCATCGTGGCGGCGTTCTTCTTGGGGGCGTTCATGACGCTGGGAGGATTCCGTGGCGGCGCGATCGTGGGAGCCGCCGCACTCTTCTCAGCCATAGCAGGAGGTGCGACAGGGACCGCGCTGCGCATCCATCGAGAGCACTGGCGCACCCTGGAGGAACGGGCCGAAAGCGCCATCGCCACCCGCGAGATCGAAGCCACCCGACGGGTGACCGAGGAACGACTCCGCATCGCCCGGGACCTCCACGACGTCATCGGCCACCAGGTCGCGATGCTGAGTCTGCATCTCGGTGCCGCGGAGATCGGGCTGCCCGAAGACGCCGAGTCCTCTCGGCAGGCCCTCGTCTCAGCCAGGTCCAGCGCCCGCACCGTCGTCGTCGAAACGCAACGGATCCTCGCGCTCCTCCGCCTCGGAGACGACATCTCCGACGACGAGGCGCTCCGGCCGACCCCGGCGCTCAGCGGCCTGGAAGGCCTTATCGCCTCTTTCGAGAGCATCGGCCTCGACGTCCGGTCCTCCATCGACATCCCCGCCGGTTTCGTGGAGCCCAGCGTCGGCGTGACGGTCTACCGAGTCGTTCAGGAAGCACTCACGAATGCCTACCGGCATGGAGAAGGGGCGGCAACGGTGGTTGTGCGCGAGCGCGACGGCAGGATCTGCGTCACCGTGGAGAACCGCGTCGGTCACTCACTGCGCGGCTCCGGCTCGGGCAGCGGACTCGGACTCGTGGGGATGCGCGAACGCGTCGAGTCCTCCAGCGGGCGGCTGACGATCGACAGTGACGACGGGCGATTCCGGGTCCATGCGGAGTTCAGCCCTCTGGGAGCCGTCATATGATGACGCGGATTCTGATCGTCGACGACCAGGACGAGATAAGGGTCGGCATCAAAACGATGCTCCGGCTCGACCCAAGTCTCGTTGTTGCGGGTGATCTCTCCGATGGACTCCAGGTCGTCCCCTTCCTCAGGGACCACCCCGTCGACCTGGTCCTGATGGACATCCGGATGCCCGGCATCGACGGTGTCGAAGCCACCCGCCGGATCCGCAAAGAGCACCCATCCGAAGAGATGCGGGTGATCGTGCTGACCACTTTTGACCAGGACGACATCGTCCTCGCCGCCCTTCGCGCGGGCGCCAACGGTTTCCTGAGCAAGACCGTGAGCCCCGCTGAACTCGTCGCCGGAATCACCGAGGTCGTTGGGGGTGGCGGTGCGCTGTCGGGCGCCGCGACGGCCGCGCTCATCAGTCACACGACCGACAGTCCGCCCCCGGTGATCGACCAGGAACTGCTGCGACGCTTCGACGCTCTGACACCCAGGGAGCGGGACGTGGTCGTTCTCGTCGCGAGCGGTCTCGGCAACGACGAGATCGCGGCCCAGATGTCCGTGTCGCCGTTCACCGTGAAGACGCATGCGGTGCGGGCCATGACGAAGGTCGGCGCACGTGATCGAGCGCAACTCGTCTCGTTCACCTTCCGGGCCGGCCTCTACCCCTGAGCCTGCCGAGCAGAACCCCGGCCCAGCAAGATGAGGATTTCGCCCTATGAAAGGGCTATTCAGGGGTTTCTCCCATTTTTATTAGCGATACGATGGTTTTGTGGGATTGGATCACACCTCGTTGACCACTCTCGCCGCCCTCGGCGACGATCTGCGTCGCCGCATGTTCGAGTTCATTCGGCAGGAGGGGCGTCCGGTCACGCGCGAGGAGGTGGCCGACGACCTCGGCATCTCCCGCAAGCTGGCGGCCTTCCACCTGGACAAGCTGGTGACAGTCGGCCTGCTCCAAGCCCACTACGGATCATCCACAGGCATCCGGAAGGTCGGCCGCAGGCCGAAGGGGTACGAGCCGGTGGCCGAGGCGATTGCGGTCTCCATCCCCGAGCGTCGCTACGGCATGCTCGCCGACGTCCTCACCGAAGCCGTGCTGACCGAAGCCGAGGGTGAATCGGCCCACGACGCCGCGCTCCGTGCGGCGTATCGGCGCGGGGAAGCCCTCGGCGGCGCGGAACGGCGACCGGCACGGGATTCGCCGCCCTCGGCTACCGCACGGGGAAACTCTTCGCGGTGATCGGCGGTCTGTCCGAATTCCTCGGCGGCCTCGGGCTGGCCGTGGGGCTGCTCACCCCGCTCGCGGCCGCCGCCTTGATCGGCGTGATGATCAATGCCATGACAACTGTGACCGGTGCCAACGGCCTGTGGGAGACCAACGGCGGAGTGGAGTACAGCGTCTGCATCGCCGTCGTCGCCTTGTCCATCGCCACCATAGGTCCCGGGCGCCTCGCCCTTGACCGGTTCTTCCGTTGGGGTGCCGGCGGCTGGGCCGAGGGCGCCTTCGCCTTGGGCGCCGGCGGAATCGCCGCCGCCATTGCCCTAAGCTTCTGAACCTTTGCGAGACCACCGCCACCCAGCGTCAAAATGGTGATTGCCACCATCGGTCCTGGCCGACTCGCCGTCGACTGCCTCCGCTGGGATAGCGCCGAGTCCGAGGCCGCCTTCGCCCTCGGACTCGGCGCTATCGGTGCCGGTGTCACGCTGAGTCTCTGACGGGATTCCGGCAGGCCCTGCCACACGGATTTCCGCCAAAAACGGCAATCCCAAAAGGCGCCGGGCCTTCGACGGTTCGCAGCTGGTTGACATCGTGGCACTGTGTGGACTTCTCTCCACCAAGTGGTTGGTGGAGAGGAGGTCGACGGTGGCCGATGAGCGTCCCCGTGGGGCGGAGCGCAAGGCAGCGCTGGTGATCGCGGCATGAGCAGATCGCGGCCAAGGGCCTCGGCGGGCTGCGGTTGCGCGAGGTGGCGAACGCGGTCGGCATCGACCACTCCACGATCCACCACCACTTCCCCACCAAACGGGATCTGGTCAGCGCGGTCGTCGACCACGCGACCCGGCAGTTCTGGAACGCGACACCCGCGACGGGTACGCCACGGGAGAAGCTGCACGCACACCTGGCCACGCTCGGCCGGATGATCGTCGAGCATCCCGATCTGCACGTGGTACTGCGCGAGATCGACCTTGCGGCGTTGCGCGACCTGGAACTCGCCGAGGCCATCGCGGCCAACGAGCGCGGCTGGCAGGCCTCGCTCACCTCGGTCTTCACCGACGGCGCCGCCGAGCACGCCTGGCCGGACGGCGTCGACCCGGTCAATGCGGCGAAGCTGTTGATCGCTTCAGTCAAGGGCGCCAGCCTCGGCCCAGATCACGCCGCAACCGTTCTCGCCCAACTGGACACGCTGCTCAGCAGAGGATCTTCGGCATGACCAGGATCATCGTGATCGGCGGCGGCATCGGCGGGCTCTGCCTCGGCCAAGGATTGCGTCGCGCGGGCATCGACGTCGCTGTGTACGAACGCGACACCACGCCCGACGCCCGGTTGCAGGGCTATCGCCTGAACATCGAACCCGTCGGCAGCAGGGCGTTGCAGGCCTGCCTGCCCGAGGATCTGTGGCACACGCTGATCGCCACGTCCGGCGATCCCGGTCGCGGCATGGGCGTGTTCACCGAGCGCTTGCACGAGTTGATGCGCGAGGACGACGTGCTCGCGCCTGATCCGGCGGAGGCAACGCACGCGGTCAGCCGGATCACCCTGCGCCGCCTCCTACTGCACGGCCTGGATGACATCGTCGAGTTCGACAAGGAATTCGTCGGCTACGAACAACTGCCGGACGGTCGGGTTGTCGCGTCGTTCGCGGACGGCAGCACGGCAACGGGCGATCCACTGGTCGGCGCGGACGGCAGCCGATCCCGGGTGCGCCGACAGTTCCTGCCGGACGCGCGCACCACCGACGCGCCCGGTGTCGGCATCGGCGGCAAGCTTCCGCTCACCGAGGCGAACCTGGCCTGGCTGCCGCCGGAACTGCTCAGCGGCAAGAACATGATCCTGCCGAAGCGGGATTTCCTGTTCACCGCGGTGTTCCGCCGCCGCGAGACCGAGACCGAACCGGTGGACGAGGACCATCTGATGTGGGCGCAGGTCTCGCACCAGGACGCGCTGTGCGCCACGCCGGCCCGGACCTGCGCTCGGCCGTTGCCGGCCGGACGGCCGACTGGCATCCCGACCTGCACAGGGTGATCACGGACACACCCGCCGCCACCGTGCAGCGGTTCGACTTCGCCGCCGCGCGGAAGCCAAGGCACTGGGACACCACGAATGTCACACTGCTCGGCGACGCCATTCACTTCATGCCACCGGTCGGCGGGCTCGGTGGCAACGCCGCTCTGCACGACGCGCACCTGCTGCGCGACGCCCTGGTCCGGGTGCGCGGCGAGGGAACTCGCGCTGTCCGTCGCGGTGCGCGAGTACGAGAGCCGGATGCTGGTGGACGGATTCGCGTCCGTCGGCACCGCGTTGCGCTACCTCACCCTGGCCACGGCCAGGAGCAGGGCGCTGCGCGGCACGGCTCGCGGCTTCTTCCGCACCTGCGGCGCGATCGGCTCGCTGCGCAGAGCGGTCTTCGCCGACTAAAGCCGACTGTGCACCGAGTCCTTCGGTGACCCGTTGGATCCGCCGATCCTGCTCATCATGGGCACCGGGGCTTCGATGCTCTGGTGGTGACGCCGCCCGAGTGCTCGACGCCTATGCGATCCCAGCCGCGCACGTCGTGGGTGTCTCGTGTCGGCGTCGGCTGAACTCGGACCCACTTTGGGCGGTTGAATTCTGACCCGGTTGGTGTTGGTTCAGTCGTTGTCGGTTGTGTCGGTGGGGACG
>NZ_JBEYTS010000034.1:0-80022 GCF_040643155.1 Streptomyces sp. NPDC047453 | reverse complement strand
GGGGGGGGGGGGGGGGGCGCGGCCCGGGGCGGGGGGGGGGGGGGGGGGGGCGGCCCCGCCCCCCGCCCCCCCGCCCCTGCCGGTGCTCCGCCGCTACTGCGCCGAGGCGGTCAGGTCGCCGCGGCGCGGGGCGGAGAAGGACTCAAGGTCGGCACGGTTCAGGCCGGTGAGCCGGGCGACCTCGGCGGAGTCGAGGGCGCCGCAGTCCAGGCCGCGCAGCAGGTAGCCGCTGAGTGCCTTGGCGGTAGCGGGCTCGTCCATGACGTCGCCGCCGGCACGGCTGACGTAGCGGGCCAGGCGGGCCGCCGCCTGCTCGAAGCCCTCGCGGTAGAAGGCGAACACGGCCGCGTACCGGGTGGGGATGTGGCCGGGGTGCATGTCCCAGCCCTGGTAGTAGGCGCGGGCCAGGGCACGGCGGGTGAGGCCGAAGTGCAGCCGCCAGGCGTCGTGCACCTTCTCGGTCGGGCCGACCGGCAGGACGTTGGTGGAGCCGTCCGAGACGCGTACGCCCGTGCCGGCCGCGGCGACCTGCATCACGGCCTTGGCGTAGTCGGCGGCCGGGTGGTCGCTGGCCTGGTAGGCGGCGGAGACACCCAGGCAGGCGCTGTAGTCGAAGGTGCCGTAGTGCAGTCCGGTCGCGCGACCCTCGGCGGCCTGGATCATCCGGGCGACGGTGGCGGTGCCGTCGGCCGCCAGGATGGACTGGCTGGTCTCGATCTGGAGCTCGAAGCCGAGGCGGCCGGGCGCCAGCCCATGGGCCTTCTCGAAGGCCTCGAGCAGCCGGGCCATGGCCGTGACCTGCTCGGGATAGGTCACCTTCGGCAGGGTCAGGACCAGCCCGTCGGGCAGGCCGCCGGCCGCCATCAGGCCGGTGAGGAAGATGTCGAGGGTGCGGATGCCCCGGTCGCGGACCGCCGCCTCCAGGCACTTCATCCGGATACCCATGTACGGGGCGGCCGTCCCGTTCCGGTACGCCTCGGCGACCAGCCTGGCCGCGCGGGCGGCCGCCTCGTCCTCCTCCGCGTCCGGGCGGGGCCCGTAGCCGTCCTCGAAGTCGATCCGCAGGTCCTCGACGGGCTCCCGCTCCAGCTTGGCGCGGACGCGGTCGTAGACGGGAGCGGCCAGCTCGTCGCTCAGGCCGAGGACGGCGGCGAAGGAGGCCGCGTCCGGGGCGTGTTCGTCGAGCGCGGCGAGCGCCTGGTCGCCCCAGGAGCGGATGGTGCCGGCGTCGAAGACGTCGCCGGGCACGTAGACGGTGTGCACGGGCTGGCGGGTGCCGGGGTCGCCCGGGTAGAGACGCTCCAGTTGGGCGTCGACCGGCGCGAGGGAGGCGCTGATCTCCTCGCTGACGGCGCCCGCGAGGCTCGTCGCCACGTTCTCCTGCTGGCCCTGACCCATCCCACACCCTCCTGTTTTCCGCCACACGGAATCAATAATCCGCAGTACGAAGTTATCCGTGGATCTTCCCGTGGGTCAACACCGTCTTTCGCGCGACCGCCCACGCCTTCATCCTGGCGCGCGGGAGGAGGGGATCACCTGTCGAAGCCCAGGGGGGTGTGCCGCCAGGACGAGCCGAGGCCCCCGCGTCCCACCCGGAGAGGGCGGGGCACGGGGGCCTCGGTCGGCGTCCGGGGCTCAGCCCTTGCGGGCCTTGATCTCCTCGGTGAGCTGCGGGACGACCTCGAACAGGTCGCCGACCACGCCGTAGTCGACCAGGTCGAAGATCGGGGCCTCGGGGTCCTTGTTGACCGCGACGATCGTCTTCGAGGTCTGCATGCCGGCGCGGTGCTGGATCGCGCCGGAGATGCCGTTGGCGATGTACAGCTGCGGCGAGACCGACTTGCCGGTCTGGCCGACCTGGCTGGTGTGCGGGTACCAGCCGGCGTCGACGGCGGCGCGCGAGGCGCCGACGGCCGCACCGAGGGAGTCGGCGAGCGCCTCGATGATCGTGAAGTTCTCCGCGCCGTTGACGCCACGGCCGCCGGAGACCACGATCGCGGCCTCGGTCAGCTCCGGACGGCCCGTCGACTCACGCGGCGTGCGCGCGGCCACCTTGGTGCCGGTGGCCTGGGCGGAGAAGGACACCGACAGCGCCTCGACGGCACCGGCGGCCGGGGCGGCCTCGACGGCGGCCGAGTTCGGCTTGACCGTGATGACCGGGGTGCCCTTGGAGACACGGGACTTGGTGCTGTACGAGGCGGCGAACACCGACTGGGTGGCCACCGGACCCTCGTCGCCGGCCTCCAGGTCGACGGCGTCGGTGATGATGCCGGAACCGATGCGCAGCGCCAGACGGGCGGCGATCTCCTTGCCCTCCGCGGAGGAGGGGACGAGGACGGCGGCCGGGGAGACGGCCTCGACGGCGGCCTGCAGGGCGTCCACCTTCGGCACGACCAGGTAGTCGGCGTACTCGGACGCGTCGTGGGTGAGCACCTTCACCGCACCGTGCTCGGCGAGCGTGGCAGCGGTGTCCGCGGCACCCGCGCCGAGGGCGACGGCGACGGGCTCGCCGATGCGGCGGGCCAGGGTCAGCAGCTCCAGGGTCGGCTTGCGGACGGCACCGTCCACGTGGTCGACGTAGACGAGGACTTCAGCCATGGGACTTCTTCTCTCCTGCTTGCGAAGGGGGGCGGTCGACGGGGGGCGGGCCTTAGATGAACTTCTGGCTCGCGAGGAACTCGGCGAGCTGCCTGCCGCCCTCGCCCTCGTCCTTGACGATCGTGCCGGCGGTGCGGGCCGGGCGCTCCGCCGCGGAGTCCACGGCCGTCCAGGCGTTCTCCAGGCCGACCTCGTCCTCGTCGATGTCCAGGTCGGACAGGTCCCAGGACTGAACCGGCTTCTTCTTGGCCGCCATGATGCCCTTGAAGGACGGGTAACGGGCCTCGCCCGACTGGTCGGTGACCGACACGACGGCCGGGAGGGACGCCTCGAGCTGCTCGGAGGCCGTGTCACCGTCGCGGCGGCCCTTGACGACGCCGTCTTCGACCGAGACCTCGGCCAGCAGCGTGACCTGCGGGACGCCCAGGCGCTCGGCCAGCAGCGCCGGGACCACGCCCATGGAGCCGTCGGTGGAGGCCATGCCGGAGATCACCAGGTCGTAGCCGGCCTTCTCGACCGCCTTGGCCAGCACCAGCGAGGTGCCGATGGCGTCCGTGCCGTGCAGGTCGTCGTCCTCGACGTGGACCGCCTTGTCCGCGCCCATCGAAAGCGCCTTGCGCAGCGCGTCCTTGGCGTCCTCCGGACCCACCGTCAGAACGGTGACCTCGGCGTCGCCGTCCCCGTCGTAGTTCTCGGCGATCTGCAGGGCCTGCTCGACCGCGTACTCGTCCAGCTCGGAGAGCAGACCGTCCACGTCGTCCCGGTCGACGGTCAGATCCTCGGCGAAGTGCCGGTCGCCAGTGGCGTCGGGCACGTACTTCACAGTGACAACGATCCTCAAGCTCACGCCGGCTCTCCTACTGCATCGTCTTCTCTGGGCTGCCTTCCTGCAGGCAGCATAGGCGCCTGAAGCGGCCGATCCCGGTCAGGGCGACCGCGCGCTCCGAGCGGAATATTACTCGTCAGTACACCCAGTTCATGCCCGCTGAGCAAGCGCTTTGAACTGTGACCTTCGCAACGCAGCGTAACCGGAACCCGACGGCTTCGCAGGAGAGCGCGGAGGTGATCAATCACGCAGCGCGCTGAAGCGGCCCTGGTGATAGAGGAGCGGACGGCCGGCGCCCGTGGGGTCGCCCAGGACGACCTCGGCCAGCACGATGCGGTGGTCCCCGGCGGGCACCCGCGTGACGACCCGGCACACCATCCAGGCGAGCACGCCGTCGAGGACGGGAACCCCCTCGGGACCCTCGCGCCACGTCGTCTGCGCTCCGAAGCGGTCGGCACCGCTGCGCGCGAAGGTGGCGGCCAGTTCCTCCTGGTGCTCCCCGAGTATGTGGACACCGACGTGGTCGGTCGCGGATATGGCCGGCCAGCTGGAGCCGCCGGTGCCGACGCCGAAGGAGAGCAGCGGCGGCTCGGCGGAGACGGAGGTGAGGGAGGTGGCGGTGAAGCCGACCGGACCGGCGTCGCCCCGGGCGGTGATGACCGCGACGCCCGCCGCGTGCCGCCGGAAGACGGAGCGCAGCAGACGGGGGGAGGCGAGCTGGACGGTGGCGGAGGCGCCCAGATCGGACGTGGCCGTCATGGAGCTCTCCTTCTGCTGGTCGGACGAGCGGGAACCGTGGCTGCTCAACAGTCCGGGCGGCGCGTGCTCGTGGGGCGGGCTGGGTCGACGCGGGGCCGCCCGAGAAGAAGGAGTTCCGAGGGCATGCGGTCAGGCTCACGATAGTTGGCGTGCCCAGTCAAGTACGTCCCGGGATGTGGGAGCTGTCCCGCCGTCATGGACAGGGACCTCACAACGCCTCCCCCAGGGCCGCGATGACGTCCGCCTTGCGCGGCTGTCCGGCGGCCCGCCGTACCACGCGGCCGTCCGCGTCGAGGACGAGCACGGTCGGCGTACTGAGGATCCCGAGCTCGCGCACGAGGTCGAGCCGGGCCTCGGCGTCGACCTCGACGTGCGCCACCCCGGGGACCATGCCGGCCACCTCGCCGAGGACTCGCCGGGTCGCCCGGCAGGGAGCGCAGAAGGCGCTGGAGAACTGCACCAGCGTGGCCCGCGCGCCGAGGTCCTCACCGAGTTCGGCCGCCCCGAGCCGCCTGTCCTCGTCGCATCCCCGCACGCCTGCTCTCCTGTTCCGCCGCCGTACCTTCACGAACGCGCCCGTGCGCGCCCACCGGTTCAGCGCGCCCGGGAGCGCGGAGATTCCCGGCGCCCGGGACGGGTTCGCCGGGCGGTGGCCGCGGCCGGCGGTCCGCGGACGCGGTGTGACCGCTGTGGGCCGTCGGGCGGAATCTCACGGGTGACGTGACGAGGATCTCGCCTTGGACGGGCACGTGGACTGGCTCCCGGGCCGTTCTTGGGGCACGATCTGCGACAGGCCGTAAACCTACGGCAGCGTAACTTCCGCCGGGAGCCCCTTCCCTGGCAGAGAGAAGGGTCCGTCCCGCTCATGGCAGAGCTCGTCTACCGCCCCGTCATCGGTCTCGCCCGCACGATGTTCAAGGCGTGGGACCTCAAGATCGACTGCCGGGGATCGGAGAACATCCCGCGCTCGGGCGGCGCCGTGCTGGTGAGCAATCACATCAGCTATCTGGACTTCGTCTTCAACGGGCTCGCGGCGCTCCCGCAGAAGCGCCTGGTGCGTTTCATGGCCAAGGAGTCGGTCTTCCGGCACCGGATCTCCGGCCCCCTGATGCGCGGCATGAAGCACATCCCGGTGGACCGCGCCAACGGTGAGGCGGCGTACGCGCGAGCACTGGACTCACTGAGGTCCGGCGAGGTGGTCGGGGTGTTCCCGGAGGCCACGATCTCGGAGTCGTTCACGCTGAAGAGCTTCAAGTCGGGCGCGGTGCGCCTCGCCCAGGAGGCGGGCGTTCCCCTGATCCCGATGGCCGTCTGGGGCACGCAGCGGCTGTGGACCAAGGGCCACCCGCGCAACTTCAAGCGCAGCCACTTCCCGATCACGATCCGGGTGGGCGAGGCCATGGAGGCCTCCCGGGAGCAGTACGCCGGCGCCATCACCCGCCGGCTGCGCGAACGTGTCCAGGAGCTCCTGGAGGCCGCCCAGCGCGCCTACCCGGTCCGCCCCCGGTCCACCGACGACACCTGGTGGATGCCCGCCCACCTCGGCGGCACGGCCCCGACCCCGGACCAGCTCCGTACGGCCGGGGCGCACTGACCCCGGCCGGGGCCGCGCGGCAGACCGGAAGGTGCGAGCGGCCGACCGGAAGGTGACGGACCGGGCCCGGGTCTAGGACGCGGGCGGCCGTACGGTGACCTCGGCTCCCGGGCTGAACTTCTCGAGCAGTTCGGCGAGTTCGGCCGCCGCCGCCTCCACCTCGGCAACCGGCATCGGGGCCAGGCTCTCCAGCAGGAAGATGCCCGAGGCGGTCTGCTCGGTGAGGCGGGTGCGCGGGCCCTGGCGCCAGTTCCAGCGGCGGCAGGTCACGCCGGCGTCGTCGCACCACACCACCTCGCCCGCGTCCGGGTGTTCGACGGTCTCCTCGCCGCCCGCGACGGTCACGAAGTCCTCCTCGCCACTGGCGCGCCCCAGGCGCATACCGCCCTCGATCCGTTCGAGGTCCTCGCCTCCGACGGGGATGAGACGGGCGACGCTGATGGCGTTGTAGAGGTCGACGAGCAGGTTGATGCGGGGCAGTCCGGCGCCGGTCAGCGCCCGCCGGGCCAGCGCCTCTGCCGAGTTGCGGGTACGGGAGGGCTTGGAGCCGAACGCCGTGTACGTCTCGCGCCAGGCGGCCATGTGCGGGTCCTCGTGCGGGGCGCGCCCGTCCAGACGTGCCGCCAGACGGCGTGCGGCGTCGTCGAGGAGCGCCGAGGAGCCCTCGGTGCTCGGTCCGCCCACCAGCCCGTGGGCCTCGACGGCCGCGTGGGTGAAGCCGGGCGCGAGTGCGCGCACCTCGTCGGACACGGTGAGCGTCAGTGCCATGTTCTCCCGCCTCGCGGTCAGAGTGCGGCAGGGAGCGTCTTCCACAGCCGCGGCCGGTCCGGAGCGGCCCTGAGGGCGGCCAGCACGACCGGGTGCGGTTCAGCGTACAGCACCGGATAGTCCATCTCGTTGGACTTCGGTTCCGGTACGAAGGCCAGGCGCTCACCGGCGAGGGAGAACCGGGCGTCGACGCCCGGCTTGTTGCCGCGCGGGTCCTGCCGGTGCCAGGCTCCGTTGAACCGGACGGCGACCAGTCCGTGCACCACGTGCCCGCCACCCTCGTCGTGCGCCAGCCGCTGATAGCACAGCGCCGTCGGGATGTCCTCGGCCCGCAGCAGCGCCGCCAGGGCATGGGCCTTGGCGTAGCAGATGCCGGTGCGCAGCCGGAGGACGTCGGAGGCGCGCCAGGTGACGCGCGGGTCACCCGCGTCCTGCGAGTGCGGGATGCCGTCGCGCACGAACTCGTACGCGGACCACGCATAGGCATACGAGTCCGCCACCCCCTCGGCGAGGCGCGCAGCCGTCTCGCGGACCGTCGGGTGCTCATGGTCGATCACCTCGTCGGCGGCCAAATACGCAGACAGGTCGGGGGTGTTCTGGATCAGCTCCATGCCCGCAGAGCATAGGAACGCGACCACTCGAGCGTCAATGACTTTTCGAGTGATCGCATAACTATGCAACGCTGACCGATCCAGCCGGCGTGCCGGGCTAGCGGGCCATCTCCTCCTTCAGCGCGGCCACGAACGTGTCCACGTCGTCCTCGGTGGTGTCGAAGGCGCACATCCAGCGCACGACGCCCTCCGCCTCGTCCCAGAAGTAGAAGCGGAACCGCCTCTGCAAGCGCTCGCTCACGTCGTGCGGGAGCTTGGCGAAGACGCCGTTGGCCTGCACCGGGTAGAGGATCTCCACGCCGTGCACGGCGCGCACGCCCTCCGCGAGCCGCTGGGCCATCTCGTTGGCGTGCCGGGCGTTGCGCAGCCACAGGTCCTTGGCGAGCAGCGCCTCCAACTGCACCGACACGAAACGCATCTTGGAGGCGAGCTGCATGCTCATCTTGCGGATGTGCTTCATCCGGCGGACGGCGTCCTGGTTGAGGACCACGACCGCCTCGCCGAACATCGCGCCGTTCTTCGTCCCACCCAGGGAGAGGATGTCGACGCCGACGGCGTTGGTGAACGTCCGCATCGGCACGTTCAGGGAGGCGGCCGCGTTGGCGATGCGGGAGCCGTCCAGGTGCACCTTCATGCCCCGCGCGTGCGCGTGCTCGCAGATGGCGCGGATCTCCTCGGGCGTGTAAAGGGTGCCGAGTTCGGTGCTCTGGGTGATCGAGACGGCCTGCGGCATCGCCCGGTGCTCGTCCTCCCAGCCGTACGCCTGCCGGTCGATCAGCTCGGGGGTGAGCTTGCCGTCGGGCGTGGGCACGGTGAGCAGTTTCAGGCCGCCCATGCGCTCGGGGGCGCCGCCCTCGTCGACGTTGATGTGCGCGCTCTCCGCGCAGATCACCGCGCCCCAGCGGTCGGTGACCGCCTGGAGCGCCACGACGTTCGCGCCGGTTCCGTTGAACACCGGGAACGCCTCCGCGGTGGCACCGAAGTGGCTGCGGACGATCCGCTGGAGGTTCTCGGTGTAGTCGTCCTCGCCGTACGCGACCTGGTGCCCGCCGTTGGCCACGGCCAGGGCGGCGAGCACCTCCGGGTGGACCCCGGCGTAGTTGTCACTGGCGAACCCGCGGACCTCGGGGTCGTGATGGCGACGCGCGTCGGTCCTGGGAGGGTTCACGGCTTGTCGGTCAGCCACAGACGGTTTCCGTTCACTTCCGCGGCGGGCTTGCTCCACACGTCGACGATGGCCTCGGCCAGGTCCTTGACGTCCGTGAAGCCCGCGAACTTCGCGTTGGGGCGTTCGGCGCGCATCGCGTCGTGCACCAACGCCTTCACCACCAGGATCCCAGCCGCGGACGTCGGCCCTTCGGCGCCCTCGGCCTTCCCCGCCTTGCGGAAGTAGTCGGCCATGGCCAGCGTCCACGCCTCGGCGGCCGCCTTGGCGGCGGAGTACGCCGCGTTGCCCGCGGTGGGCTTGCTGGCGCCGGCCGCGCTGATCAGGAGGTACCGGCCGCGCTCGCTGCGCTGCAGCGCCTCGTGGAAGGCCAGGGAGGTGTGCTGCACGGTACGGATGAGCAGCAGCTCCAGGAAGTCCCAGTCGTCCAGGCTGGTCTTGGTGAAGGTCTCGCTGCCGCGCCAGCCGCCCACGAGGTGGACCAGGCCGTCGATCCGGCCGAAGTCCTTCTCGATGTGCGCGGCCCAGTCACGGGTGGACTGGAGGTCGAGCAGGTCGACGGTGTCCCCGGTGACGCGGGCGCCGCCGGAGGCGTACCGGGCGGCGTCCACGGCCTGTGACAGCCGCTCCGGGTCGTTGTCCGCGCCGACGACGGTCGCCCCCGCCTCGGCGAGCTTGAGCAGCGCCGCCCGGCCGGCCGGTCCGCCCGCGCCGGCCACCGCGATCACCGCACCGCTGAGAGCCCCGTTGCCCACCATGTTCCTCGCCTCCTGCGCAGTGTTCTCGGATTCGCGGCCGCTCACGCGGCGACCCGCTCGGCGCTGTCCGCCGTGATGCCCCTGGTCGAGGCGATCACATTCTTCAGCTTCTTGGACAGTGCCTCGTAGAACATGCTGAGCGGAAACTCGTCCGGAAGCACGTCATCCACGAGCTTGCGCGGGGCCTGGGCCAGGTCCAGGGCCTCGGGACCCTTGGCCCACTTGGAGCCCGGGTGCGGAGCGAGGTAGGTGGAGACAAGTTCGTAGCCGGCGAACCAGTGGACCAGCTTGGGGCGGTCGATGCCGTCGCGGTAGAGCTTCTCGATCTCGGCGCAGAGCTGGTTGGTGACCTGCGGGGCACGCTCCCAGTCGATGGTCAGCTTGTTGTCGGTCCAGCGCACCACGTCGTGCTTGTGCAGGTAGGCGAAGAGCAGCTGACCGCCGAGGCCGTCGTAGTTGCGCACGCGCTCGCCGGTGACCGGGAAGCGGAACATGCGGTCGAACAGCACCGCGTACTGCACGTCACGGGCCTGCGCGACACCGTCGGCCTGGAGCTTCACGGCCTCCTTGAAGGCGGTGAGATCGCAGCGCAGCTCCTCCAGGCCGTACATCCAGAACGGCTGGCGTTGCTTGATCATGAACGGGTCGAACGGCAGGTCGCCGTGGCTGTGGGTGCGGTCGTGGACCATGTCCCACAGCACGAAGGCCTCCTCGCTGCGCTTCTGGTCGTGGACCATGGCGGCGATGTCAGCGGGCAGTTCGAGGCCCAGGAGGTCGACGGCGGCGGCGGTGACGCGGCGGAAGCGGGCGGCCTCGCGGTCGCAGAAGATGCCGCCCCAGGAGAACCGTTCCGGCGCCTCGCGCACGGCGATGGTCTCCGGGAAGAGGACGGCGGAGTTGGTGTCGTAGCCGCCCGTGAAGTCCTCGAAGGTGATGCCGCAGAAGAGCGGGTTGTCGTAGCGGGTGCGCTCCAGTTCGGCCAGCCACTCCGGCCAGACCATGCGCAGCACCACCGCCTCGAGGTTGCGGTCCGGGTTGCCGTTCTGCGTGTACATGGGGAAGACGACCATGTGCTGGAGGCCGTCCGCGCGGTTCGCGGCGGGCTGGAAGGCCAGCAGCGAGTCCAGGAAGTCCGGCACCTCGAAGCCGCCCTCGGCCCAGCGGCGCAGATCCCGCACGAGCGCCTCGTGGTAGGCGGCGTCGTGCGGCAGCAGCGGGGACAGCTCCTCGACGGCGTCGATCACACGGCGTACGGCGGTGTCGGCGTCCGCGCGGCCGGGGGCGCCGTCGGCCGTGAAGTCGATCGAGCCGTCCTTCGACTGCCATGGCCGGATTCGCTCCACGGCATCCTTGAGCACGGGCCACGCCGGGTGCTCAACCACCCTGGCCACCGGAGGAACCTTCTCCTCCGCACCCACCTGCACAAGAATTTCCGTCATGTCTCATCCTCCACGGGACAACCTCGCGTAAGGAGACCGTATACATACAGGGTTTCTCCCAGCAAGGGGACCCTCGGGAAATTATTCTGCGCGCAGCCATGGTCACCGGCTATTTTCCTGCCGTACACCCGGACGGGGCCAGACTCGGTGGGCCGGTCGGGTGACGGACGCCACGTCTCTCCGGGGGCGGTTTCCGGCCGTGGGTGACCGTGTGAAGGCCTCACGGCCCGGCGGTCAATGCACCGGGGACTCGCCCACGCCGGAGTGAGCGCCGCGACGGATCCGGCCCCGTCCTGCGGGCCGTCACCCCACTGCGGCGTGTACGCGGGGGTTCAACCAGCGTGTGGGCCATTAGGCTGCGTCACTACCGCGCGGACGACGGGGTCCGTTCGCTCCGCGCCGCGCAGAGCCGCCGTCGACGGAAGCGAGTTGAACTTTGAACTTCCTTACCATCGGTCACCGCGGAGTCATGGGAGTCGAGCCCGAGAACACCCTCCGTTCCTTCGTCGCCGCCCAGCAGGCCGGCCTGGACGTCATCGAACTCGATCTGCACCTGAGCAAGGACGGCGCCCTCGTCGTCATGCACGACGACAAGGTGGACCGCACCACCGACGGCAGCGGCGCGATCGCCGACAAGACACTCGCCGAGCTGCGCTCCCTGGACGCCGGCCGCGGCGAGCGGATCCCGGTCTTCGAAGAGGTCCTCGACGCGGTGCGGGCACCGCTCCAGGCCGAGATCAAGGACGTGGCCGCGGCCCGCGCGCTGGCCGAGATCCTGCACGAGCGGGACCTGGTCTCCCGCGTGGAGGTGTCCTCGTTCCACGACGAGGCGATCGCCGAGGTCGCCCAGCTGGTGCCGGGCGTGCGCACCGCGCTCGTGGCCAGCCGCTACGGCTCCGAGGTCGTCGAACGCGCCACCGCCGCCGGCGCCGCGACCGTCTGCCTCAACATCCGCCGGCTCACCCTCGAGATCGTCGAGCACGCGCGCAAGGCGGACCTGAGGATCATCGGCTGGGTCGTCAACACCCTGGACCATCTGCGCCTGGTCCGCGCCCTGGAGCTGGACGGGGCGACCACCGACTACCCGGAGATCAAGCTCACGGGCCGCTTCACCGCCTGATCCCCTGGGCGAGTTCCTTGACCAGCAGCTCGAACTCCAGGTCGTCGCGCTGCGGAATGCCGAACCGCTCGTCGCCGTACGGGAAGGGGGTCGTCCTTCCCGTACGGCGGTAGCCGCGGCGCTCGTACCAGGCGATCAGGTCCTCGCGCACGGAGATCACGGTCATGTGCATCTCCCTGGCGCCCCAGTCCTCCCGGGCCCGGCGCTCGGCCTCCGCGATGACCACCTTGCCCAGGCCCGCACCCTGAAGTGCGGGGCTGACGGCGAACATGCCGAAGTAGGCGTGGTCCCCCTGATGCTCCAGTTGGCAGCAGGCGACCACGTGGCCGTCCCGCTCGACCGTCAGCAGCCTGCTGCCAGGCGACTTGATCACCTCCAGCACGCCCTCGGGGTCCGTCCGCTGCCCCTGGAGGATGTCCGCCTCGGTGGTCCAGCCGGCCCGGCTGGAGTCCCCGCGGTACGCCGACTCGATCAGGCGCACCAGCGTGTCGGCATCGGCGGCGCGGGCGTCACGGAAGGTCAGTCCGCTGGCGGCGGTCTTCATGGGGCGAGCCTTTCGGTTCGGACGGGGACGAGCGCCATCCTGCCACTAGGGTCCGGGTGCATGGTGCACGTACTCAGCAGCCGGACACTGGTCCGGCCCACGGACCCCGAGCGCTCCCGTGTCTTCTACGGCGAGCGGCTCGGCCTCGCCGTCTACCGCGAGTTCGGCGCGGGGCCGGAGCGGGGCACCGTCTACTTCCTCGGTGGCGGTTTTCTGGAGCTCTCCGGGCGCTCCGACGGCCCGCCGTCCCCCTCCGTGCGGCTGTGGCTCCAGGTCGAGGACGTGGCGGCGGCCCACGAGGAACTGCGGGCGAAGGGCGTCGAGATCACGCGTGAGCCGGTGCGCGAGCCGTGGGGTCTGATCGAGATGTGGATCGCCGATCCGGACGGCACGCCCATCGTCCTCGTCGAGGTGCCGGCGGAGCACCCACTGCGCTACCGGGCGGGGGTCTGAGCCGGATCCGGGCGCGGGCGGGCGCGGCGGCTCCCGCTGGCCCGCGTCGGCGGCCGGGGCTAGCGTGCTGGTGAGTGGGGGTGAGCCTTCCCGGAGGAGTGCCATGGAGTTCGACAAGCCTGTGGTCGGCGGACCTTGCTGGGCGGAGCTGGGCACCAGCGACCTGGAGGCCGCCACCCGGTTCTACACGGAGGTGTTCGGCTGGCGGATGCGGAGCGACCCCCGGCTGGTCTCGGGTGACTACACCCTCGCTCACCTCGGGGACGCGCCGGTCGCCGCGATCACGCCCCTGTACCAGAGGTCGCAGCCGGTCGCGTGGAACGTCTCGTTCGCCGTCGCCGACGCGGACGCCGCGGCGAACAAGGTGGTGGAGGCCGGCGGGACGGTGATCCACGGCCCGCGGGACATCTACGACGAGGGTCGCTTCACCGTCGCACTGGACCCGTCGGGCGCGGCCTTCCAGATGTGGCAGGCGCGGGAGTTCTCCGGTGCCGGGGTGTTCAACCGGCCCGGCTCGCTCGGCTGGGTGGAACTCGTCACCCGCAACCCCAAGCGGGCCAGGGACTTCTACACGAGCGTGTTCGGCTGGAGCGTCAACGCCTCGGAGTGGTACACGCAGTGGGGTCTGCACGGCGAGGACTTCGGCGGCGTGACCGCGATGCACGACCGCTTCCCGGCCGATGTGCCGCCGCACTGGCTGCCGTACTTCGCGGTCGAGGACGTCGACGCGACCACGGACATCGCGGTACGGGCCGGCGCCAAGGCCCTGCTGGAACCCACCTCGCTCCCGGAGGACGGCCCCCGCATCGCGGTCCTGCGGGACCCCCAGGGCGCGACCTTCGGCATCTACCGGTCCGCCCAGGAGAGCTGAGGTCCGTCCAGGAAGGCCGAGGTCCACCCAGGAAACGTGAGACCGACCCCGCGACGGTCCGCCCCGGGTCCACGAGACGGTCATGGACCCGGGACGGACCTCCGACTCAGAGGCGCAGGGCGCCCGGGCGGCCCTCCAGCCGGCCGAGCAGCTCGCCCAGGAGCGCGGCCAGGCCGTCCCGTTCCCGCCTGGCCAGGCCGGACAGGACGGCCCGTTCATAGGCGAGCTGTTCCGGCAGGATCCCGTCGACGAGGTCCCGTCCGGCGTCCGTGAGGCGGACGTGGGCGACCCGGCGGTCGCGGGCGTCGCCGCGGCGCTCCACCAGTCCGCGTTCGGTCAGCTGCTTCAGGCGTTTGGTGACGGCGGCCCCCGAGGAGAACGTCTCGCGGGTCAGTTCGCTCGGGGTGAGCTCGTCCCCGGTCCGCCGCAACGCCCCGAGCAGGTCGAACTCGGGCCGGCTGAGACCCGCCCGGCGCAGCGGCGCGTCCTCGGCCTGCTGGAGGAGGGCGGCGCAGCGGTTGATCCGGCCGATGATCTCCATCGGCGCGGTGTCCAGGTCGGGGTGGACGGCCCGCCACTGGCGGACCACGCCGGCGACGGTGTCGTCGCCCGGCTCGGTCCCCGTGGGCCGGGTCCGCTCGTGCGCCGCGTCCCCGGTCGCCGCCCCCTCGTGGGGCGGCCGTCCGTTCCTCGCCGTCATGGCCGTACGTCCTCCGTCGTCTCGCCCGTGCTCGCCGGGGCGTGCAGGCCCTGGCGTCGTACCGTCGCGGCGAGCGTACGGTGTGCGGACTGCTCGGTGAGCACGACCCGCTCCTGGGGCAGGGCGCGTTGCCACCACTCGCCGGACGCGGCGTCGGCGGTGGCGCGCAGGTCGGCGAGCGCGGCGGCCAGGCTCCGGCGGGCGGACTCCAGGGCGGTGGGCGCGGGCCGCTCCTCGACGAGCAGACGGGCGGCCCCTTCGCGGGCCCGGTCGACGGCGGCCAGGGCGTGCTCGATGCGGTCGCCGGCTCGGCGGTTGGTGACGGCGACGGCGGCCACGAAGCCGACCAGCGCGCCGACCAGGGTGTCCACGGCCCGCTCGGTGATCAGCTCGCCCGTCTCGTGGTGCCCGGCGAACTCGATGATGAGCAGCGCCAGCGGGGTCACGCAGATGCTGCCGAGCCAGTAGTTGCGGCCCATCAGCGCCTCGGCGCCGAAGTTGAAGGCCATGCAGAGCAGGACGAGGGCCAGGTCACTGGCGTGCGCGAGCGGGGCGACGGCGGCGAAGACGAGGACGCCGACGAGGTTGCCGACGACGCGCTGGATGCCCCGCTTCCAGGTCAGGGTCATGTTGGCCTGGTACAGGGAGGCGGCGGTGACCAGGGCCCAGTAGGGGCGGCCGACGCCGAGCGCGAGGGAGGCGTAGCCGGCGAGGGCGCAGCCCAGCGCGGTGCGCACCACGATCGGGGTGAGCGGGCCGAGCCGGGTCCACCAGGGCCGGTGGGGGGCGGTGGCCTCGGCGTCCACGCCGAGCAGTTCGTCGGCGTCCGCCGCCGTCTCGCCGGCCTCGGGGATCGGCCCGGTCCCGCACAGTCGGCGGGCCCAGGTGCGCAGCCTCTCGGGGTCCGTGTCCGCGGGGGCGGCGAGCGCGACCTCGGCGCGCACGACGAGCCGTTCCAGAGCGCGTCGGGGAGCGGTGCGGGCTCCGGTGGACAGCAGCGTCTGCCAGGCGGCCTGGACGGCGGCGGCCGCGGCGGCGCGGGTCCGGGCGTGGCCTTCGCCGGTGCCGCCGGTGGCCGCGTGGGCGGCGGCCGCGTTCAGCGCCTGCGCGGTGGCACGGCGCTCCGGGCCGTGCGGGCGCAGCAGCCCGGGCGCCATGCCGACCAGCCAGGCCCAGGCAGCCGCGGCGAGGGCGAGCGCCAGGTGGGCCGGGATCTGGCCGAGGGTCTGCGGGGCGAACAGGGAGGCGGAGCTGATGAAGGTGAGGACGACGTTGCCGGGCGGTCCGATGCGGGTGGCGTCGCAGAGCGCCTTCTGGACGGCGGCCATCAGGGCACCGATGGTGACCAGCACGACCGGGTCGGTGGTGAGCGAGGCGGTGACCAGGGCGATGGCGAGACCGCCGATCATGCCGAGGACCACCCAGGCCAGTGCGCGGGCCCTGGCGGCGTAGGGGCGGTTGTGCGCGTACAGGGCGCACAGCGAGCCCGCCATCGTGTACATGGCCAGGTCGAGCCGGCCGAGGACGAGCAGGGTGAGGTTGGGCACGGCGGCCGAGACGAGGACGCTCAGGGCGGGCTTGAACCAGATGTCCGAGGGGCGGCCGAGCCGCAGCACGCCGGTGAGCGGAAGACGCCGGGCGATCCGGCTGGGGGTGGGGGGCACACTGCTCATGCCGACAAGCTTAGCAGGTGTTTTACTTGTGAAGCATATTGGTGGGTCGTACCGTCCCGACTCGTGACGTGCAGCGCTTCCCCGAACGCGCCCCGTATACCTCCTTGCGCTCGTGTGCGCACCGCGTGCCCCGGGCATCGCTTGACCGACCGGCCGTCCGGCGGCGGCCGTGATCCGTCGAACGGGGAGGTGGGGGGTGCACGGATCGACTTCGCCCGGCTGGCTGCTGGTCGCGCTGTGCGCGGCGACCGGGGTGTACTGCCTGCTGCGCATGCGCAGCACCGTCGAAGACCAGCGCCGTGCCGCGGGCGGCGAGGCGGTCATGGGCTTCGGCATGGCCGCCATGGCCGTCCCGGCAGCCGTGTTCACACCACCGGTGTGGGCCTGGTCTGCCTACGGGGCGGCCTTCGGCGCGACCGCGCTGCACTCGCTGTGGTCGGCGCGGACGAGTCCGCACCATCTGCACCACCTGGTGGGCGCGGCGGCCATGGTCTACATGTGCGTGGTGATGGCCGTCTCGCCCGGCTCCCATCACCACGGCGGGACCGGAGTGCCGCCGCTCACCGGCGCGCTGCTGCTGTACTTCGCCGGATACGTCCTGCTGTCCGGCGTCCGGCTGGTCCCCGCCGGGGCGGTGGTGGGGAGCGGCGCGCGCGGCGCCACGGGGTGGGGCGACCGTCCGGAGCTGGCACGGGCGTGCCGGCTGTCGATGGGGATCGCGATGGTGGCGATGCTGCTGACCATTTGATCCGCCGGACGGGACGGCAAGGTCGGCGCCAAGGCGCCGTGGTCTGCGTCACTTTGCCGAGGAGCCGTGCCCACGGGGCTGTAGCCCCCTCATAGGGTGGCTCGCATGATGGTCCCCGCGGTCCTGCTGCTGCTCGGCGCCCTGACCGCCGTCGCTGCCCCTCGGCTGCTCGCCCGGGCCGACTGGCCGGACCGTGAACCGGTGCTCGCGCTGTGGGTGTGGCAGTGCGTGGTCGCCGCGATCCTGTTGTGCTGCGCGCTGTCGATGACGCTCAGCGCGGCGGCCGCCTGGCAGGCGGTGCGCGGCCATGTGTTCGCTCCGGCTCCGCGTTCGGTGGTGGAGGCGTACGCGCTCGGCACGGCCGACGCCTGGGCGCCGACGACCGCGGTGGCGCTCGCGTGCGGCGGGGCGTGGAGCGCGGCGATGCTGCTCCGCGAGGTGGTACGGGCCCGGGCGCGACGCAGGCTGCGCCGCGCCGAACTCCTCGTCCGCGCCCCGCTGCTGCCCGGCGAGTCCGGCACCGACCGGCTCGTGGTGCTGGAGGGCGAACAGCCGGACGCCTGGTGGCTGCCCGGCCCGTCGCCCCGACTGGTCATCACCACGGCCGCGTTGCGCAAGCTGAAGGGGCGGCAGCTGGACGCCGTCCTCGCGCACGAGCAGGGCCACGCGCGGGCCCGGCACGACTGGCTGCTGCACTGCTCCGCGGCGCTCGCCGGCGGCTTTCCGCAGGTGCCGGTGTTCGCCGCGTTCCGCGACGAGATGCACCGCCTGATCGAACTCGCCGCCGACGACATGGCGTCACGCCGCTTCGGCCGCCTGACGACCGCCCTCGCCCTGGTCGGGCTCAACGAGCACCGCGGCGTGTTCGGCCCCTGCCCCGCCGCCCAGGCGCACGTCCCTCAGCGCGTGCACCGCCTCCTCACTCCCCCGAACCGCCTCCCGGCCGCCCGCAGACTGCGCCTGACGGCGGTCGCCTCCCTCGTCCCGGTGATACCGGTCCTGGTGGCGGTCATACCCGGCCTGAGGGCGCTGGGCTAGGAACGGCACACCGTGACCGGCATCCGGTGGCCGGGGCGTCCGGGGTTGGGCCATCATCGGCCCATGGCTGCCGTGCTCTTCGACTTCTCCGGGACCCTCTTCCGCGTCGAGTCCTGCGAATCCTGGCTGAGAGCCGTCCTCGACGAAGCGGAACTCACCCTTGAAGAGCGGGAGTTGGCCCGGACAGCACGGGCGTTGGAGGAGGCCGGGGCGCTGCCGGGCGGGGCGCCGCCGGCGCGGCTGCCCGACGAGGTGGCCGGGCTGTGGGAGATCCGGGACCGCAGCGCCGAACTGCACCGGTCCACCTACACCACCTTGTCCCGCCAAGTGCCGCTTCCGGACCCGGCGTTGCACGATGCGCTGTACGAGCGGCACATGACACCCGCGGCCTGGGCCCCCTACCCGGACGCGGCCGAGGTGCTGCGCACGCTGCACGAGCGCGGGGTCGGCGTGGGCGTGGTGAGCAACATCGGCTGGGACCTGCGCCCGGTGTTCCGCGCCCACAGCCTCGACGCGTACGTGGACTCCTACGTGCTGTCGTACGAGCACGGCGTCCAGAAGCCGGACCCGCGCCTGTTCGCTCTCGCCTGCGCGGCGCTCGGCGCCGACCCGAAGGACGTGCTGATGGTCGGCGACAGCCGCCACGCGGACGGCGGCGCGGCCGCCCTGGGCTGCGGCGTGCACTTCGTGGACCACCTGCCGGTCACGCGGCGGCCGGACGCGCTGCTGCCGGTCCTCGGCCTGCTCGACCGGACGGACTGAGCCGCCACCGCACGGCCGCGCCGCCGGCACGCCCACCCGGCCTGGGCGGCAGCCCCTTGACGGCACCGGGAACGCAAAAGTCCGCCCGCCTCGGACGATCCCCCGTTTCGCCCGAGACGGACGGCAGCACGACGGACCCCTGCCGGGGCCGGTCCGCTCGTGCTGAGTATAGTTGGCTGGCAGCCAGTCAACGCAGGAGTCACAGCATGTCCCCGCGAAGCGCCTCGGTCAATGAAGAGTTGCGACGGCGTTCCCGGGAGCGGCTCCTCCAGGCGGCGGTCGAGCTGGTCGGCGAGCACGGGTACGACGCGACGACGCTCGGCGCCATCGCCGACCGCGCGGGGTCGGCACGCGGACTGGTCTCCTACTACTTCCCCGGCAAGCGCCAGCTGGTGCAGTCCGCCGTGCACCGGCTGATGCACCGCACGCTCCAGGAGGCACTGGAGCGCGAGCCGCACACCGAGGACGGCCGGGAGCGGCTGGCGCGGGCCGTCGACGCGATCCTGGGTCTGGCCCGGGACCGGCCGGTGCTGATGCGCCAGCACATGGCGGGCATGCTGCACGAGGAGGGCTTCGTGCAGTGCCCGGAGCAGCAGCGACTCTCCGAGCTGCTGCGGGACACGGTGGCCCGGCGCGGTTCGCAGGACGTCGACGCCGACTATCCGATGCTGCGCGCCCTGCTCATGGGCGCCGTCTACGCCGCGCTGGTGCCCGGGGCGCCGATGCCGGTGCCGGTGCTGCGGGCCGAGCTGTTCGAGCGCTACCGGCTCGACTGGGACATGGGAGCGCCGCCGGAGGCGCAGCCGCCCGGCGGCTCCTGCGACACGGACCTGTCCCGCTTCTTCGCGACCGGCCGGATCCCGGCGCCCCCGCCGGAGCGGTAGCCCGGCGGCCGGCATACGGATCCGGGCCGCGACACGCGGGCGATCCCGCGCGGCCTCCCTCCCCCGACGGTCCGCTTGGTGCCATGCTGGAGCCATCAGCGATCTCCTGCGGTCCATGTGCGATCCATCGGGGTAAGGAGTTCCGCCGTGCTGCGTGTCGCCGTCATCGGCTCGGGGCCGAGCGGGTGCTACACCGCTCAGGGCCTGGTCCAGCAGGACCCCTCGGTGCGCGTCGACGTCATCGACCGGCTGCCGTGCCCGTACGGGCTCGTGCGCTACGGCGTGGCGCCGGACCACGAGAAGATCAAGTCCCTGCAGAACAACCTGCGGACGGTCCTGGAGCACGAGCGGGTCCGGTTCCTGGGCGGCGTCCAGGTCGGCGGCTCCGGCGGACTGCCCGCCGCGCGGCTGCGCGAGCTGTACCACGCGGTGGTGTACTGCGTGGGCGCCGCCACCGACCGCCGTCTGCACATCCCGGGCGAGGACCTGCCGGGCAGCTGGTCGGCGACCGAGTTCGTCTCCTGGTACAGCGCCCACCCCGACTCCGAGGACAGCGGTTTCGTGCGGGGCGCGCGGTCGGCCGTCGTCGTCGGCGTGGGCAACGTCGCCGTGGACGTCACGCGCATCCTGGCGCGCGGAGCGGCCGAGCTGAGCCCCACCGACATGCCCGAGGCCGCGCTCGCCGCGCTCACCGCGAGCCGGGTGACCGAGATCCACATGGTGGGCCGGCGCGGCCCGTCGCAGGCCCGCTTCACGACCAAGGAGCTGCGCGAGCTGGGCGCCCTGCCGGACACCGACGTCGTCGTCGACCCCGAGGAGCTGGCGCTGGACCCGGCCTGCGCCGATCCCTCGGCGCTGCCGGCCGCCCAGCGCCGCAACATCGAGGTCCTGCGCGGCTGGGCCGCGACGCCGCCGAAGGGCGGCAGCCGCCGGATCCGGCTGCGCTTCTTCCTGCGCCCCGTCGAACTGCTCGCCGACGACGGCCGCGTGGGCACGGTGCGGCTGGAGCGCACGGCGCCGGACGGGCAGGGCGGCGTCGTCGGGACGGGTCGGTACGAGGACATCGCGGCCCAGCTGGTGCTGCGGTCGGTGGGCTACCGCGGAGTGCCGCTGGACGGGCTGCCGTTCGACGCGGGCACCGGCACGGTGCCGCACCGGGACGGGCGCGTGCTGCGCGACGGTGCCGTCGCGCCGGGCGAGTACGTGGCCGGCTGGATCAAGCGGGGTCCCACAGGCGTCATCGGCACCAACCGGCCGTGCGCGAAGGAGACCGTGGCCTCGCTGCTCCAGGACGCGCCCGGGCTCGTGGGCAGGCAGGTGCCGGACGACAGCCTCCCGGTGCTGCGGGCCGAGGGTGTCGAGCCCGTGCGGTGGGCGGGCTGGCAGGCCATCGAGCGGGCCGAGGCGGAACTCGGCGTCTCCCTGGGGCGCAGCGTGGTCAAGCTGCCGGACTGGGAGTCCCTGCGGTCGGCGGCCGGCACCGCGGTCTCCCAGGTCTAGTGCTGCGACCGGAAAGGTTCACCGGCTCGCGGCGCCCGGCACGGCTCCCCCAAGCTCTTCGAGCAGGGGGGAGCCGCGTTGTCGTCCCGAGTACGTCCAGTACGCGGGTGATGCTCCGCCTTGCGATGCTCCCCCACAGCCTGAACGGCGTGGGAGGTACCCCCAGCACCGGACGCCGCGAGCTTCCCGGCAAACCTTTCCGGTCACAGCACAGGCCCCCAGGCAGCGGGATCGCCCTGGTACGTGCCCGCGGGAATCCATGAACCGGTCCGGTCCCGCCAGGCTCTGGCGGGACCGGACCTCTGGCCGTCATCCTCCGGCCGTCAGCTCTCGGACGACCGCGGGACCGCTCTCCGGCAGCAGCCGTACGACGGTCTCCTCCAGTTGGGGCAGGACCCGCTGACCGGCCAGGGCCAGGGTGATCGCCGCGGCGACGCCGGCCCAGGCCACCGGACCGAGCGGGGTGCAGCCCAGGGCCCGGCTGACGCCGGGGGTCTGGATCAGGGCGGCGAGGGTGAGGGCGGAGCCCAGGGACGTCACCCGGACCAGCGTGCTGCCCCGGCGGTCGAGCAGGGTCTGGACCAGCTGGGTTCCGACCACACCGCACAGGGCCATCGTGCTGGAGCGGCGGGCGGTGCCCGGTGTCCAGCGGCCGATCATCCAGGCCGTGACCGCGCCCAGACAGGTGGTCAGGGCCCGGTGGCGGATCTGCCGGATCAGTCCCTCGCCCAGGACGGAGCCCGCCGCGTCCTCCGGCGTCGCCGACCGCGCCTGCTCGGGATCCTCCTTCGGGGTCACCGCCACGGCCATCGCCGGGAACAGGTCCGTGAACAGGTTCACCATGAGCATCTGCCGGGTGGACAGCGGTGCGGTGCCCGACAGCAGCGTGCCGAACAGACCGAAGCCGATCTCGCCCGCGTTGCCGCCGATCAGGATGGCGATGGCGTCGGCGACGCTGTGCCACAGGGCGCGGCCCTCGCCGATCGCGTCGATCAGGACCGTCAGGTCGTCGTCGGTCAGGACGATGTCGGCGGCGTTGCGCGCGGCCGCGGAACCGCGGGCGTTGATGCCCACGCCGATGTCGGCGGCGCGGATCGCCGCGGCGTCGTTGGCACCGTCGCCGACCATGCCGACCACCCGGCCGGCGTCCCGCAGCGCCTCGACGACCTGGAGCTTCTGCTCGGGCGCCACCCGGGCGACCACGCCGGCGTCACGCAGCATCCGGGCGCGGGCCGACCTGTCCGCGGCGGCGAGTTCGTCTCCGGTGACCACGGTGGTGTCCTTGGGCCAGCCCAGCTCCGTGGCGATGGCCCGGGCGGTCTGCGGGTGGTCGCCGGTGAGCATGACCGGCCGTACGCCCTCTTCGTACAGCCCGCTCACGAGCGCCATGGACGTGTCGCGCGGCACGTCCGACAGCGCCAGCAGCCCGATGAACTCCAGGCCCTCAAGCCTCCGTTCGAGTGCGTCCTCCTCGCTCTCGTGCTCGTCGAGCCGCCGCTGCGCCACCGCCAGCACCCGCAGTCCGTCGCCCGCCAGGGCGTGCGAGGTGTCGACGGCGTGGGCCGGGAGGGCGGGGCAGGCGGGCAGCACCGTCTCGGGGGCGCCCTTGACGACCAGCAGGCGGGGGCCGTTCGCGACCCGGCCGACGGCGGCCGCGTATCCGCGTGCGGCCTCGAAGCCGAGGTCCTCCAGCTCGGCCCAGTCCGGGTCGGGACCGGCCGCGTCGAGGACGGCCTCGTCGGTGGCGTGCACCGGCCGGTCCGAGTCGCCGTTGAGACGCGGACAGGCCCGCGCCGCGGACCGCAGTGTCCGTGCGGAGGCCTCGTCGCCCACCACGTGGACCTCACCGTCGGCGTCGGACGCCCGCACCACGCGCAGCCGGTTCTCGGTGAGGGTGCCGGTCTTGTCGAAGCAGATGGTGTCCATCCGGCCCAGCGCCTCCAGCGCGCGCGGGGTGCGGACCAGGACGCCGTCGCGGCTGAGCCGCCGGGCCGCCGCCAACTGCGCCACGGTGGCGACCAGGGGCAGGCCCTCCGGGACGGCGGCCACGGCGACGGCCACACCACCGCTGACCGCCTCGCGGACGGAGGTGCCCCGCAGCAGCGCGATACCGGTCACCGCGGCGCCGCCCGCCAGCGTCAGCGGCAGCGCCTTGCGGGTGAGTTCCTGGAGCCTGGCCTGCACGCCCGCGGACGGGGGCGTGCGGGCGGCGAGGTGCACGGCGCGGGCGGCCTCGGTGCTCTCGCCGGTGTCGACCACGACGGCCCGGGCCTCCCCGGCCACCACGGTGGTGCCCTCGAAGACCATGCAGCTGCGGTCCGCGACCGCGGCGTGCGGGGTCGGATCGGTCTGCTTCTCCACCGGAAGGGACTCCCCGGTCAGCGCGGACTCGTCGACCTCCAGGCCGTCCTCCCACAGCAGCCGGGCATCGGCGGGCACCACCTCGTCGCCCTTCAGCTCGATCACGTCGCCCGGCTTGAGCTTCCCGGCGTCGACCGTGACGGTGGCGCCGGCCGGGGCCTGCGCGTCCGGGGGCGCGATGCGCGCCTTGCGCTTCTGCTCGGCGATCAGGCCGGACAGGGCACGCTCGGCGCGCAGCCGCTGGAAGCCGCCGACCAGGGCGTTGAGGTCGAGGGCGCCGACCACGAGGAGGGCGTCCACCACGGAGCCGAGGATCGCCGAGGCCGCCGAGCCGACGGCCAGGACCGGGGTAAGAGGGTCCCGCAGTTCGCCGCGCACGGCCTGCCCCAGCTCGTACGTCCAGCGGACCGGGGCGAGGACGGGGTTCCGGACGATGGCGGCGACCGCCTTGTGGGCCTGGGCGACGGCCCACTCGAACGGGGTGAGCCGGCCCGCCGCTTCCTGGTCCAGCCGTTCCTGGGCCTCCTTCGCGTCGAGTTCGTGCCAGTGCACGCGCGGTCGCGGGTGCGGGGCGTGTGTCGCCGCCACGGCGAAGGCGGCGCGCGTCCCGGACAGCAGGGCGACGGCCGCGGCGGCGTCGACCGGTGCGTGCCGCAATCCGGGCAGCATGGCGCGGCGGCCGCGGCCGCGCTTGGACTCGCCGATGGCCACGAGCAGCCCGGACAGCGCGGCGCCGGACCGGGCCAGGGTCTGCGCCCGGTGGCCGGTCCTCCGGGCCGCCGGGACGGCCGTCAGCACCCGCCACACGTCGGAGAGTCCGTGCAGGGCGAGGATGTCCGCGCCCCAGACGACGGCGGCGTCGCCGTCCACGAGGGCGACGGAGAGATCGCTGCCGCGCAGTCCGGCCAGGACGTCGTGGTCGTCGGCGGAGCGCATCCGGGCGACGGTGAGCACTGTGCCCTCCTCGCCGCGCAGTCCGTACACCACGTCGTCCAGGGGCCGCCGGGCGTCCACGACCTCGTCGGCGAGGCCGGTCAGGTCCTCCAGGACCGGATCGTCCACCAGGACCACCCGCAGTCCGGCCCGGCGGGCCGCGTCCAGGACCGGTTCGGCCCACGGGTCCGCCTCCCCCTCCTCGGTGCGCAACGCGCTCGAGTGCAGGACGACGGTGCCGGCCATCTCCAGTTGCCGCAGCCGTTCCGGGGCCCGGACCAGCACGCCGGTCCGGGCGAGCAGGGTGCCGAGCACGGCGTGGAAGACGGCGGGACCGTAGCGGGCGGCCTTGGGAGAACCGGCGAGCACCGCCTCGGCCGCCTCGGCCCCGTTGCGTTTGACCAGCATGGTCAGCGCCGCGCCCACCAGACTGCCGGCGGAGGCGTGGTTGGCGTACTCCTGAGCCGGTGTGATGCGCAGCGGCGGGCGCGGGGTGTCGTCCGCGGCGACGCTGACGCGGCCGGGTGCGCACAACTGGTCGTGGAACGCGTCGAAGGCGGCCGTGCGGGCCACCGTGTCGGCCAGTTGGGAGGCGCGCAGCGCGCCGTCCAGGACCAGCGCGGTGGGGGTCTGGCCGCTGCCGTGGGCGGCCGCGTTCGCGCAGGCGAGCAGGAGGTCCATACGGGACCTGCCCATCCGGGAGCCCAGGGCGGCACGGAAGCGCGGGTTCTCCCGCAGCAGCGTCACCACGGCGGTCACCATGCGCGGCGACGGCGGCAGGCGCAACGCGTAGGAGGTCAGTGCGACGCCGACGCCCACCACGTCGGCGGCGAACGTGGCCGCGGCCGCCCGCACCCCGGCCGGGTCCCCCGGATGTGTGATCTCCTCCGGATCGTCGCCGTCCAGGACGAGCCCGTGCCGGGTCGCGAGGTCGGCCGCCTGGTCCACGACCTCGTCGGCGACCTCCTCCTCCGTCACGGCGACGACCAGCCGTCCGAGACCCTCGTCCCAGCACGCGAAGAGCACGTCGGGCCGCTCGGCGAGTGTCACGGCGATGTGCCGGGCCAGATGTGCCTTCCCGCCCGCGCGCAGCACCCTCTCCGGGTCCAGGGAGCGCAGTGACAGGTGTGCCCGGGTGCCGGACCGCCAGTGGTGGTCCGTGCCGGGCAGGGCGTTGCGGGCGACACGCACGACCCGCGTGGCGGCGTCCACGCCGCGTACGCCGGCTCGTGCCGTTCCGGCCACCGCTCCCGCGGCGGCCCCGACCGCAGGGGCGGCCGCCCGGGTGACCAGCCGGGCAGCGGCCGACGGCGCAGTCAGCAGTCCTAGCACCATGGCGCGTCCTCAGAGGGAGGTGCGGTCGGGCCGCGCCGTCGGGCCGAGGGGTCCGGCGGCCGATGCCTGCCCCTTCGAGGACTTGCCACGGCCGGCCCCGGACGCCTTGGTCTTCGCCGGTTCGTCGGGCCCGGTGTCCGTGTCCGGCGCGGACGCCTGCTTCTTGATGCCGGTACCGGCGCCCTGCTCGGTCTCCCGGGCAGCCGTGCCGCGCTTCTTCCCGGGCTTGCGCGCCGCGGTGGTGGCCGGTGGCAGCTCCGGTGCCTGTGTCTGCTCCTCGCCGGCGGCGGGCCGCTCGGGGCGGGACTGGGTGAGCCAGACCACGGCCGCGCCGGTGATCGCCACCGGCCACTCCACCACTCCGGCGACACCGAGCACTCCGGCTCCCGTGTACACCGCGAGCCGCCGCCCGCGCGGCGAGACTGCGCCGACCTTGTCCAGCGTCCCCTGCGCGGCCCGGCTCACCGCCTCGGCTCCGGGCACCTTCCGCAGCACCGAGGCCGCACCGTGCAGCGGCGCCGCAAGGGCAGACGACGACTTCCGCTCAGCCATGACTCTCCTCGCCTGGGGTGAGATCGACTTCTCGTGGCCACCGGGTGCCCACAACCGTGCTGGTCACCCCGTCTCTCCCCAGACAACGCCACCGCTCTCGTCCGCGCCACCGGGCTCCGCCGTCCACCACGGTCCGCGTCGCGGCCGGAACGCCGACCGGCACCCTGCTCCCAGCACCGGCGGGATGCCGGTCGGAGACGGCCCGTCCCCGCGCCGGAACCAGCGGAACCGCTCGGGAAAAGGGCACCCGCCACGCTCCCGGCCCCTGCGGCTACGGGTGCACCAGCGGCGCCGAACACCCACTCAAAGGCCGACAGACACCCCGCCCGAAAGGCCGACACCCAACAGCCCAACGGGCGAGCCGCCCCTCCCCCACACCAGAAACAGAGGCCCCCGGAGGCAACAAAGACCCCACCCGCACAGGTGCACCCGCCGCACCGAGCCCCCACCCGAAGGGCCGACAGGCGCCCGCCCCGACGGCCGGCGCCCGGCAGCCCGACGGCGGAGCCGTCCGTCTCCCGCGTCAGGAGTGGCGGAAGAGCCCCCCGGGGACCGCGCCGGCGAGGAGCCCGTAGCCCTGCGGGTTGAGGTGCAGCCAGTCCCCGGCGTGGAGGTCGGGCCGCAGCCGGCTCGGCTGCCCGGGGTCGCGGACCGCGCGGTCGAAGTCGATGAGCGCGTCGAAGTGCCCGCTCGCCCGGATCCAGGCGTTGACCGCCTGGCGGGACTTCTCCCGCAGGCCCGCCGGGTCGTCGTAGGAGTCGTTGCCGCCGAACGGCAGCAGGGTGGCGCCGTAGACACGGATGCCCTGGGCGTGGGCGCGCACCACGATCTGCTGGTAGGCGGCGATCAGGCCCTCGGTGACCCGGCGCTGGGCGGCCGGGGTGGCGTCGGCGGTGCCGATGTCGTTGACGCCCTCGAAGACGATCAGCCAGGCGACGCCGCTGCGCGAGAGGATGTCGCGGTCGAGGCGGGCGAGGACGTTGGGGCCGAGGCCGTCGTTCAGGACGCGGTTGCCCTCGGCGGCCTGGTTCAGGACGGCGAGGTCCGCGGTGGCGGGGCGGGAGCGGAGCCGGTCGTAGAGCTGGTCGGGCCAGCGGTCGTTGCCGTTGGTGGTGGAGCCGCGCCCGTCGGTGAGCGAGTCGCCGAGTATCGCCACGGCCTCGGTCGAGGCCTTGGCCTCCACCTCGACGTCGCTGATCAGGTACCAGTGGTCGACCGGGGTCGCCCCGGCCAGATCGACGTCCCGGGTGTGGTCGCCGTGGACGAGGTACGACGTCGTGCGCGAGCCCGGGTGGGAGGTGAGCGCGAGGGAGGGCTGACCCTCGGCCAGGTACGCCGTCACGGTGAGGGTGGACGCGGCGCGCAGGTCGAGGTCCAGCGGGTCGGAGACGACCTGGGCCCCGGTGGGCACGGTCGTCGACGCCCGCCGGGGTGTCACCGAAGGCGTTGAAGAAGCACAGCCGGAGGCGGTGGCCGCCGGTGGAGACGCGCAGCGTCTGCCGCACGGTGGTGTCGACGAGGACGGCGCGGTCGCCGGTGAAGGGCGCCGGCGGCAGGTTGTCGGGCTCGGTGAGCTGCGGCATCGCCGTCCAGGTGTTCACCCAGTGCCGTGCGGCCGCGGCCGGCGGCCGGTCGGCGGCGGTCACGCGGTCCGGCCCACGCACCAGGCACGGACGCGATCACCGTCCAGGGCTCGGCCAAGGTCTGGATCGACCACAACTCCCTGTCCTCCGACCGCGACCACGGCAAGGACTACTACGACGGCCTGCTCGACGTCTCGCACGCCTCCGACTACGTCACGGTGTCCTGGAACACCTTCAAGGACCACTACAAGGGCTCGCTGGTCGGCCACAGCGACAGCAACGCGACGAGGACACCGGGCATCTGCGGGTGACGTACCACCACGACTGGTTCAACAACGTCAACTCCCGCATACCGAGCCTGCGTTTCGGCACGGGGCACTTCTACGACAACTACGTCGTGGGCGCCGAGACCGCCGTGCACTCGCGCATGGGCGCCCAGATGCTGGTCGAGAACAATGTCATCCGCAGCACGTCGGTCGCCGTCACCACCAACCGGGACAGCACGCAGGACGGTTACGCCAACCTGCGGGGCAACGACCTCGGCGGCGCCGCGACCGAGGTGTCGCAGACCGGCTCCTTCACCAGCCCTCCGTACAGCTACACGGCAGAGGCCGCCTCCGGCGTGGCCTCCTCGGTGACCGCGGGCGCGGGCACCGGGAAGATCTGACCGCCGCCCGGCCATCACCCGACCGCACGGAAGGAACAAGGACATGACGTCCGCAGCACGACCGCGCCTGCCACGGCGCGCACTGACCGGGGGCCTGGCCGCACTCGGCCTCTCGCTTGCGATGCTCATGACTGAAGGAGCGCCTTCGGCGAGCGCCGCCACCTGGCCCTCCGCCAACGGCAGTCAGGCGGTTTCCGCCACCATCCCGGTGTCCGGCACCAAGGACTACGGGATGACGCGTCTGTACGGCAGCGGGGCCCTGGGCACCGGCGGCCAGGAGGAGAACCAGAAGCCGATCCTGGAACTGGCCGCCGGCGCCGTCGTGAAGAACGTCATCATCGGCTCCCCCGCCGCCGACGGCATCCACTGCCTGGGCAGCTGCACGCTCCAGAACGTCTGGTGGGAGGACGTCGGCGAGGACGCCGCGACGTTCCTCGGCTCCTCGTCCTCGAACGTCTACACCGTCTCCGGCGGCGGCGCGAAGGAGGCCGGCGACAAGGTCTTCCAGTTCAACGGCGCCGGCACGCTGAACGTGTCGAACTTCGCGGTGCAGAACTTCGGCACCTTCGTCCGCTCGTGCGGCAACTGCAAGACGCAGTACAAGCGGACCATCAATCTCAACACGATCGAGGCCACCTACAAGGGCGGCCGGATCGCCGGCATCAACACCAACTACGGGGACAGCGCCTCCCTGAAGAAGATCACCATCAGCGGGGACTCCGGCAAGAAGATCATCCCCTGCCAGGGGTACACCGGGAACAACACGGGCGCCGAGCCGACCAAGGGCGGCACGGACGCCGACGGCACGTACTGCAAGTACGCGGCGTCCGACATCACGTACAAGTGACGCCGACGCGGTGAGAGCGCGGTCGCGCGCGGTGTGCCCGAGGGCGCCGCGCGCGCGACCGCCGTACGCTCACCGCCTCGCATGTCCGAGCATCTCCTCGGTCAACTCCCGCCGGCAGTCGGTGTACACGGTGCGCAGCGCCGGGCCCGGCCAGTGCGCGGGCAGCAGGGGCGCCGGCAGCACGGGGTCGGCCAGCAGGTGCCGTACGACGGCCGCGAGGGCGGTGAAGCGGTCGGCGGGCCGGTCCGTGCGCGCGACAAGATCGAGCAGCGTGCGGGCGGTCGCCGCCCAGCCGTCGACCGGCCACAGGCGCGCGGCCAGGTCGGCGGCGGGCTCTTCGGGCCGGGCGGTGAAACGCCGGACCACCGGGGACGGTCCGCCCGGCCAGGGGCGGCGCAGATTGGCGGGGCGCAGCCAGACGCCCTCGCGGAGTTCGGCAAGCCGGAGAGCCGTCAACCGGGCGCGCAGCTCGGCGCGTTCGGCGGGCTCGCGGCCGGTCGCCGTCACGACGACCATCTCCCACTCCCCGTCCCAGGGGCACGTCTCGGGGTGCACGGCCGCGTCCTGGCGCCGCTGGCGCTCCAGCAGCCGGTCGCTGAGGCCGTGGACGGTGTCGGAGCGTCGCAGGTCTCCGGCGGCCACCATCCGGCTCAGGGCCGCGCGCAGGGTGGATCCGCCGATCCCGAAGGGTTCGACCGCCCGTACGAGGTCCTTCACCGGCAGTTCGGGCGGGTGCGTGCCCAGCAGCAGGCTCAGGACGACCGACCGCGCGGACAGCGGGCGCAGCCCGGCCCCGGCCGGCTCCTGGGAGGCGTTCATGGTCACGTACTGTACGTACACCCGCCATGTTGCACTATTGCTGCGACCGCAGCAACGATGCAACATGGACGCCATGGCCTCGACACTCGCGCACGAGCAGCAGGAACGACAGGCACAGCAGGTGCGGCAGGGACCGGCGATGCGCCCGGACGGAGAGGCGCCGCTCGAACCGCGCCCCGGGCCGCACGGGCAGGACGCCGCGCACGCCGTCACCAACCAGGCCCCTCCTCTGGCGCCCTACGACGCGTCCGACGACGCGGCGCTGCTGGAGGGGTTGCGCAGGGAGGGCGCGGGCTGGGCCGAGGAGGACATGCGGCGGCTCGGGACGCTGGCCGGGAGCGTTCAGGCGCAGGAGTGGGCCGACCAGGCCAACCGGCACGAGCCGGAACTGCGCACCCACGACCGCTACGGCAACCGGATCGACGAGGTCGACTTCCACCCCGCCTGGCACCACCTGATGAGGACGGCGGTCGCCGAGGGCCTGGCCGGCGCCCCCTGGGCGGACGAGCGGCCCGGCGCGCACGTGGCCCGCAGCGCCGGCGGCCTGGTGTGGGGGCACACGGACGCCGGGCACGGCTGCCCGACGTCGATGACGTACGCCGCCGTACCCGCCCTGCGCGCCCAGCCGGAACTGGCCGCCGTGTACGAACCGCTGCTGGCCGCCCGGGTGTACGAGCCGGGGCTGCGGGTGCCGGCCGAGAAGCAGGGCCTGCTGGCGGGTATGGGGATGACCGAGAAGCAGGGCGGCTCGGACGTACGGACGAACACCACGACGGCCACGCCGACCGCGGAGCCCGGGGTGTACACCCTGCGCGGGCACAAGTGGTTCACCTCGGCGCCCATGTGCGACGTCTTCCTGGTGCTCGCCCAGGCTCCGGGCGGGCTGTCCTGCTTCCTGGTGCCGCGCGTCCTGCCCGACGGCAGCCGCAACACCTTCCGCATCCAGCGGCTCAAGGACAAGCTGGGCAACCGGTCGAACGCCTCCTCCGAGCCGGAGTTCGACGGGACGGTGGCCTGGCTGGTCGGGCCCGAGGGGCGGGGCGTCAAGACGATCATCGAGATGGTCAACTGCACGCGCCTGGACTGCGTGATGATGTCGGCGGCGCTCATGCGCAAGACACTCGTCGAGGCGTGCCACCACGTGCGGCACCGCGGCGCCTTCGGCGCGCTGCTCATCGACCAGCCGCTGATGCGGAACGTGCTGGCCGACCTGGCGCTGGAGTCCGAGGCCGCGACGACGCTCACGCTGCGGCTGGCCGGTGCGGCCGACCGGACGGTACGCGCGGGCGGCGGGGGTGACGAGGCCGCGTTCCGGAGGATCGCGACCGCGGTCGGCAAGTTCTGGGTCACCAAGCGGGGGCCCGCCTTCACGGCGGAGGCCCTGGAGTGCCTGGGCGGCAACGGCTACGTCGAGGAGTCCGGGATGCCCCGGCACTACCGGGAGGCGCCGCTGCTGTCGATCTGGGAGGGCTCGGGGAACGTCAACGCCCTGGACGTCCTGCGGGCGCTCGGCCGGGAGCCCGGCACCGCGGAGGCGCTGTTCGCCGAACTCGACCTGGCCCGCGGTGCCGACGCCCGCCTGGACGCTGCCGTGACCCGGCTCCGGACGGGTCTGGGCGAGGCCTCTCCGGCCGGCGCCCGCCGCCTGGTCGAGCTCATGGCCCTGACCCTGCAGGCCTCCCTGCTCGTGCGGCACGCCCCGTCCGCCGTCGCCGACGCCTTCTGCGCGACCCGGCTGGGCGGCGACTGGGGCCACTCCTTCGGCACGCTGCCGGACAGCGCGGACGTCGACGCCATTCTGGAACGGTCACTTCCGGGTTAGGGCCGCGCCGGGCGTCTCCAGGCACCAGCACGCCACTCCGGGGGGCGGTCACCAGGCCTTGCGGCTCCACAGCGGGCCGAAGCGGGCCCACTCGGTGTCCCACTGGTCCAGGCGACGGCGTTCCAGACAGGCGCGCAGGGCGCGGCCGGTGACGAAGGGGACGGCGGCGGCGCCCACTCCCACCAGGCCGCCGGACATCACGGCCCGCGTGCGGGCCTGGGCGGGCGTGGCCGGTCCGGTCACCAGCCGGCCCCGGGAGTCGGTCCACACGGTGACCGGGGTGCCGGCGGCGCTGCCGGGCCATACCCGGGCCCAGCCGCTGCGCGCGGTGCCGTCCGGGGCGGTCCAGCGCACCTTTCCCCACACCCGGAGGGCGGTGCCGGGAGCCCCGCCGGCCCCGGCGGACGAGCCGGGCACCCGCTCGGTCACCCGCGCGACCGTGGGCGTCCGTGCGAGGGGTTCCAGGGCCATGGCCTGTTCCGCGCCCCGGGCCACCGTCCATCCGGCGAGCACCCCGGCGAGGACACCGAGCACCCAAGTGCCGAGCACGACCCAGGCCTCCACCATGTCGGCGCGGCGTTTGAGCGGATTGCGGCGCCACCGCCACAGCCACACCTCAGGACCACGGAACGCCATCGACGGCATCCTCCTCACGAGCGCACGGACCTGCCGGACCGCCCTCCCATACGGCGGAGGGCTCCCCGATGCTCACGCCGGATTCCCCGCCCCGGCCCTCCCATGGGTGCCGCGGCCCGGCCGTCCCCGGCTCCCGCGGCGGGCGCGATCGGGCGCCGGCTCCCAGCCATGCCGCTGTGACCTGCGACGACGCCGATGCGGAGAGGACTGTCAGTGGTGGGGTGCACACTGGCCGGTGTCCGGGACAAAGAGGTTCGGACAAAGACCTCGCGGAGGTGATCGGCATGACCGAAGTACTGCTCACCGTGGGCACGCGCAAAGGCTTGTTCATCGGGCGGCGACGGGACGGCGTCTGGGAGTTCGACGACAGTCCCCACTTCAACGCCCAGGCCGTGTACTCGGTCGCCATCGACGTCCGCGGCTCCGTCCCGCGGCTGCTGGCCGGCGGGGACAGCGCGCACTGGGGCCCCTCGGTGTTCCACTCCGACGACCTGGGCCGCACCTGGACCGAGCCGGCCCGCCCCGCCGTGAAGTTCCCCAAGGACACCGGCGCCTCGCTGGAGCGGGTGTGGCAACTGCACCCGGCCGCCGCCGAGCCCGACGTGGTCTACGCGGGCACGGAACCGGCCGCGCTGTACCGCTCGGAGGACCGCGGCGAGAGCTTCGAGCTGGTCCGCCCGCTGTGGGAGCACCCCACCCGGTCGAAGTGGGTGCCGGGTGGCGGCGGTGAGGGCCTGCACACCGTGGTGACGGACCGGCGCGATCCGCAGAAGGTCACGGTCGCCGTGTCCACCGCCGGGGTGTTCCGCACGGCCGACGGCGGAGTGAGCTGGACGCCGGCCAACTCCGGAGTGTCCGCCGTGTTCCTGCCGGATCCGAACCCGGAGTTCGGCCAGTGCGTGCACAAGGTCGCGCAGGACGCGGAGAACCTCGACCGGTTGTATCTGCAGAACCACTGGGGCGTGTACCGCAGCGACGACGGGGGCGCGCGCTGGACGGACATCGGCGAGGGCCTGCCGTCCACGTTCGGCTTCGCCGCGGCCGCCCACCCGCACCGCGGCGACACCGCGTACGTCTTCCCGATCACCGCGGACGCGGACCGGGTGCCCGCCGACCGCCGCTGCCGTGTGTTCCGCACCGAGGACGCGGGCCGGAGCTGGGAGCCGCTCGCGGCGGGCCTGCCCTCGGAGGACCATTACGGCACGGTGCTGCGGGACGCGCTGTGCACCGACGACGCGGACCCGGCCGGCGTCTACTTCGGCAATCGCAACGGGGAGGTGTACGCCTCGGCGGACGACGGGGACAGCTGGCGGCAACTGGCCTCGCACCTGCCCGACGTGCTCTGCGTGCGCGCGGCGGTCATCGGTTGAGAGCGGCTCCTACTCCTTCAGGCCCACCGCCGCGACGGCGTGGCCCTGATCGCGAGTGATGTCCTCGGTATCGGGGTCCGGGCGCCAGTCGGCGGACCTGACCAGGCCCGGCTCGACCAGACTCAGCCCCCGCAGCAAGCGCCCGATGTGCTCGGGCGAGCGCAGGTGGTACGAGTTGGCGGACTGCGCGTTGTAGGCCGTGATGGCCGAGTTGAGCTCGTCGCTGGTGTCCGTGCCGTCGCTGAAGGCCACGTAGCTGCCGCGGGGCAGGGCTTCGATCAGCTCGGCCACGATCCGCTCGGGCTCCTCCTCGTCCGGGACCTGCCCGATGATGCCGAGCAGGATCAGGCCGATGGGCTGGTCGAAGTCCAGTGTCTGGGCCGCCTGGGCGAGGATCTTCCGCGGATCGCGCACGTCGGCGTCGAGGTAGGCGCACTCGCCCTCGGGCGTGCCGCGCAGCAACGCCTCGGCGTGGACGAGGACGATGGGGTCGTTGTCGACGTAGACGATCTTGCTGTCGGGCGCGATGCTCTGGGCGACCTCGTGCGTGTTGTTCGCGGTGGGCAGCCCGGTGCCGATGTCGAGGAACTGGCGGATCCCGGCCTCGCCTGCCAGGTACCGCACCGCCCGTACCAGGAAGCTCCGTTGCTGACGTGCGATGGCCGCGATCTCGGGGAACATCCGCAGGATCACGGCGCCGGTCTCGCTGTCCACCGGGTAGTGGTCCTTGCCGCCGAGCAGGTAGTTCCACACGCGGGCAGAGTGGGGTCGATCGGTCTGCAGTCTGCTTTCCCAGTCGCTTCGATCAGTCATGGGGAGAGCATCGCACACGGGACCGCCGGCAAGATCAACTTCCTTGCCGGCGGGCCTCCTTGTCAGCCGGACCGACCCGCGACCGTGAACTTGCCTTTCCGGATCGGTCCGTTGACCACGGCCGGGGCACTCACTCGTCGTCGGCGGCCAAGACCTAGGGCAGTCGCCAGTCCACCGGCTCGGCCCCCTGCCGCTGGAGGAGATCGTTGGCCCGGCTGAACGGGCGGGAGCCGAAGAAGCCCCGGTCGGCGGACATCGGCGAAGGGTGCGCCGACTCGATCGCCGGATACTCGCCGAGCAGGGGGCGCAGGTTGCGCGCGTCCCGCCCCCACAGGATCGACACCAGCGGCCGTTCCCGCGCGACGAGGGCACGGATGGCCTGCTCGGTGACCTCCTCCCAGCCCTTGCCGCGGTGGGCGCCCGGCTTGCGCGGGGCCGTGGTGAGCGCCCTGTTGAGCAGCAGTACGCCCTGCTGGGTCCACGGGGTCAGATCACCGTTGGAGGGCCTGGGCAGGCCCAGATCCGAGTTCATCTCCCGGTAGATGTTCTCCAGGCTGCCCGGCAGCGACCGCACCTGTGGCGAGACCGCGAAACTCAGGCCGATCGCCATTCCCGGCGTCGGATAGGGATCCTGACCGACGATCAGGACCCTCACGTCGTCGAAGGGTTGCTGGAACGCCCGCAGGACATTCGCTCCCGCCGGGAGATACGTCCGGCCGGCCGCGACTTCGGCGCGCAGGAAGTCACCCATGCCCGCGATACGCCCGGCCACCGGTTCCAGGGCCTTCGCCCAGCCGGCCTCTACTAGTTCATGCAACGGTCGTGGTGCCACGCCGCGTCACTCTAGCGGCCCACACCGACAACCCGTGCCCGCGGACCGGCCGCTGCGGGGGAGCCTCCGCGGCGCTAGTCTTCCTCCTCACCAAAGTCATCGAGCCGGTCGGGCGGATCACGCAGCCGGCCGTCAGGGGGAGGGAAGCCCGGTGCGTCCAGTGACCGAGCCGCTCCCTCGCGGGCGCCGCGCCTCCTCGTCCCCCTCCCCCACGTCGGCGGACCCCGTCGGGGGCGGGGTGCTGCCGTGACCGGGGACGCACAGGCCGGTACGGCCGGATTCCTCGCCGTGGACTCGGGTGGCTCCGGGTTCCGGGCCGTCGTCGGTGTGCCCGGGCGCGGGCCGCTGGCGCGAGGGGAGTCCGGTGAGCCGGTACGCACCGGCGCGCGGGGCATCGACCCCGGACATCTCATGGACCAACTCGTTCCCATGGCCCGGGCGTTGGCCGCCGAGGCCGGAGTGGGGCGGCTGGAGACCGCCGTACTGGGGGCAGCCGGGCTCGCCACCCTGGGCGACGCGCTGCGCGCCGAACTGCCCGAGGCGCTGGCACGGCACCTCGGCGTGCGCCGGGTCGCGCTGGCCGCCGACGCGGTCACCGCCTACACAGGCGCCCTGGGCCCTCGCCCCGGCGCCGTCGTCGCCGCCGGGACCGGCCTGATAGCGATCGGCACCGACCTCACGGGCTGGCGGCGCGCGGACGGCTGGGGGCATCTGCTCGGCGACTGCGGCAGCGGAGCCTGGATCGGACGAGCGGGCCTGGAGGCCGCGCTGCGCGCCCACGACGGTCGGGACAGCGGCTCGGCGCGGCTGCTGGCCCGCGCCCAGGAAGCATTCGGGCCGATGGCGGAACTGCCCGGCAAGCTCTACCCGCGCTCCGACCGCGCCGCCATCCTGGCCTCCTTCGCACCCGAGGTGGCCGCCTGCGCGGCCGTCGACCCGGTCGCGGCCGGTGTGCTGCGCGCGGCGGCCCGGCACATGGCCGAGTCCGCCGCGGCCGTCTGCCCGCCCGTGGGAGAGCCGCTGCTCGCGCTCACCGGCGGCCTGTTCAAGCTGGGCGACCCCCTCCTCATACCGCTGGAGAAGGAACTCTGCGAGCGGCTCCCGCACGCACGGCGAGTGCGCGCCGAGGGCGATCCGCTGCACGGCTGCGTGCGCATCGCGACCGACCTGGCCAGAGACGTCCTCGCCCTGCCGAGTGATGAGAAGTTGCTGTACATACCACCCCCACAAAGGGATTGATCCCCCCACATCCGCATCTGCCGGACAAGTGCGCCGATGAGTCGACCGAGTTGTCCCCATCCGGTCCGATGGGGCCACACCGGCGCTTGGTGTCCGTACGTAACTCATCAGACAAAACCGGACGGATACCGCTCACCTGCACCCTCCCCGAACAGGGGAGCCCCGGAAGCCAGTAACATGCGGCGCCATGAGCTCCCCCACTGGGCCCGCGCCCGGCCTACCAGTACGAATGCCGCGCCCCCGCCAGCCCGGACGGCACCGCCGGCCCGAACCGCTGGCGGCGCCCGAGGGCGCGCCCGCTCTCGTCCTCGCGGTTCCGGGCACCCCTGGCGACGCCACGCGGAGCCTCGCTGAGGAGGTCGTGAGCATCGCCCGCTCCGAGCTGCCCGGACTCGACGCCCGGATCGGCTACCTCGACGGGGACGACGCGGACCACCCGACCGTGCAGTCCGTCCTCACCCGTGCGGCCGAGGAGCGGACCGCCCGCTACGAGCAGGCTGTCGCCGCCGGAGCGGACGCCAAGGAGCCCGACGGCCCGGTCGCGGTCGTGGTGCCCCTGCTGGCCGGTCCGGACAACGCGCTGCTGCGCCGGATCCGCCAGGCCGTCATGGACAGCCGGGTCGCCGCCGAGCTGACCGACGTGCTCGGCCCGCACCCGCTGCTCGCCGAGGCGCTGCACGTCCGGCTGTCGGAGGCGGGCCTGGCTCGTGCCGACCGCGCCCGCCTGTTCACCGTGGCCACCGCGGCGGACGGGATCATCCTGGCCTCGGTGGGCGGCGAGGAAGCCGTGCAGGCGGCCGGGATCACCGGCATGCTGCTCGCCGCCCGCCTCGCCGTGCCGGTGATGGCGGCCGCTCTCGACCAGGACGGCTCGATCGCCTCCGTCGCCGAGCAACTGCGGTCCGCCGGCTCCCAGCAGCTCGCCCTGGCGCCGTACCTGATCGGCCCGGAGATCGAAGCGGAGCTGATCCAGGCCGCCGCCGAGGAGGCGGGCTGTGCCGCCGCCGAGGCGCTCGGCCCGTACCCGGCGATCGGCAAGCTCGCCCTGGCCAGCTACACGACGGCCCTGGGCATCGCCCCGCAGCAGCCGCAGAGCGCGCCGGCCCGCTGACGCCCGCAGCCCCACCCCGTACGACCAGGGCCCGCTCCTCACCAGCCGAGGAGCGGGCCCTTCGCCATGCCGACCGCGCTGCCGACCGGACCATCAGGGTCGTTCGTCTCGTTCGTGTCGCCGGGGGCGCCCGGCGCCCGTGCGCGCGTTCAGCCGAAGACCACGCAGGACGCCGCCGCCACCTCGATCGCGCCGGCCCGCGCGGGCAGCCCCGTCGCCTCGTCCACGGCGAACCAGGTGACGTCCCCGGAGCGCTCGTTGGCGACGTACAGGAAGCCGTCGGACAGGGTCAGCGCCCGGGGCCAGTGGCCGCCGCACGGCACGCTCCCGACCAGCCGCAGCCGCTCCCCTTCCCCCTCGACCGCGAACACGGACAGGACATCCTCGCCGCGCGTCGCGGTCCACAGGAACCGGCCGTCCGGCGCGACCGCGATCCCCGAGGGGTAGGCGTCACCGGCCGGGGCGTCGGGCAGGACCGGGTTCTCGGTCAGAGGCTTGAGCGAGCCCTCGACGGCGTCCCAGCGGCAGACCGTGACGGTGGGCGTGAGTTCGTTGACCACGTAGGCGTACGCGCCGTCCGGGTGGAACGCCAGGTGGCGGGGCCCGGAGCCGGGCCGCAGCGCGATCTCCCGGTGCACGGCGAGCCGCCCGTCCGTCAGCGTGCACACCCGGACCGAGTCGGTGCCGAGGTCCACGCTGACGGCCCAGTGGCCGCTCGGGTCCGGCTGGACCTGGTGGGCGTGCGGACCGCGCTGGCGGCGCTCGTGCGGGCCCGAGCCGGTGTGCAGCAGCACGTCCGAGGCGGCCGGGGCGAGGCGCCCGTCGGCGTGGACAGGAACGGCGCTGACGCTGCCGGAACCGTAGTTGGCCGTCAGCAGATGCCCGTCGAGCAGGCTCAGGTGGGTGGGGCCGCTGCCGCCGACACCCACCGGCGGGCCGGTCAGCTCGACCGTCCCGCCCTTCACGCGGTAGGCCGCCACGGCGCCCTCGGCCGTCTCGCTCACCGCGTAGAGCGTGCCGCCGTCGCGGGACAGGGCCAGGTACGAGGGGTCGAGGACGCCGTCGACGCCGCTGAGCACGGTCAGCGCCCCGCCCTCCTCGGACACCGCCGCGGTGACGACCCCGGGCCCTCCCGCCGCCGTGAACGACCCGATGAACGCCCGCCGCCTGCCGCCGTGTGCCACCACTGGTCCCCTCTCGGTCGTCCCGTCCGAGCGACGGTAGCAGTCACCCCCTCTAGGTCTAGACCAAGTTGAGGCATGGCTCGCGACGTGCCGTCGGCGTCACGCACCGACCAGCGGCGAACCCGACGGCGCCCGCAGGGGCGTGGCCAGTTCCGCCAAGGCGTGTTCCAGGGCGTGGAGGTGGGTGAGGGCGGCTTCCGCGGCTGTCGGCCGGGGGTGGGCGGGTGCGACCCGCGGGGCGGTGTCCGCGCCGTCGTCGATGAGGGCTTCCACCGCGAGCTCCACGCGGTGGCACGCGGCGGCCAGCCGCTCGTCGTGGGAGGCCTCCGGGTCGGCGGCGACGGCGACGAGGCCGCGGATCTCGCGGGCGCAGTCGTCGAGCAGGGCGAGCACCTGACGGGCGCGCCGCTTGCGGCCGCGCATCGGGTTCAGCGGGTGCACGAGCGGGGCCACGGAGAGCCGCACCCGGCCGAGGAGCTCTTCGAGTTCGGCCACCCGGGGCGCCGGGTCGGCGCCGGCGGTGCCGGCCAGCCGCGCCGCGGCCTCGGCCGTGCACGCGTGAACGCAGCGCAAGGCCCGCTGGATCCAGGCGTCCGTGACGGCGTGGGTGGTGACGGGCAGCACGAACAGCACGGCCAGCCAGGCGCCGAGCGCGCCGACGGCCGTCTCCCCGAGCCGCAGGGCGAGCAGCCCGGGCACCCCGGGAAACCCGGAAGCCCCGGGAAACCCAGGAAACCCAAGAACGCCGGGAACCCCAGGAACAAGGACGCCGAGAAGGCCGTAGAGCGCCGTGGCGAGCAGCGTGACCCAGAGCATCATCCAGGTGTAGGACACCGCGGCCGTGTAGAAGATGCCGAAGACGCAGACGGCGACCAGGACGGCGGTGGGGAGCGCGGCCCCGTGCAGCGGAACGACGACCAGGGCGGCCAGACCGATGCCGAGCACCGTGCCGAGGACCCGGCGGAAGCCGCGGACCAGGGTCTCGCCGCGCGAGGCCGTGTTCACGAACACCCACCAGGTGGCGCCGACGGCCCAGTACCAGCGCTCGCCGGACACCATCTGCCCCACGACGAGGGCGAAGCCGGCGCCAGCCGTCGCCTGCACGGCCTGCCGGGTGGTCACCCGGTCCAGTCCGCCGCCGCCCAGGACGGCAGGGGCGGCGGCGGCAGGCAGCCGGCGTTCGAAGCACCACACTCCGAAGCGCACCACCGCCGCGGTGAGCACGGACAGCAGGACGGCGGCGGACACCTCGGCCAGCTGGCCTGTCGTGGTGTGCAGGAACTGCGCCACGAAGAAGGTCATGAACGCGAACACGCCGAGACTGTGGCCGCGCGGCCCCCAGCGGCGCGCGTACACGCCCGCGCCGACCACGGCGAGGAAGGCGAGGTCGCGTGCCACGGGGTGGTCGTGCAGCCCGGCCGCGACGGCCAGCACGGGCAGTCCGGCGACCGGCAGCAGCACGGTGGTGACGAGCTGTCCGCGCACCGTGGGGTCCATGACGGTGAACAGGGCGAGCAGCGCGGCGAGCCCGCCGGTGACGGCGCCCGGAAGGGAGTGTCCCGCCGCCCCGCAGACGGCGACCGCCAGGCCGATGCCGAGCACGGCCCTGGCGGCGAAACGCAGCCGCGTCCTGCCCGGGTCCGGAGCCACGAACACCCTCTTCAGCACTGCTTACCGCCCCCATGGAAGACACCTGGAACGCCGGCGCGACACCGGCATGAGAAAGGCGCCGCGGGGATCCGCAGCGCCATCGACGTGTCCATGAGAGCATCACCGGCGCCGCTGGCTCAAGCGAAGTCAGCAGCACTGGGCCATTGGCACATTCGGACATCTCGTCGATGTGCTGGCAGAGAGCCAATGGACTACAGAGCCTGGCCCATCTGTACGGCGTTCTGGTGAGCCATTGGTACAGTCAGAGTCGATCGCCGACCTGGGAGGAGACCCGCGTCGCCATGGCCGTGGACGAACTCGACACCCGCATTCTGCGGCTGCTTCTGGAGCAACCGCGCACCAGCGTGCGCGAGTGCGCCCGCATTCTCGGTGTCGCGCGGGGCACTCTCCAGGCCCGCCTCGACCGTCTCGAACGGGACGGCGTGATCACCGGCACGGGCCCCGTCCTCTCCCCCGTCGCGCTCGGCCACCCGGTCCTGGCGTTCGTGCACATCGAGGTCACCCAGGGGCACCTGGACGACGTCGGGGACGCGCTGGCCGCCGTACCGGAGATCGTCGAGGCGTTCTCGATCACCGGCGGAGGCGACCTGCTCACCCGTGTCGTGGCGCGCGACAACGCCCATCTGGAGGACGTGATCCAGAAGCTCATCAGCCTGCCGGGCGTGGTCCGCACCCGCACGGAGGTGGCGTTGCGCGAGCGTGTTCCGTACCGGCTGCTGCCGCTGGTGGAGTCGATCGGCCGCGGCGCGCGGAAGTGACGCGGGGCGACTACGCCCCGCGGCCCGGCCTGCCCCGTCCGCCGCTCCTGCCACCGCCCGAGCCGCCGGAGCCGCCCCGCCGGTTGCGGGCCACGGGCCCGCCCGCACGGCCGGTCGCCCGGCCGGAGCGGCCCGACGCCTGGCCCGTGCGGCCGTCCGCCTTGCCGCTCGTCTTTCCGCCCGGCTTTCCGCTCGCCTTTCCACCGGTCTTTCCGCCGGCAGCGGGCTTGCGGCGGGTGTCCGCCGCCTCGGCACGCCGGTCCTTGCCCCGGGACTGCTCCTCGGGCCGGGCCTGGGCGCGACCCCGGCTGCTGTTGACGGTCCGGCCGCGGACGATCCCGATGAAATGCTCCACCAGGTCGGTGTGTGCCTCCTCCGGCCAGCACAGCGCGATGCTCGACTGCGGGGCGTCGGTGACCGGCCGGTAGGTGAGGTCCCTGCGGTGGTGGAGGCGGGCCAGCGACTGGGGGACGACGAGCAGCCCCACTCCGGCCGCCACCAGCTCCACGGCGTCCCCCGTGGTGGCGGGCCGCTCGAAGGCCTCCTCGCCGGGCGGCCGGTCCCAGCCGAGGACGTCGTCGAGCGGGTGGAGGACGACCTCGTCGGCCAGGTCCGCCACGGACACCTCGTCCACGGCGGTCACCAGATGGTCCTTGGGGACGATCACCACCGTGGTCTCGGTGTAGAGGGGGATCGCGCTGAAGTACGTACGGTCCACCGGCAGGCGTACGACCCCCGCGTCCGCAGCGCCACCGCGCAGCGCCTCGGCCACCTCGGCGGCCGGGACCTGGACGAGGTCGAGGGGGACGTCCGGCAGGCGCTCGTTCCAGATGCGCACCCACTTGGCGGGCGTCGCCCCAGGGACGTACGCGAGCCGGAACGAGGCAGATGCATCCGAGCCGGTCACGCCGCCAGGTTACCCGGCGTGGTCGGCCCCCTCGTCCGCGGTCGATAGTCTGGACACCATGAAGTCGCACCAGACCGCCCAGACGATGAAGCCCGCCACCGCGGCGAAGAAGCTGGGTGTGTACCTCCCCGCCACGCCCGCCGAGTTCCAGGAGGGCGTCATCTCGCGTGCCGAGCTCAGCGAGCTCCAGGCCGATCCGCCCGAGTGGCTGCGGGAACTGCGACGCGACGGCCCCCACCCGCGTCCGGTGGTCGCGGCCAAGCTGGGTGTCTCCATCTCCGGTCTCGCGCGCGGCGGGGTCACCGAGGCCCTGACCACGGAGCAGATCGAGGCGCTGAAGCAGGAGCAGCCCGAGTGGCTGGAGAAGGAGCGCGCCACGCAGGCCGAGGTGCGCAAGGAGACGGCACGCCTGAAGCAGCGCGCCGCCGAGCGCGCCGAGCAGGACTCGGAGTAACCGCCGGGCCACTGCCCTGCCGACGGGCGGTGGCGGGAAAATGCGTGGACAGTGTCCCGACCCGCCCGGCAGAGTGGCCGCCCGTGACGAGCAGCGAACTGTGGAGCCGCGAAACCGCCGAACGCTACGACGCCGGGGAGGCCGAGAGGTCCTCAACCGCCTTCCTCGGGCCGACTCTCGACTACCTCTCCGAACTCGCCGGTGACGGCCGGGCGTTGGAGTTCGCCATCGGGACCGGACGCATCGGTGTCCCGCTGCGGGAACGCGGCGTGCCCGTGGTGGGCATCGAACTGTCCGAGCACATGGCGGCGGTCCTGCGGCGCAAGATCGACGAGGATGCGCTCCCGGTCGCTCTCGGGGACATGGCCACGACCACCGTCCCCGGTGAGTTCACCCTGGTCTACCTCGTCTACAACACGATCACGAACCTGCTCACCCAGGACGAGCAGGTCGAGTGCTTCCGCAACGCCGCGCGCCATCTGTCGCCCGGTGGCCGGTTCGTCATCGAGCTGGGCGTGCCGCCGCTGCGGTTCCTGCCGCCCGGGCAGATCGCGGTGCCGTTCGACGTCTCCGACCGGCACCTCGGCTTCGACACCTTCGACCTCGTCGAGCAGATCCTCGTCTCGCACCACTTCAGCCGTGACGGTGAGGACGGCCGCTACCGCCGCTCGGACTCCCGGCACCGGTACGCGTGGGCGGCGGAACTCGACCTGATGGCGCGGATCGCGGGGCTCGAGCTGGAACGGCGCGTCGCCGACTGGGACGGGTCACCGTTCACCCAGGACTCCCCGAAGCACATCTCCGTGTGGCGCAAGCCGGCTTGAGACCCCCCTGCCTCGCTTTCCTGGTCCTGCCTCCCGTAACTGCTCAGAGGCTGCCGGCGACGCGGAGCGCGTCGCCGGTGTCCAGTCCGACCCGGGAGGCCAGGGCGAGGGCGTCGTCGAAGGTGACGTCGTCGCCGGCGAGGCGGACGGCGGCCGGCGCGGGTGGGACCTTGCCGTGGTCGAGCAGCGTGGTCCACTGCTGCCGGCCCAGGGCGAGGTAGCGCAGGTTCGCGAGGTCGGCGAGGACGGTCAGGTCGGCTGTCTCGGCGCCGGAGAGGTCGAGTCCATGCAGGTTGGGGGCGCTGCGCAGCGGCGTGAGGTCGGCCGGGGCGGTGGTGTTCAGGTCGAGCGACGCGAGGTGGGGGTGACCTGCCAGCGCGGTGAGGTCGCCGCCGGTGAGTGCGACGCGGACGGACTCGACCGGCAGGTCGCGCAGGGGCGTCAGATCGGCGGTGGTGGAGCGGTTGAGGTGCAGGCGGCGCAGGCCGGGGGCGGCGGTGAGCGGGCCGAGGTCGACCGTGCCGGTGGCGTCGTTGACGTGGATGGCCTGGAGGGCGGGCGGAACCTCTTCGGGGATACCGCCGATGATCTGCCGGGTGCCGTTGTCGCAGCCGGGCAGGCGCAGCGAGATGTAGTCGTCGTCCGTCTCGTAGGCGCCCCGCTCCAGCAGTTCCAGGTACTGCCGGAGCAGGGAGGTGAGGGAGTCGGCGACGTACACGGGGCCGTCGTCGTAGTCGCGGCCCGTGGCGATGACCTGGCCGGGCCGGCCGTCACGGGCGGGGGCCATGTCCACGGCGAGGTAGTTGCCGTCCTCTCCGCTGGCGAAGCGGATCCAGCCTGGGTGGCCTCCGCAGCGGCGGGGTCTCGGCGGGGGTGGTGTCGAACACCACGGCGTCCCATTCCAGGTCCCAGCCGAACCAGGGACGGTCCTGCCACTCGCGGGAGTCGGTGTACTCGGCGACCAGACTCTCCAGCGGCAGCCAGGCGTAGTTCTCGATCAGGTAGTGGTGCCGGTACGCGATGCGGTCCCCGTCGGCGATCAGGTACAGCGCGCGCAGGTCGGCGGGCAGCGGTCGGCCGATGCGGCGTTCGGCGTCGTCGAGTGCGGCCTCGGTGACGGGCGGGGGCAGTTCCTCGGCGTGTCCGAGGATGGCGGCGCGCCGCTCGAGGTAGGCGCGGAACCTCCCCGCGGCCAGTCCCGGATCGCCCGCGGGGGCGGCCGTGCCCGCCTGCTGGCGCGTACCCGGCTGCGGCAGGCGGTAGTCGGGGTCCAGGACGATCTCGTAACCGCCTCCTGGTCCGGACACGCGGCCGACGGCGTCCCTGAACATGACGAGCCGGTACTCGCCGGAGGGCCGGCAGTCCATCTCCCAGCTGACAGGATCCCAGCCGCGGTCGCCGCGTACCGCCTCCGCGAGTTCCGTCAGCCGGGAATGCAGTTCGGGCAGCCCCATGGGAGTACGCGGCCCGGGGAGGATGTAGCCGCCCGTGATCCCGGTACCACCGCGGCCCGCGTGACCGGAGAGGACGGCCCGTGTCCATCCCTCCGGCGCGCTCCTGACGATCTGCTCGGCCATGCGGCGGGCTACCTGCTCGACCATGCGCTGCTGCTCCCGTTCTGTGGAATATGCCGCCATCCTGGCAGGGGCCACTGACAACGGGCGGCTGCCGGCCCCCTGCGGCCCGGTGCCGACTGCGGCCCCGCACCGGGCAGGGACGGCGGCGAGACGGGGCGCCGGAGCTGTCCGAGGACCGCGGGGGGGGAGTCACCCACGGTGTGGGACCAGCTCAACGCGCCGCCGGAGACGCATACGCTCTGAGTGGGCTCCACGGAGGCCGGAATTCCAGGAACGGGAACAGGGGGAGCTTCTATGGTGACAGCCCGCCGGTTTCCGCTCGGCTCCGCGACCACGCTCACGGAGCTGGAGGACGACCCCCACCCCCGGCTGGCCTTGCTGCGCGCCCGCGAACCCGTTTCGTGGCTCCCCGTGCTGGGCGGCTGGCTGGTGACCCGGCGTGATCTCGCACTACGCGTGATGCGCGACGCGGCGACCTTCACCGTGGACGACCCCCGCTTCTCCACCGCCCAGGTGGTCGGTCCGAGCATGCTCTCCGTGGAGGGCACCGAGCACAAGCGGCACCGTGCCCCCTTCACCGACCCGTTCCGCACGCAAGATGTACACGCCCGGTTCACCGGGTTCGTGGAACAGGAAGCCGCCCGGCTCGTGGAACGCATCCGGCCGCGCGGCAGCGCTGAACTGCGCCGGGAGGTGGCCGGGCCTCTGGCCGTCTCCGTCGTTGCCGAGTCGCTGGGCTTGGTCGGCGCGGACGCCGGGGCGGTGCTGTCCTGGTATGACGCCATCGTGCGCGCGGTCTCCGACATCACCGCCGGGCTGCCGGCGAACCCTGCCGGGGCGGCGGCGTTCGACCAGCTGCGAGGAAGCGTCGAGGCGACGGTCGCGGCAGGAGGCGACGCGTCGCTGCTGGTCGCGGCGGCCGAGAGCAAGCGCCTGAAGCTGCCGGAGGTGGTCGCCAACGCCGCCGTGCTGATGTTCGGCGGTATCGAGACCACCGAGGGCATGATCGCCAACACCGTACTGCACTTGCTGGCACACCCTGGTCAACTCGCCCTCGTGCGTGCCGATCCGGACCTGGTCGACGCGGCGATCGAGGAATCGCTCCGCCTGGAACCCGCCGCGGCGGTCGTGGACCGCTTCGCAACCGCCGACGTGACGATCGGCGGTGCCCATGTGCGGCGCGGTGATCTGGTGGTCGTCTCGCTCGCCGGCGCGAACCGCGACCCCGAGGTCTTCCAGGACCCCGACGGTTTCGACCTGCGACGGGGCAACTCCCGCCTCCAACTGGCCTTCGCGCACGGCCCGCACTTCTGTCTGGGCGCCCACCTTGCCCGCCTGGAAACCCGCGCCTGCCTCCTCGCACTCCTCGACCGTCTCCCCGGACTGCGGCTCGACCCGGCCTCGCCCACTGCGCCCAGAGGCCTGGTCTTCCGGAAGCCCCCGGCTCTGCGCGTCCGCTGGGACGTGTCGGCGCAGCGCTGACGCGACGCCTGGTCACCTCCGCTTTGCGCGGTACGGCACCGCCGAAGAAGGTCAGGTGGCGAACGATTCGGGCGACCAGCACGCCGAGGACGGCTGGGCCCTCAAGGCGATCACGTCCGCCGACGTCAAAGGCCGTATAGCGCCCGTGCGGTCGAACTGTCCGACCACATGGCGGCGGTCCTGCGGCGCAAGATCGACGAGGGCACGCTCCCGGTCACCGCCGGGGACATGGCCACGACCACCGTCCCCGGCGAGTTCACCACGTAGGCCGGCCTATGCGCCACGACGGACTCGGGCGGCCTTGCGGGCCTCGGCAATCTGGCGGGCCTCAGCGGACCGGCGAGACTCGCCGCCGCCGGCCCGCCCCGGGCGGGTGCCCAGGCCGCGGAAAGGGGCACCGCCGCGCTTCGGGCGCTCCGCGACCGGCCCGTTGCCGGCGACGGGGACACCAGAGGGAGCCTGGGCGCCGGTGATGCGGCTCAGCTCGGCCTCGCCGGAGCGGACCTGCGTGATCTGCGGCCTGATGCCGGCGTCGGACATGAGACGGGCCATGTCCCGGCGCTGGCCGGGGAGGACCAGCGTGACGACACTGCCGGACTCGCCGGCGCGGGCAGTTCGGCCACCACGGTGCAGGTAATCCTTGTGGTCGTTGGGCGGGTCGACGTTGACGACGAGATCGAGGTTGTCGACGTGAATGCCCCGAGCCGCGACGTTGGTGGCCACCAGCGCCGTGACGTCACCGGACTTGAACCGTGCCAGGGTGCGGGTGCGCTGGGGCTGCGACTTGCCACCGTGCAGCGCCGCGGCCTTGACGCCGCTGCTCAGCAGGTGCTTGGTGAACTGATCGACGGCGTGCTTGGTGTCCAGGAACATGATGACGCGCCCGTCGCGGGCAGCGATTTCGGTGGCGGTGGCGAACTTGTCGGCGCCGTGCACCTGCAGCACGTGATGCTCCATCGTGGTGACCGCGCCCGCCGACGGGTCGACCGAATGGACGACCGGGTCATGGAGGTAACGACGGACCAGGAGATCGATGTTGCGGTCCAGCGTGGCCGAGAACAGCATGCGCTGGCCGTCGGGACGTACCTGGTCCAGCAGTTCGGTGACCTGCGGCATGAAACCCATGTCCGCCATCTGGTCGGCCTCGTCCAGGACGGTGATGTTCACCCGGTCCAGGCGGCAGTCCTTGCGCTCGACGAGATCCGCGAGGCGGCCAGGAGTCGCGACGACCACCTCGGCGCCGGCACGCAGCGCGCCGGCCTGCCTGCCGATCGACATGCCGCCGACCACAGTGGCCAGTCGCAGCTTCAGCAACCGGGCGTACGGGGCGAGCACATCGGTGACCTGCTGGGCCAACTCACGCGTGGGGACGAGGATCAGGGCCAGCGGCTTCCGCGCCTCGGCACGCTGCCCACTCGTACGCACGAGGAGCGCCAGGCCGAAGGCGAGCGTCTTGCCCGATCCGGTGCGGCCGCGGCCCAGGACGTCGCGCCCCGCGAGTGAGTTCGGCAACGTGGCGGCCTGGATCGGGAACGGCTCGTTGAGGCCGAGACTGGTGAGCATCTTCAGCAACTCGACGGGCATGTCCAGTTCACCGAAGGTCGCGGCCGCGGGCAGGGCCGGGGTGACGGTGACGGGCAGCGCGAACTCCCCCTGTGGCGCGGAGGGGCGGCGCCCGGTATCGCCCGGGTCGGCGCCGGGGCGCCCCTGATCCTGTGGGCGGAAACGGTCATTCGTGCGAGCTGAACGGCTCATGGAGAACCTCTCCTCGACAGGGCGCGCATCGAGGAATTCCCGACAGGAATGAGCCGGATGAATTGCAAGAACGAGCCGAATGTGAGACTAAAAGAATTCCATCGGAATTCAAAAAACAGTTAGCTGGGACCCCACCGCAAGGCGGGGTCCCAGCTAACTCATACGCTTCGACGTCAGGCGGGAGTGATGTTCTCCGCCTGCGGACCCTTCTGGCCCTGCGTGATGTCGAAGTTCACCTTCTGGCCTTCCTGGAGCTCACGGTAGCCCTGGGTGGCGATGTTCGAGTAGTGGGCGAAGACGTCCGGGCCGCCGCCGTCCTGCTCAATGAAGCCGAAGCCCTTTTCCGCGTTGAACCACTTGACGGTGCCAGTAGCCATATCATATCCCCTTGGGGGCAGTGCCCGCGGGCCCACACCGTGTGAACCCCTGCGTTGCCACAATGAACCCCGTCCGGATAAGCACCGGAGATACAAAAATGCTCGACGGCATACGACCGACGAGGCACTTGAAGTTTCGGGAACCACAACTGCAACTAGCGTAAGTTTAGCACGGTACGCACATTCGCACTACTTTTACCCATACCGTAAGGCCTCGGCCTCGCGGGAGCGCCGGATCAGCACGCCACCCGGTGTCACCTCGAATATCTCCGGAAATTCGTTTCCGCGAAAGACGGGTCTGGAATCCCTGGGTGTCGAGTCGTTCGCCCGCTTGGAGCGGCCGGGCATGCGGGCTGCAGTCGCCTCAATGCGCCGCCTCAACCCAGGAACGACAGGCGGACCTTCCTGTTCGGATTGTCTCGGTTCGTGTCCACCAACCTCCGTTAGGGCAACCGTCACGATACCTGGCGAGCTGCGCTGAGGCGTAGCCGTCCTGGCCGGTTCGCGGTCATGAGCCGGCGCTGAATACGACCGCGCTCCCGCCCGGACGTTGTCGCCGGGCGGCAGCGCGATCGGTGCGCAGTCGGAGGGGGTGGGTCAGGACCTCTACGCCTTGACGGTGCCCCGCTCACCGAGGTCGGGATTCCCGTCCGCGGGCGGGCCCGCGTCGGCATCGGCGAGGGCATCGGCGGGGGTGTCGGTGCCCGCGACACGCTGCGGCAGTTTCGCCGCGATCGCGATCGTCACCACGGCGAGGGCTGCCGCGACGCCGAAGCCCAGTTTCATACCGCTCACCTGGGCGGGCACGGCGGCAACACCATCGGCGATCTGGCTGGTGGTGCGCGACGACATCACGGTCACCATCAGCGCGGTGCCGAACGCCGCAGCGACCTGCTGCAGCGTTCCCAGAATCGAGCTGCCATGGGAGTACAAGTGCGAGGGCAGCGCGCCCATGCCGAGGGCGAAGACCGGGGTGAACGTCGCCGCCAGGCCCACCATCAGCAACACGTGCAGACCCAGAATCTGCCAGTACGGCGTCGTCATCGCAATCTGTGCGTATCCGGCGAGGGCGAGCGCGATGCCGATCGAGCCGGGCAGCACCAGCGTCCGGCTGCCGAACCGGTCGAACGCCTTTCCGACGGTCGGTCCCAGCAGGCCCATGGCCAGACCACCTGGCATGACCAGCAGGCCGGTTTCGAGCGGGCTGAGGCCGCGCACGTTCTGCAGATACAGCGGCAGCAGAATCATCGAGCCGAGCATCGTCAGGAAGCCGATGGCCATCAGGGCCAGGGACAGGGTGAAGGTGCCGTACCGGAGGGTGCGCAGGTCCATCAGCGGCGTACCGTCGCGCTGCAGCCTGAGCTGGCGGAGCGCGAAAACCGCGATGGCCGCGATACCGGCGGCGGCGATGCCCATGCCGAGCGTCCTGCGGTCGCTCTCACCGACCAGGCTCAGGCCGTACACCAGCCCGCCGAAGCCGAGCGCCGCGACGCAGACGCTGAACCAGTCGATGGAACTCGCCTGCTGCTCACCGACGTTCTCCAGCTTGCGCAGCCCGAACAGGGTCACCCCGGCCGCGATCGGCAGCACGACCACGAACAGCAGCCGCCAGGAGCCGACCTGCAGGATGACCCCGGACACGGCGGGCCCGAGCGCGGGCGCCACCGACATCGCCAGGGTGACGTTGCCCATCACCTTGCCGCGGTTCTGCGCAGGCACCACGGTCATCAACGTGGTCATCAACAGCGGCATCATCACGGCCGTGCCTGCGGCCTGCACGACACGGCCCGCCAGTAGCACCGCGAAGGCCGGGGCGACGGCCGACACGACGGTACCCACGAGGAAGGTGCCCATCGCAAGCGCGTACGCCCGCCGGGTAGTGACCCGCTGCAAGAACCATCCCGTGACCGGAATCACCGCAGCCATGGTGAGCATGAACGCGGTGGACAACCATTGCGCCGACTGCTCGGTGATGTGCAATGAATCCATCAGCCGCGGGATCGCGTTGATCATGATGGTCTCGTTGAGGATCACCACGAACGTGGCCAGCACCAGCAGCCGCACCACAATAGGTGTGCCGCCCCCCGCCTCCGCAGCGGTTGGTCGTTCCGGAATCGCAGCTGACATGACAGCACCTCACTGGGGTTCCTGGTCGCAGTCGCCCCGTAGCCGAGGGTCGCCGGACTGGATGGTCGGTAGTCGCACCGATACAGACCGGCGGGCACACCAGAACTCATCGGCCGCCTGAGTGTGCCTCATCGCCGAGTGGATCACCCCCGAATTAAAGCGTGGTGCACATCGCGCCCTGAGGGGGCATCGACTGATCACCTGCATGATCCGATCACGAAGGTACGGGTCGGCAGTCGGCGCACGGACCCGGCCTGGTCGGCAAGCTGCCGTAGCCGGGTGTGTGCAGCCGGGATGAGAGGGAGTGGGAGCAACCGGATCCCGCCGAGACCATCTCAGCCCAACACCCTGACCAGGCAAAACAGCAACCCACCCGGTGTCGATCCCGGGCGAACCTCATTCGGGACGAAGAGGTCGTGGGTTCAAGCTCCGACACGCGACCATACAGAGTCCTGGCCCGCCACGGTCGTTTGGTGGGGCCGGACCTCACCGATACAGTCCCAGCGAAGCGAATCCCTAGCCGAAGAAGCTCAACCGAACCTGACGGTTGGTCTTGCTCGTGTTTGTGTCCACCAACCTCCGTTAGGACAACCCCAGCCTACGTGCCATCCCGGACACCCGGTTTCAGGGCCGTCCCCTCAGGTCGGACAGCAGGAGGTCCAGTTCTCGCTCCTCCTCGACCCGGACGCCGGCTTCGGCGAGGGCCGCGGCAAGGCCGGGGTCCCAGGGCGTCCAGGTCGGGGGGCCCGTGAGGGGGCTGGGCGGGAACTCCGAGGCGCTTCCGGCGAGGGCCGCGCGATAATCGGCGGCGGTGTACCGCCAGGGACGCCACGGGACGCGTCGCAGCAGGGCGCCGGCGATCTGGAGCCCGCCCCAGTCGAAGTCGCCGTGATAGCGCAGGGCCGCTCCTTTCCCGTGCAGGTGGCGCAGCAGGGCGAGCGCCGCGGCCGATGGCTGGCCTTGGAGACAGACCAGGGGCGGGCAGGCAGGCCCAAGGGCGTCCGCCGCCGCAGCGAGGACGGCCGGGTTCTCGCAGACCCACACCGCGCGGGCAGTGACGAAGGGTGGCCTTCGAGTGAGTTGGCGAAGCGTCAGGACGGCTGGTTCGCCCTCGTCGGCCATCCAGTCGAGGGCGGAGGTTCCTCGCAGGTTCAACGTAAGGACCGTCGAGGACAGTTCGTCCTTCAACAGCCCCGCCGACGCCCACGCGTCACGCCGCCATTCGGCGCCGCTGCCGTCAGCGAACCCGGTCAGGGCGCGGATCCCGGACAGCGTGAGAGTGGCCTGCGGGGTGCCGTCGTCCAAAGCGTGGGCCGAGCCGAGGACCTGGGCGGCGAAGGCAGCCAGCGAGACGACGGGGTCGGCCGGAAGTGCGCGAAGTGCGGCGCAAACTCCTGTGAGCAGGGTGTGCACTGCGTCGGGGGTGCGGCCCAGGCGCCGGGCGAGGCCGTCGGCCCGCACCCTCGCGGCCCAGGCGGCGAGCTCGGGCCGGTCCCGGACGAGCGCCTCGAGGGGTGCATACGCCCGTTCCCAAGCAGCGTCCTCCTTCGCCCTGGCCTGGGCGACCGGGGTGACGGGGCCGGTGAGCGCCGTGACGGCGGCGGCGAGGCCGTCGGGGCTGATGCCCGATCGGCGCAGCACGGCGTCGACCGCCTCCAGCCGTACAGTGAGGGAGCGGCCACTGCCGGGGGCTCGGGCGAGCAGCCGCTCGGCGGCGGTCCTCTGGGCGGGTGTGGGACGGGCCAGGGAGACGGGGCCGGTGAGAGGTTGGTCCGCCGCGAGCCGACCGCGTACCCGGTCGACTAGCCACTCGAGTTGCGGCGCGCCCAGGAGGCGGCGCAGTCGGGGCACGTCGACCGTGGCGCCGACGCCCCGCTCCGGTACGGCGCCCAGCGCTCCGTCCCCGTCGTGCGTCAGCTCCACTGTGGCTCCCGCTCCGGCCGGCCGGCCGCCTCCGGTGCCGGATGCCGCACGGGGTCCTCGCGGCGGTGCCGCCTCGTGCCGTCCCATTCCCAGCGGGTCACGAGGACCGCCGCCACCTCGTCGGTGCGCGACAGCTGGGCAATGGCGATGCCGGGGACCTGCGGGTAGCAGGCCCATTCGCGTTCGCTGGTCATGACCACGTCGAGGTCGAAGGCGCTCAGTAGTCCCAGGCACTTGGCGCGCGAGTCGTCGTCCACTCCCGCGAACGCCTCGTCGAGGGTGACCAGGCGGGGTGCGTACGGACTGCCGGCGCTCGCGTAGTGCGAGGAGGCGGCGGCGAACAGTGGTACGGACACGGCGAGAACGCGTTCGCCGCCGGAGGCGGGGCCTGTGGCCGGGACCCAGCGCCCGTGCTGGTGGCGTTCAACGCCGAATTCGTGCCAGGTCCGGTAGTCGAGGGCGGCTGTGAGGTGTTCCAGCCAGCTGCCGGAGGTGTCGTCGGTCTGCTGACGGGCGATCTGCGCCTGGAGGAACTCGCCCACCGCCGCGCGGTCCTCCGGCGTCCAGGCGTCGGCGGACTGACGCAGCCGTTCGCGGGCCTGGGCGAGTCCGGGCGGGGCTTTGCGGGAGGCGCGCCACACCAGGCGGAGTCTCATGCCGGTGGAGGTGGGGCGGTCCTCCAACTCGGTGTTCATGTCCCGCACCTGCCGCTCGGCCGCGCCGATGAGTTCCTGAAGAGTGCCGGCGACTTCGGTGATCAGGTGGGTTTCGAGGATCTCCCTTTCGTGGGCGGACAGGATGCGGGTGAGTTCGCCGACCTCAGCGCTGAGCGCGTCGGCGAGTTCGGGCACGGCGCGCTCGCGGCCCTGGTAGACGATGTCGACGACCATGCCGTCCTCGACCATGCGGGCGGACGCGCTGTGTCCGTGCCGGGACAGGGTGTCCTGCAGGGTCTTGAGTTCCTCGCTGAGCCGGCGCTGGACGCGCTCCCAGGCGGCTTCCGTGTCGTCGACCGACGACAGGCCGGCCTCGATGGCGCGGGCGAGCGCGATGGCGGGGCTGGCCGCCCAAGGGCCGTCGTCCGTGGCGGGAACCTGGAGGTCGGGCAGGGCCACGGTGATGAGACCGGTGGTCGTGAAGCGCTGGAGCGCCGCGACGGCGTCCGCGCGCGCCTCGGCGGCTTCCGCAAGGTCCTTCTCCAGCTGTTCGATCCGTCCCTCGGCCCGGCCCGCCTCCCGGTCCGCCTCGGCATGGCGACGCCGGGCGGTGTTCTGCTGTGCCTCACAGGCACGCTGTCCCTCGGTGGTCTCGGCGAGTCGCCGTTCGAGTTCGGCGACGGCGGCGCCGACGGTAGAGCGCAAGGTGGCGTGGCGGGCGTCCGCTGCGGTCGCCTCGCGCTCGGCTTCCTCCGCGCGCCGGGCCAGGTCGCCGGCCCGCTGCTCGGCTTGGGCCGCTTCGGCGCGCTCGTCGTCCACCTGGCGTGTGGCCTCGCCGCGTGCGCGCAGGGCCGGCCACAACGCGGCCAGAGCGGTTGCGAGGGACCCGAGGGCGCGGCGTATGGAGGCGAGGCCGGGCCGGTCCGCGGGCAGTCCCAGGTCGGCTGCGGCCTCAGCGAGTTCGGCGGCTGCCCGCTCGGCGCGCGCCGCGGCCTCGGTGACGTCGGCGGCGCGCTCCGCGCACCGCGTGCGGGCTCTGCGCACGGTCTCGCCGGCGGCGCTCACGAGCGCGTGGGCCCGCGCCAGCGGCGACTCGTCGGGGACGTCGGCGAGTTCGGCGTCGAGCGTGTGGCGGCGGACGGTGATCGCCTCAGCGCGGACCATGACGGCGTCCGACTCCTCGCGGAGAAAGATGAGTTCGCTTCCGAGCTCGGCGATGCGAGCCTTGCGTGCCGCCTCGCGCGCGCCCTCACCGATGTAGACGGCGGCGGGCTTGGACCACCGGCCGATGAGCGCGCCGACGCGGAAGCGCCCGTCGTGCGCCGCCCACGTGCCGGCTCCTGCCCCGTCGCCGAGGCCGATGGCAGAGAGAAGCCTGGTCACCGTCTCGTCGCCCACAGCTGTGGCCTGCCGGTCGCTGTGGTCCACAGCCGGGCGCAGCACCTCGGCCAGCGAGGGGCCGCTCACCGGTCCGACCACGGGGGACAGCAGGACGCCATGCCCGTCCACGGCGAGAGCGGAGCCGTCGGGCAGCACCCAGGCGTCGAGCAGACCAGAGGCTTCGAGTGCCGCTTCAAGGCCCGCCCGATCGGGTTCGGACAGCTCGTCGCGGAAGTCGACCAGCCGCCAGAGGGGGGCGCCGGGCAGGTGTTCGCGCAGTCCGGGGGTGCGGGTGTGCGGGGTCCGCGGTCCGCGGCTGCCGCCGTTCTCCAGCTCGGCGAGCTCGCGCCGGACCTCCTCGGTTCGCTCGGCCAGCTCCGAGGACCTCCGGGTGGCCTCGGCCGCCTGGTCGGCGAGATCCGCCGAACGGACCGCGTGCGCCCGGGTGGCGTGGACGCGCGCCGGGTAGGGGCCGTCGAGGCGATGGGTCCAATTCTGGAGTTCGTCGAGGAGGCCGGGCTCGTCGGCGTAGGCCAACTCGCTCCAGACACCGGCGCGTTCACGCACGTCGTCCAGGAGGTCCTGTCCGGTGCGGGCGGCGGCCTCCTCCGCCTCTCCGTGTGTCTCAGCGGCCTGGGCGAGATCGTTCTCGGCCTCGTCGAGGCGGCCCGCCGCCCGGCGGTGCGCGTCGGCGGCCCGCTCGGCGGCCTCGGTCAGACCCTCGACGTGGCCGAGAGCCCGCTGAGCGCGGCCCATGGCGTCCTCAGCCGCGCGCCGCGATTCAGACTCGGGCCGGTCGTCGTCCGGCAGCAGGGTGACCTGCGCGGCGACGGCGTGCTCCCGCGCCAGGGCGGAGGCGCTCTCGGCCTGCAGCCGGGCGGCGTTCAGTCTGTTCTGGGCGGTGCCGAGCCGTCCGAGCGCCTTGGTGTGGAGTTCCTGGGCCTGCCGACGGTCGCCTCGGACCTGGTGGGCCGTCCGGGCCGTACGGGCCGCCTCCATCGCGGCGTGTTCCAGCTCCCGGGCATCACGCATCTCGGGCGCCTCTCGCAGGGCCTTCTCCTGGGCGCGCAGACGTTCCGTGGTCTCCGCCAGGGAGGTGATCTGCTCCTCGGCCGCCGTCCGCGTCTCCTCGGCGCGGCTCCGCCGCTCCTGCGCGTGGGACAGGTCCCGTTGCACGCGCTCGTAGCGTGAGTGTTCGCCCCGCGGAAGGCGGGCCCGACGGCGGGTGGCGATCCGGGCGTAGCGTCGGTAGTGCTCCAGGAAAGCGGAGGCGGCCCGTTCGGCCGCGGACGCGGCGGCGAGTTCCTCCTTCTCCTCGTCCAGGGAGCGGAACGCCTCGGCCACATCGGCGATGACGGCCTGGTCCATCGGCGGCAGCGCCTCCGTGAGGGCCCGGGAGAGAGCCGCCTCGTTGGGGCGCTTGGACAGCTGGGGCTGGCGGAGCTGGATGAGCAGATCGACCAGGGCCGCGTAGCGCTGCTCACCGAGTCCGAAGAGTGTCTCGTCGACGGCCCTGCGATACGTCTTGGCCTGGTCATACACAATTCCGTGCCCGGCAACAGCCTCGGCGAGGCGGTCCCGGGACAGGGCCGTTCCGGTGGCGTCTAGCAGCCGGAGGGGCATCTCGGCTCGCACGGGGGAGCCGTGGTCGACGCGCTGGCGGGTGACGGCGTACCAGTGGCGGGCGATGCCCCGGCCGCGGACGGCCTTGAGCCCGCACAGCAGCGTACGGAAGTGCTGCTCGCCGGTCGTGTCGTCGCAGCGGCCGAACTCGATCCAGGTGTAGCCGAGCCGCTCGGAATGCGGGTGTTCGTCGCCGAGCAGGAGGTTCCACTCCATCCGCTTGCCCGGGTCGCCGTCGGGTTCGACGCGGCGCGGGCTGAGGTCGCCGTCGAGCAGGAACGGCAGCGTCAGAGCGAGCACCTTGGACTTGCCGGTGCCGTTGTTGCCCCGGAGCAGCAGCCGCCCGTCCCGGAAGTGGAACTCCTCGACGTCGTAGTGGAACAGGTCGACGAGTCCGACGCGCAGGGGCTGCCAGCGGGAACGCCGGGGGGCGGGGAGGCGGGTCACGGGGCGGCCTTTCGCTGCGAGGGTACGGGAGCGGAGCCGGGCTCGCGGATGACGGTCTCGCCGACCGCGTACCGGGCGAGGGCGGGGCGGGCCACCATCCCCTGGTACGTACGGGAGGCCAGGCCCAGGGCCGTGAGCCGGGAGACGGCCTGTTCGACGAGCTCGGTCTCCATGCCCGGCTCCCGTGCGGACTTCGACCAGAAACCACCATGCTCGGCGGCGAGTTCGCGGACACGAAGGGCCAGTGCGTCGAGGGTGACCGGGCCGTCGGCGGCTGCGAGGTGCTCGGCGAGCAGAAGGGTGATGTGGCCGTGCGTGCCCTGTTCGGGCATGCGGACGTCGGTCAGGTCGTCGTCCGGGTCGACCATGGCGATCCCCTCGGCGCGCACCTCGGCGACGAGTCCGGTCAGCTGGCTGATCCGGGCGGTGAGGAAGCCGCGCTGCCGCGTGAGGTAGCTCAGTTCGGCGTCGGTCAGCTCGTCGTAGTACACCACCGGGTCGTCGAGGAGACGCCGGGTCAGTGCGCGCCGCATCGCGCGGAAGCGCAGCTCGTCGCTGTCCAGGGCGGTTTCCGCGACGAGTTCGGCGAGCCGGTCGTCGAGGTTGTCCGCCCGCACGGTGGAGGGGCCCCGCCGGGTGGCGAGGAGGCCGGCCAGAACCCGGCGTTCCACGTCGTACAACGCGTCGCCCGCCCCGCTGACGTACGCCTCCTCCTCGCCCGCGACACGCCGTAGCACACCGAGGGCAAGCAGAAGCCGTACGACGGCGGCAAGGTCGAGACGCTCGTCGCGGCGCTCCATGGCGAAGGAGATCCCCGCCTCGGTGAGCCGGGGGTCGGCGGCGTCGAGGACGATCTGGTCAGCGAGGCGTCCGAGCGCGATCTGCTTCTCCCCGCGTTCGAGGGCGGCCAGGGCGAGGCAGAGCAGCACGTAGCGGCGGCGGGTAAAGGGCGTGGCGCCACGGGTCGCGTCCCGCGCCGGGTGGGTGGGGTCGGTGAGGACCCCGGGGACCTTGCGCAGCCGGGCGGCCTCGGCGTCCACCTGAAGGGCCCAGCCCGTGTTGCGGTCGAACCACTCCCTCAGTTCGGAGGCGTGCCGGCGGACGAGGCGGAACTCGTCGGCATACCGGCCCCGCGCGAGCAGCAGCGGCTGCCCCAGCAGGGCACGTGCCGCCCTGCGCAGGTCGGCGGCGTGCTGGCCGTCCAGGACCTCGGCGAGCGGTGTGGTCATCAGCTGGCGTCTCCGTCCGTCAGGTCGACGATCTCGATGAGGTGGTCCGGGCCCCGGAAGACTCCGCCGGACGTACGGACCTCAGCGGTGGTGGCGTCGGTGACCGCGGTGAGTCTGATCTCCATGGAGCCGTCGTTGCTGGTGGCCACGGTGTGCCGCATGCCGGGCCGCCACGTGGCCAACGCGTCTCCGAGTAGCTGGAGAAACTGACCGAAGGATGCCGGGTCCAGTTCGCCGAGGCCGGACAGGCGCGTGACGCCGTCGGTGACGAGCCGGGCGCGGGCGGCGGCGGTCTCGGCGGCCTGCTTGGCGGCCATCTCGGCGAGCGCGCGCCGCCGCTCCTCCCGGTCCTCCACCTTGCGGGGCTTGCCGCGCCGCTCGTAGCTGCCGGTGCGACGCAGTTGAGGGCTGATGCGCAGCGGCTCGGCCTCGGCCCACGAGGTGGTAGCCGGGACGGGCCGCGCCGCACGGGCGTGCAGGGTGTCGGCATCGACGGTGAGGTGCCGGGCCGGATAGAGGCCGAAGGCGGCCCGCCACAACCGGTGCCGGGCGTCGTCGTCCGGTGCCTCGGCGAACCAGCGGGCCAGGGTACGGAAGTCCGCGGACCGGTCCGAACGCCCCGACCGGCGCTCGTTCAACGCCCGTACAACCGCCAGGAGCTGCGGAATCGCACCGAGTGCCCGGCCGCGCAGGAGCCGGGCCTGCGACTCACGCCCGTCCCTGCTGATGAACCACGCGCCGAGCCCGGCCCAGCGCGCCGCCCACCGCTCGAAGGCTTCGTTCTCGGCGTACTCGGCCTCCTCCGGCGAGGCGTCGGCGGCCTCCCGACCGGCGGCGGCCCGCAGCAGGGGCTCCGCCCTTCCGTCCTCCTCCAGCTCCAGGATCAGCCGGGCGATGCGCCCGCCCAGCGTGATCAGGTCCTGGATGAACCGCTCCAGGTATTGAATGAGTCGGTCCTTGTACGCGAGGAAGACCTCCTCCTCGATGTCGTGCAGGTCGATGGTCCGCTGGAGCGAGCCCATGAAGGCCCGGGCGTTGTCGGCGAGCGCCGCGAAGCGGCTGGCCAGCGCATCCAGCGCCAGGTGCGCCTTGGCGGGATCGGGCTCTTCCTCGGCCGCCAGGACGAGGAGGGCACGCAACTGGGTGACGATGTCGTGCAGCGCGACGGCCTGGAGCGCTCCGCGACGCCCGAGCGCCTCGTCGTAGGCGGACAGGGCCTCCTCCGCGGCCTCACCCTCCCGCGTGAGCTGGTAGATGAACCGCTTCCGGTAGAAGTCCTCGACCGCTGTCACGCGGGCGGTGTCCGGGTCCGCCCGCAGATTGCGCCAGCCGACGAGCTTGTCGAGTGCGCCGACGACGGTCTCCAACTCTGCGGGGCGGATGTCCTCAGGCAGCGCGGCGTGCACGTCCTCAGGACGCAGATGGACCGCGAACCGTTCCTTGGCCGTCAGGAACACCCGCATCACCTGGCGGTAGAGCGGGGTGTTCGGAACGGAAAGGTGAGCGAAGGGGCCGAAGCCCGCCGACTCGGGATCCGGAACGGCCGAGGCGGTGGAAGCGGTGACGGTCATCACCGGCCATTCTCCCCCAGACGCCGCCCCCGCCGGCAGGGACCAAGTACCTGGCTGATTTTCGCCGTTCTGATCCACGCAAGAGGGTGGGCCGCGTCCCGTCGTATGCCGACGGACGCCCAGCCCACGCGCGAGAGATGCGGGCAGGACCATCACTTGGTGCGGCCGGATATCCCGCCTACACTCCCAGCCCCGTAGTGACCGCTACCCGAGAAACGACAGGCGGACCTTCCTGTTTGGATTGTCCCTGTTCGTGTCCACCAGGCACACCGACTGCCATGTGCCCAGTTCCAGCCGGCCGTCGAGGACCGGGATGGTCGCGTGCGGCGGCACGATGGCGGGCAGCACGTGGTCGCGACCGTGGCCGGGGCTGCCGTGGCGGTGCTGCCAGCGGTCGTCGGCGGGCAGCAGGGTGTGCAGGGCGGCGAGCAGGTCGTCGTCGCTGCCTGCGCCGGTCTCGATGATCGCGATGCCGGCGGTGGCGTGCGGCACGAACAGGTTCAGGAGACCGTCCCGGCCGGCTGCGGTCTCCTGGAGGAAGGCCTCGCAGTCACGGGTCAGGTCGACGACCGTCTCCCGGGAACCGGAGGCCACGTTCAGTACTCGGGTGGTGAAGGCACGTGACATGGTTCCCATCCTCCTCGATCGCCGGGGAAGATCGGCGCCCGCGGCACGGTTGGGAGGAACGTGAACACCAAACGCGAGGTCGACGTGGTCGTCGTGGGCGCCGGTCAGGCGGGTCTGTCCAGCGCCTATCACCTGCGGCGCACCGGATTCGAGCCGGACCGCGACTTCGTCGTGCTCGACCGTCCCGCCGGTCCGGGCGGTGCCTGGCAGTTCCGGTGGCCGTCGCTGACGTACGGCAAGGTGCACGGGATGCACGCGCTGCCGGGGATGGAGCTGACCGGCGCCGATCCCGCGCGGCCGTCGTCGGAGGTCGTCGCCGCGTACTTCGCCGACTACGAACGCGCCTTCGACCTGCGCGTGCGGCGGCCGGTGGAGGTCACCGCGGTCACGGAGGGCCCCGGCGGGCGGCTGCTCGTGGAGACCTCCGACGGCACCTGGGCGACACGCGCGCTGATCAACGCGACCGGCACCTGGGACCAGCCGTTCCTGCCGCGGTACCCGGGTCAGGAGACCTTCCGCGGGCGGCAGTTGCACACGGCGCACTACGCCGGGCCCGAGGAGTTCACCGGACAGCGCGTGATCGTGGTGGGCGGCGGCGCCTCCGGTACACAGCACCTGCTGGAGATCGCCCCGTACGCGGCCGCCACCACCTGGGTGACGCGACGGCCGCCGGTCTTCCGCGACGGCCCGTTCGACGAGAACGCGGGGCGGGCGGCGGTGGCGCTGGTCGAGGAGCGGGTGCGGCAGGGACTGCCGCCCAGGAGTGTCGTGTCGGTGACGGGACTTCCGCTGAACGACGCCATCCGGCAGGGGCTGGAGGACGGGGTCCTGGACCGGCAGCCGATGTTCGACCGGATCACCCCGGACGGGGTGCTGTGGGCGGACGGACGGCACGTGGCGGCCGACGTCATCCTCTGGGCGACCGGCTTCCGGCCCTCGCTGCGCCATCTGACGCCGCTCGGACTGCGCGAACCGGGCGGCGGCATCCGTGTGGACGGCACCCGGGCGGTCGCCGATCCCCGGATCCACCTGGTCGGCTACGGCCCTTCGGCCAGCACGATCGGCGCCAACCGGGCCGGACGGGCGGCCGTCCGGGACATCAGGCGCCTGCCGGAGGAGGAGCCGGCCGCCGCGGCGTGACGGTGTGAGCAGCCGCGGCACGACCGGCGCGGGCCGCCGCGGCCGGACACTTCCTGGACCGCCGCGGCCGCGCACGGCTCACTTCGCGGGCTGCGGACTGCTGCCTTTCAGGTGGGCGTTGAACTCCGCCACATTGCGCTGGTGCTCGCTGTAGTCGGCGGTGAAGCGCGTGTCGCCCGGCTTGACGGTGACGAAGTACAGCCAGTCGCCCTGCGCCGGGTTGGTCACGGCGCGCATGGCCTCCTCGCCCGGACTGTCGATGGGCGTCGGCGGCAGCCCCATGCGCTGGTAGGAGTTGTACGGGCTGTCCAGCCGGGTGTCCTCCATGCTCATGCGGACCGTGCTGCGGTTGAGGGCGTAGTTGAGGGTCGAGTCCATCTGAAGCGGCATGCCGTGCTCCAGCCGGTTGAAGACGACCCGGGCCACCTTGCTCATGTCGGCCTTCGAGGCGGCCTCGGCCTGGACGATGCTCGCGATGGTGATCGCCTGGTACAGGTTCATGGAGTTGCGCTCCGGGCCGGCGGCGACCGGGGCCGCGGCGAACCTCTTGTTCGCGGTGTCGACCATGTCGGTCAGCAGGGACTGCGGGGTGGTCTTGTCGTCGATGGGATACGTCGCCGGGAAGAGGTAGCCCTCCGGGTTGCCCTCGGCGGCGTTCGGCAGGTTCAGCTGGGCGTCGGCGAGCGACTGCTTCGCGGTGCCGGGGGCCAGGGCGAGGGCCTTGTCGATGGCGGCGTAGATCTGGCCGGACCGCCAGCCCTCTGGGATCACCAGCGTGCGGGGTCCTGCCAGGACGTCGTGGCGGAGCGTCAGCAGCGGCACCGCCACGGCGGTGCCGGCCAGGACGGCCCCGGTCAGGACCAGGACCACACGGCCCCGGCGTGTGAGTCGGGTCGTTCTCCGTGACGGAGTGTTCCTCTGCATGCGGGCACGGTAACCCCCAAAGGGCCACAAACCCGGCATATCGTCAGCTTGTCGGTTCCAGTTGCGCGTCCCGGCGGACCAGGGCCGCGTAGCGTCCGTCGAGTTCCAGCAGCTCCTGGTGCGTACCGCGCTCGGCCGGTCGCCCGGAGTCGAGGACCACGATCTGGTCGGCCCCGCGCACGGTGGACAGGCGGTGCGCGATGGTCAGGGTCGTCCGGTTGGCGGACAGGGCGTCGATGGCCTCCTGCACGGCGGCCTCCGTACGGGTGTCCAGGGCACTGGTGGCCTCGTCGAGGATGAGTACCGGCGGGTCGCGCAGGATGGTCCGGGCGATCGCCAGGCGCTGCTTCTCACCGCCGGAGAACCGGTGGCCGCGCTCGCCGACGACCGTGTCGTAGCCGTCGGGCAGGGCCGCGATGTGGTCGTGGATCTGCGCCGCCTTCGCCGCCGCCCGCAGTTCCTCGTCGGTGGCGTCCGGCTTGGCGAAGCGGAGGTTCTCGGCGACCGAGGCGTGAAAGAGGTACGTCTCCTGGGAGACGACGCCGACCGCGCGGGCGAGGGTGTCGAAGTCGAGGTCGCGCACGTCGACGCCGTCGATGGTGACGCGGCCGCCCGTGACGTCGTAGAGCCGGGGCACCAGGTAGCCGAGGGTGGACTTGCCGGCGCCGGTCGGGCCGACGATCGCGAGGCTGCTGCCGGCGGGCACGGTGACGTCGATGCCCTCCAGGATCGGGCCGCTCTTGTCGTCGTAACGGAAGTCGACGTCCTCGAAGCGGACCTCGCCCTTGACCCGGTCGAGGTGGATCGGGCGCTCGCGCTCGGTGATGTCGATCGGCAGGTCCAGGTACTCGAAGATGCGCTGGAACAGCGCGAGCGAGGTCTGGATCTGCACACCGGTGGACAGCAGGCTGACGGTCGGCCGGAACAGTCCCTGCTGGAGCGAGACGAAGGCGACGATCGTGCCGATGGAGACCTGGGGTCCGCCGAACTGGAGGGCGACGCCCGCGGTCCAGTAGATGACCGCGGGCAGGGCGGCCATGACGATCGTGATGACGGCCATGCGCCAGCGCCCGGCCATGTTCGACCTGACCTCGAGGTCGACCAGGCCTTCCGACTCCGCGCTGAAGGACTCGGTCAGCGAGGCCGAGCGGCCCATCGTGCGGCCGAGCAGGATGCCGCTGACGGAGAGGGATTCGGTGACCGTGGCGGCGATCGCGGCCATCTGCTTCTGCCGCTGAGTGGTGATCTTCTTGCGCTCGTTGCCGACGCGGCGGCTGATCCACACGAACACCGGGAGCAGCAGCAGCGAGACGACGGTGAGCCGCCAGTCGAGGGCGACCATCGCGACGATCGTGGCCACCACGCTGGTGACGTTGGAGACGAGCGAGGTGGCGGTGGAGGTGACGGTGGCTTGCATGCCGCCGATGTCGTTGGCGATGCGGGACTGCACCTCGCCGGTGCGGGTCCGGGTGAAGAAGGCCAGGGACATGCGCTGCAGCCGCCCGTAGACGGCGGTGCGCAGGTCGTGCATGACCCGCTGGCCGACGGTCGTGGAGATCAGCGTCTGCAGCACGCCGAAGACGCTCGTGAGGACGGCGCTGAGGATCATGCCGAGGGCGAGCAGGCTCAGCAGGCCGGTGCGGCCCTGCGGGATCGCGACGTCGAGGGTCTCCTTCAGCAGGAACGGCGTGGCGACGGAGACCAGCGAGGCGGCTCCCACCAGCAGGCCGACGATCACGAGACGCCCCCGGTAGGGGCGGAAGAGGCGCAGGATCCGGCGGACCTGCCGCGGCTGCTCCCCGGCGTCGACGGGTGGGGTCCAGAGGGGTTGATGGTCGGGATGCATGGGCTCCTACGGGGGTGGGTGGGTGCCGGCCCGCAGGTGCGGCCGGCGTCGACCACCCGATCTTAGCTCACTGTTACCTATACTCACAATGAACGAGGTCCTGGTATTGTTCGCGCATGACCACCCCCGACCCCGACGGCCTTCTCGCCGAGCAACTGCTGCGGCTCACCCGCCGGGTGCACCGCATCCAGAAGCGGCACCTCGAACAGCACGCGCTGGGCATCACGCCGGCCCAGTCCCGGCTGCTGCGCACCCTGGCGCACTTCGGCGAGCCGCCCCGCATGGCGGATCTCGCCCAGTCCCTGGAGGTCGTGCCCCGCGCGGTGACCACCCTGGTGGACGGCCTCGAAGCGAGCGGCAAGGTGCGTCGGGCCCCCGATCCGGCCAATCGCAGGGTCATCCGCATCGAGCTCACCGACGACGGGCGCAAGGCCCTGGGGGAGCTGCGCCGCGCCCGGCGGGCCGCCGCGGAGGAGATCCTGGCGCCCCTGACGGGTGAGCAGCGCGAGACGCTCGGCGGACTGCTGGATACGCTGGTGGGCACGGTTCCCACTCAGGGGCGCGGCTGCTGAACCGCACGCGTCAACGCCGGTCCGAGCACGACGCGTTGACGCCAGGAGCGAGGAAAGTGCGGGGCGGCTCGGCGCACCACACGGCGCTCTTTCGCCGGCCACACAGCCGATGCGGTGGCTACCGTCGCAGGTGGGCCTTGTCCCCCATGACGATGACGGGCTTGCTCTTCGGATCGAGCCTGCGGAGCAGGTACTCCATCGCGGACTCCGGAACACTCACGCAGCCCAGCGTGCCGTCACCGTGGTCCAGGTGCAGCCAGATACCGCCGCCCTTGCTCTGGCCCAGCGGACGGGTCGGATCGTCCGGACGGGTGCCACGCAGGCGGTTGTAGTCGATGGCGATGACGTAGTCGAAGTCGTGCCAGTGCGCCTCGTCCCAGGAGAACGGGGAGATGAAGGCGTTCTCGTCCTGGGTGTACGGGAGCCGGGTGCCGGGGTCGTCGAGGACGCCGCCGGCATCGGAGAGCGTGAACACCCCCACCGGGCTCCGCTCGTCGTTCTCCCAGTGGTCGACCACCCAGCCGCGCTTGCCGTTGTGGGCCGGCCAACTCCCTTGCGGCACCCACTTGGTGCCGTACTTCTCGTAGAGAACGAGCGTGGAGTCGGGGGAGGTCTTGTGGTCGCCGAAGACCGCCACGATCTGCCGAGTGCCGATGGGTACCTGCTGCCACATGCGGTCCCCGATCCCCGGAACCCGGGACGGCAGCACGGGCGGGCTGGGCGGAGCGGTCCCCGTCGGCCCGCCCGGCCTGGGTATGTCGCCGTAATGGCGGACCTCGCTGGGCGTTCCGCCGCACCCGGCCAGCGTCGCCAGAAGGAACCCACAGGTCGCCGCAGCGACCATCGCACGCCTTGCACCGCGAGTCTGCATGTCCTCATCTTGGCCAGGAGAAACGACGTGATCTAGTCGAGATTGGCCCAAATAGCCTTATTTCCTTCTCCTTGAGGCATTCCACTGTTCGACTCCTGGTCAGAGGCCCCTGGCCCGTGGGGCGGAACGCGCCGGACCTTTACATCCGACGGGCCGGGAACGAAGCGGCCAATCCCGTTCCCCCGTACGGAAAACCGCTTGCTTTCGACCACTTTGCGCCGCCAGGCTGTCACGGCTCGCCCGCCGCCCCGGCGGCAGCCTTCCGCCCCTGACACGAGCCACTGGGACGTCATGCAGATTCAAGACCTTCCGTATCCCGATCCGGGCGTGCCTGACGCGCGCTCGGGTCCCCGACTCCTGTGGTGGCTGGGGCGGAACCAGCTGGGCGGGCAGATGAAGGCACTGGCGTGGGGACTGCTGCACTTCGCCTCCGTCTCCGCCCTGCCGTTCTGCGTGGGCGTCGCCATCCAGGCGGTCGTCGACCGCTCGGGTGCGCGGCTGGCCTTCGCCGGCGGGCTGCTGACGGTGGCTTGTGCCGGCAACGCGCTCGGCGACACCTACCTGCACCGCGCCGCGGTCACCAACTGGATCACCGCCGCCGCCCGCGTCCAGCAACTGCTCGCCCGCAGGGCCGCGGCGCTGGGCTCAGCGCTGACCCGGCGGGTGGCCGCCGGCGAAGTGGTCGCCGTGTCCACCGGTGATGTCGAGAAAATCGGCTGGTTCGTGGAGGCCGTTTCCCGGTTCACCGCGGCGGCCCTCACCATCGTGCTGGTCTGTGTCGCCCTGCTCGTCTACCAGCCCGCGCTGGGCGTGGTCGTCGCCGTGGGCCTGCCGGCGCTGGCTCTCGCGGTACTGCCGCTGCTGCCCCGCGCGACCCGGCGCGCCGACGTGCAGCGCGAGAAGGCGGGCCGCGCCACCGAACTGGCCTCGGACACCGTCGCCGGACTGCGGGTGCTGCGCGGCATCGGCGGGGAGGAACTGTTCCTCGACCGCTACCGGCGTGCCTCCCAGGAGGTACGGCACGCGGCCGTCCGCAGTGCCCGCATGTGGTCCCTGATCGCCGCGATCCAGGTCCTGCTTCCGGGCCTGCTGCTGATCGGGGTCGTCTGGTACGGCGTGCACCTGGCCCGCGCGGGCCGCATCAGCGTGGGCGAACTCGTCACCGTCTACAGCTCCGTCATGGTCCTCACCTACCCGCTGCGGCACTTCGTCGAGATCGCCATGGCGTACTCCTTCTCCCGCCCGTCGGCCGCCCGGGCCGCCCGGGTGCTGTCCCTGGAACGGGCCACCGACGGGACCGGGACACGGGCACCCGTCGTGCCGTCAGGTGAATTGCACGACCCGGCGACCGGTCTTCGCGCACCGGCCGGTCGGCTCACCGCCGTGGTCTGCGGCGACCCGGACGCCGCGGGCCGGCTGGCGGAACGGCTCGGCGGCCACCCCACCGAGCCGGGCACCTCGGCGCTGCTCGGGGGCGTACCGCTGGACGAGTTGCCGCTCGGCTCCGCGCGCACGGCCGTCCTGGTCCAGGACAAGGACCCGGTACTGCTGTCCGGATCGCTGCGCGCACTGCTCGACGTGCCCGCCTCGGGGGAGGTCGCCGCCCGGGAGGCGCTCACCGCCGCCCAGTGCGACGACGTCCTGGACGCGCTCGCGCAATCGTCGCCGTCCGCCGAGGACCCGATGGACGTCCGGATCACCGAGCGCGGCCGGTCGCTCTCCGGTGGCCAGCGCCAGCGTCTGGCTCTGGCCCGGTCGCTGATCACCGACCCCGAGGTGCTCGTACTGGACGAACCGACCTCCGCCGTCGACTCGCACACCGAGGCGCGGATCGCGCAGGGCCTGCGCGATCTGCGGGCCGGACGCACCACGGTGGTCTTCACCTCCTCGCCCCTCCTCCTGGACCGCGCCGACCGGGTGGTGCTGATCCACGAGGGCGCGGTCGCCGCAGTCGGTGTGCACCGGGACCTGGTGCACACCGAGCCCCGGTACCGCGCGGTGGTGACCCGGGAGACCGACGAGGAGCGCGCCGCGCACGACCTGCTCGACGGCGGCGGCAGGCTGCGGGCCGCACCGGACCACCCGCGGCACGACGCGCCGTTCGACGACGAGGCCACCCCGCGGGACGCCACGGAAGAAGCCCTGAAAGAGGACCTGAAAGGGGACCTGGACGGGGCCCTCGAAGAGATGGAGGAGACGGCATGATCGGCGTGGCGCCCCCTGCCTACGACCCGGCGGCCCCGACCACGGCCGACACCCTGCCGGTCGGTTCCGCCGCGACCGTACGCTCCTATGTGAGCGAACTGCTGCGCCGGCACCGGCGCGCCTTCGTCCTGCTCATCACCGTCAACACCGTCGCGGTGCTGGCCTCCATGGCCGGTCCCTGGCTGCTGGGCGACCTGGTCGAACGGGTGGCGGACGGCACCCGGGAGCTGCGTCTGCCCCTCACCGCCGCACTGTTCGTCCTCGCGTTGCTCGTCCAGGCGGTGTTCGTACGGGAGGTGCGGCTGCGCGGGGCGATGCTCGGCGAACGGATGCTGGCCGACCTGCGCGAGGACTTCCTCGTCCGGTCGGTGGGCCTGCCGCCGGGTGTGCTGGAGCGGGCGGGCACCGGCGACCTGCTCTCCCGTATCACCACCGACATCGACCGGCTCGCCAACGCGATGCGCGAGGCCGTGCCGCAGCTGGCGATCGGGGTCGTGTGGGTGGCGCTGCTGCTCGGCGGTCTGGTCCTGACCGCGCCGCTGCTCGCCGCGGCCGTGCTGCTGGCCGTGCCGCTGCTGGTGCTCGGCTGCCGCTGGTACTTCCGGCGGGCGCCGTCCGCCTACCGCTCCGAGGCCGCGGGCTACGCCGCCGTGGCCGCCGCGCTCACCGAGACCGTCGACGCCGGGCGCACCGTCGAGGCACACCGTCTCGGCGAACGCCGCGTCGCCCTGTCGGAACTCCGGATCACGCAATGGACCGCGTGGGAACGCTACACACTCTGGCTGCGGTCGGTGCTCTTCCCGGTCGTCAACATCACCCACGTCACCGTGCTCGCCTCGGTGCTCATGGTCGGTGGCGTGTTCGTCCTGCGGGGCTGGATCGGGGTCGGCCAGCTGACGACGGGTGCCCTCATCGCGCAGATGCTGGTCGACCCGGTGGGGCTGATCCTGCGCTGGTACGACGAGTTGCAGGTGGCTCAGGTGTCGCTGGCCCGGCTCGTCGGGGTGCGCGACATCGAGCCGGACGCCGGGGACGACTCGCTGGTCCCCGCCGGCCGGGACGTGGACGCGGACCGGGTGCACTTCGGCTACCTGGAGGGCGTCGACGTCCTGCGTGAGGTCTCCCTGAAGGTCGCCCCGGGCACGCGACTGGCCCTGGTCGGCCCGTCCGGCGCCGGAAAGTCCACGCTGGGCCGGCTGCTCGCCGGGATCTACGCGCCCCGGGACGGCCGGATCGCGCTCGGCGGCGCCGAACTGTCCCGGATGCCCGCCGAACGCGTCCGCTCCCATGTCGCCCTCGTCAACCAGGAGCACCACGTCTTCGTGGGCTCCCTGCGCGACAACCTGCTGCTCGCCCGCACGGACGCCGTCGACGCGGAGCTGTGGGCGGCACTGGGCGCGGTCGACGCGGACGGCTGGGCTCGTGCCCTCGACGACGGTCTGGACACCGAGGTCGGCTCCGGCGGTCTGGCCCTCACCCCGGCCCAGGCCCAGCAGATCGCCCTGGCCCGGCTGGTCCTGGCCGACCCGCACACGCTGGTCCTGGACGAGGCGACCTCGCTTCTCGACCCGCGTGCGGCCCGGCATCTGGAGCGGTCCCTGGCCCACGTCCTGGACGGCCGCACGGTCGTCGCCATCGCCCACCGGCTCCACACGGCCCACGACGCCGATGTCATCGCGGTGGTCGAGAACGGCCGCATCAGCGAGCTGGGCAGCCACGACGATCTCGTCACGGCGAACGGCGCCTACGCGGCGCTGTGGCGGTCCTGGCACGGGTGACGGCGTGATCCCGCCGCGCCCACGGGCGCGGCTGTCGGCCACTGCCTCGGAACGCGAGCCGTCCGGTCGTTTGGCCTGCGGGCGGCGGGCTCTGTGGTCCGGGGTGACGAGTGCGGGGGGCGGCGCGAGGACGGGTGCGGCGTCGTGCGCGGTCGCCGGGACCGACGAAGTCGGTGGGGCGTGGGACCGGCTCCAGCGCGGCGACCGAAGCGGTGGCCGGCGTGGCGGCGAGCGCGGCCGCCGGGACCGGCAGGATCTCGGGGACCGGCTGGGTCGTCGGGACCGGCTTCGGCGTGGTGGCCTGGGCGGCGATGGGCACAGTGACCGGCGCAGTCGTCGGCACGGGCTCCGGCACGGTGACCGCTGTGGTACCGGGCCCGGCGGCCGGGGCGGGCCCGGGACGGGACGGGCCGTGGACAGGGCATACGCCGGGCCTCGCGGCCGGTGCCGTTGCGCGGTGCCGAACAGCGGTGGAAGGCTGGAAAGCGGAAACGGCTCGGGGAGCACCCGGGAACCGTGCGGTTCGTGCCGGGTGCCGGCTGCGCCCCGCGCACCGGCGGCCGCACGCCGGCCGCGCAGAGAACGGGCCCGTCCCCACCACCTGGAGGTACCCGTGGACAGCGCCGACGGATGGGGAGACGACGTCTACCAGCCCGACGACTCCGAAGTCAGGGAGGACACGGGCGTGCTCGACCCGGAGGACACGCTGCTGTACGACGGTGTCGACGACCCCCTGGACCGTGGCTGGTCGCCTCCGGAGCGGCCGTGGGCCGTGGAGCACACCGGCGTGACCGCCGCGGAGCGTCGGCAGGGCGAAACCCTGGACCAGCGCCTCGCCGAGGAGCTGCCCGAACCGCCTGCCTGGGACGGCGACGACATGGGCGACTGTGAGGACACCGACGGGGAACTCCTGGACAACGAGGTCGGCGACGTCCGCTCCGGCCGTCTCGTCGCCCCCGACGAGGGAGCGCACGAGGACGACGAGAGCGCCCTGGTCGCCACCGACGTGGGCATCGACGGCGCGGCCGCCTCCGCCGAGGAGGCCGCGATGCACGTCGTCGACGAGGAAACCCCGCAGGGCTGACCCGGCCGCCCGCATGCCGTCACGCTCTCCCCCGCCGCACGAGGAGCACCCATGCAGCAGGACAAGCATCCCGACTACCACCCCGTCGTCTTCCGGGACCGCGCCGCCGGTTATGCCTTCCTCACCCGGTCCACCGCGACCAGTGAGCAGACCATCGAGTGGGACGACGGCGCGACCTACCCGGTCGTGGACGTGGAGATCTCCTCGGAGAGCCACCCGTTCTACACCGGCAAGGCCCGCACGGTGGACTCGGAGGGCCGCGTCGCCCGGTTCGAGCGGCGTTACGGCGGCGGGCAGGGCCCCGGGGGCGACGGGGCCGCCTGACCGGCGACCGGCGGTGGCACGGCCTGCCCGGCCGGGGGCCGGGCGGGGCCCGCGTTTCCGGCGGGACCGGGGTCCGGGCAGGGCGGCCGGGTGCTGTGGAGCGTGAGCGCTGCCGAGCGCGTCCCTCAGATGAAGTTCAGTGCGACCGCGCAGCCCACTCCGCCGAGCACCATGAACGCCGGCATCAGCACCTTGAGCTCGACCCAGCTGCCCGCCCGGAACCGCATCGCCTTCGGCGGTCCTATGGGGTACCAGCGCTTGCGGCCCAGTGGTATCGGCCACAGGATGGGGCACCCTGAAACGGTCAGCGCGTCGCCGATGTCGTGCATCAGCGCGCCCAGCACGATCGGCAGTCCCAGCCACAGGTACTCCTGGCCCGGAGCGGTGAATAGCCAGTCCGATCCGTTGCCGGGCTGGTCGAGGATGTCCGCCAGGATCCAGGCGCTGGTCGCGGCCAGCAGCCAGACCAGGACCGCGCTGCTGGAGCCGCGGGCCGCCCGCCACAGCAGGCCCTCGATGGCCAGCACCATGTGCACGAAGAGAATGGCCAGCACCGCCCAGCGGCCCCCGGTGATCGCCAGCGCGGAGGTGCCCGCCCCGATCAGCACCGCCCACAGCCAGGTATGCGTCAGCGTCCGGTGCCCGCCGGAACGGCGCGGGTCGCCCTGCTTCCGCGTCGCCTTGTAGACGGTGTAGGACAGCTTGTCGACGATCTCGCACAGCGCGTGCGAGACCGGTCCGAAGGCTCTCGAGATGGTGGCGGCCTTGTGGTCCAGGTCCGGGGCGAGCGCTGCCCCGGCGCAGATCAGCGCACCGACCAGCAGGACCGGCCAGGGCATCGGGTGCCCGGCCGCGGCGACCGCGGCTCCGACGCCGAGCCAGGCTGCCGCGCCCGACAGTGAGTGTGCTGGTCCCATCATGGCCGTTGCCCGCCCCATTCCTCTTACGCCGCTGTCCAGTTGACCCGGCGTGCCGATGTCGTGTCGGCGACACAGCGTAGCGGTCGTGATCTTCGGTGCGGCATCCGATTCCCGTCTCGGCCGGGGCGCCAGGCAAGATGGGGGCGTGACCCTCATCGATCAGCTCCCGCCGACCGCCGACCCCGACGCCCTGTACGAGGCCTTCGAATCCTGGGCGCAGGAGCGCGGTCTCACGCTCTACCCCCACCAGGAGGAGGCGCTGATCGAGGCGGTCTCCGGAGCCAACGTGATCGTGTCGACGCCCACCGGGTCCGGCAAGAGCATGATCGCCGCCGGCGCTCACTTCGCCGCGCTGGCCAGGGACGAGGTCACCTTCTACACGGCTCCGATCAAAGCGCTGGTGTCGGAGAAGTTCTTCGAGCTGTGCAAGATGTTCGGCACCGAGAACGTCGGTATGCTCACCGGCGACGCCTCCGTGAACGCCGACGCGCCCGTCATCTGCTGCACGGCGGAGGTCCTCGCGTCGATCGCGCTGCGCGACGGCAAGGACGCCGACGTCGGCCAGGTCGTCATGGACGAGTTCCACTTCTACGCGGAGCCCGACCGGGGCTGGGCCTGGCAGATTCCGCTGCTGGAACTTCCGCAGGCGCAGTTCGTCCTGATGTCGGCCACGCTCGGCGACGTCTCCTTCTTCGAGAAGGACCTCACCCGTCGCACCGGGCGCCCCACCGCGGTGGTCCGTTCGGCGACCCGCCCGGTTCCCCTGTCCTACGAGTACCGGCGCACACCGCTCACCGAGACGCTCACCGACCTGCTGCAGACGCGCCAGGCGCCGGTGTACATCGTCCACTTCACCCAGGCCCAGGCCGTGGAGCGGGCGCAGGCACTGATGAGCATCAACATGTGCTCGCGGGAGGAGAAGGATCAGATCGCCGAGCTGATCGGCAACTTCCGCTTCACCACCAGGTTCGGCCGCAACCTCTCCCGCTACGTCCGGCATGGCATCGGCGTCCACCACGCCGGCATGCTGCCCAAGTACCGGCGCTTGGTGGAGAAGCTGGCGCAGGCCGGTCTGCTGAAGGTGATCTGCGGTACGGACACGCTCGGCGTGGGCGTCAACGTGCCGATCCGTACGGTGTTGTTCACCGCGTTGACCAAGTACGACGGCAGCCGCGTACGCACGCTGCGCGCCCGTGAGTTCCACCAGATCGCCGGCCGGGCCGGCCGCGCGGGCTTCGACACCGAGGGCTTCGTCGCCGCGCAGGCCCCCGAGCACGTCATCGAGAACGAGAAGGCCCTCGCCAAAGCGGGCGACGACCCGAAGAAGCGCCGCAAGGTCGTCCGCAAGAAGGCACCGGAGGGCTTCGTCGGCTGGACGGACAACACCTTCGACAAGCTCATCGCCTCCGAGCCGGAGCCGCTGACCTCCCGCTTCCGCGTGACGCACACAATGCTGCTGTCGGTGATCGCACGGCCCGGCAACGCCTTCGAGGCGATGCGGCGCCTGCTGGAGGACAACCACGAGCCGCGCAAGCAGCAGCTGAGGCACATCCGGCGGGCGATCGCCATCTACCGCTCGCTGCTGGACGGCGGCATCGTGGAGAAGCTCGACCGGCCGGACGCCGAAGGCCGTATCGTCCGGCTCACGGTCGATCTCCAGCAGGACTTCGCGCTCAACCAGCCGCTGTCCACCTTCGCGCTGGCCGCGTTCGAGCTGCTGGACCCCGAGTCGCCGTCCTACGCACTGGACATGGTGTCCGTCGTGGAGTCCACGCTGGACGACCCGCGGCAGATCCTCGCCGCCCAGCAGAACAAGGCGCGTGGCGAGGCCGTGGCCGCGATGAAGGCGGACGGCGTCGAGTACGAGGAGCGCATGGAGCGCCTCCAGGAGGTCACGTACCCCAAGCCGCTGGAAGAGCTGCTCTTCCACGCGTACAACACCTACCGCAAGAGCCACCCCTGGGTGGGCGACCATCCGCTGTCGCCGAAGTCCGTGATCCGCGACATGTACGAACGAGCCCTTTCCTTCACGGAGTTGGTGTCCCACTACGAGCTGGCCCGCACCGAGGGCATTGTGCTGCGCTACCTGGCCAGCGCGTACAAGGCCCTGGAGCACACCGTCCCGGACGACCTGAAGTCCGAGGACCTTCAGGACCTGATCGCCTGGCTCGGCGAGATGGTGCGCCAGGTCGACTCCAGTCTGCTGGACGAGTGGGAGCAACTGGCCAACCCGGCGGAGATGACTGCCGAGGAGGCCCAGGAAAGGGCCGACCAGGTCAAGCCGGTCACCTCCAACGCGCGCGCTTTCCGCGTCCTGGTCCGCAACGCCATGTTCCGCCGCGTCGAACTCGCCGCCCTGGACCAGGTCGGGGAGCTGGGCGAGATGGACGCCGAATCCGGGTGGGACGCAGATGCCTGGGGCGAGGCGATGGACAAGTACTGGGACGAGCACGACGACCTCGGTACCGGTCCCGACGCCCGCGGCCCCAAGCTGCTGGTGCTCAAGGAGGAGCCGCAGAACGGGCTGTGGCGCGTGCGGCAGATCTTCGACGACCCCGCGGGTGACCACGACTGGGGCATCAGCGCCGAAGTCGATCTCACCGCATCCGACGCCGAGGGCCGCGCGGTCGTCCGTGTGACCGACGTCGGTCAGTTGTGAGCCGGCGTCGACCCGTTCTGAACCCAGGAGTCTTCCACCCATGACGAACCCGGCCGAAAGGCTCGTCGACCTGCTCGATCTGGAGCAGATAGAAGTCAACATCTTTCGCGGCCGCAGTCCGCAGGAGTCCCTCCAGAGGGTCTTCGGCGGCCAGGTGGCCGGCCAGGCGCTGGTCGCCGCCGGACGCACCACGGACGGCGAGCGCCCGGTCCATTCGCTGCACGCGTACTTCCTGCGCCCGGGCCGGCCGGGGGTGCCGATCGTGTACCAGGTGGAGCGGGTACGGGACGGGCGGTCCTTCACGACCCGCCGGGTCACCGCGGTGCAGCAGGGCCGGACGATCTTCAATCTGACCGCCTCCTTCCACAAGCCTGAACAAGGGAGCTTCGAGCACCAACTGCCGCCGGCTCGCGAGATCCCGGAGCCGGAGTCCCTGCCGACGGTCGCGGACGAAATCCGGGAGCATCTGGGGACCCTGCCGGAGCAGTTGGAGCGCATGGCACGGCGCCAGCCGTTCGACATCCGGTATGTGGACCGGCTGCGCTGGACCGCCGAGGAGGTCAAGGAAGCCGAACCGCGCAGCGCCGTGTGGATGCGCGCGGTGGGGCCGCTCGGTGACGACCCGCTCGTGCACACCTGCGCGCTGACCTACGCCAGTGACATGACCTTGCTCGACGCGGTGCGCATCCCGGTCGAGCCGCTGTGGGGGCCGCGGGGCTTCGACATGGCGTCGCTGGACCACGCCATGTGGTTCCACCGGCCGTTCCGTGCGGACGAGTGGTTCCTGTACGACCAGGAGTCTCCGATCGCGACGGGCGGACGCGGTCTGGCCCGGGGCCGCATCTACAACCTCGAGGGGCAACTGATCGTGTCCGTGGTGCAGGAGGGACTGTTCCGCAAGGCGGGCTGACCTGCGGTTTCACCGACCATCGGTCGGCCCGCGCCGCGTCGTCCGACGCTCCGCGGGCCGGCCGTTACGACGTTCTCGCCGAGAACGAAGCAGGGGCCGTGGCCCGAGGTGCACCCCACCGCGTCTCATCGCGTTTCGTTGCACCCCACAGCGATTGTGCCCATAGTGTGCCAGCGAAGACGCAGGGTCTAGTCCACTTCGCCCGATGCCCCGCCCTCCCGATCGTCACTGAGGGCGCCGATGATGCGCTGCACCATCTGCTCCCGCTGACCGTGGATGCACTTGTAGTACGTGTCCATCAGGATCGCCACGCTGTGGCCTGCCATCTCGGCCACCTCAGCGGCGGGGACACCAGAGTTCAGCCACAGGGAGACCGCGGCATGACGCAGGTCGTACGGCCTCCTCGCAAGGCCTGCCTGCCGCTTCGCCCACCAGCTGTCCACCGCCTTCAGCGAGACCCCGAACAGCGCTGCCACGTCGTCACGACCCCGTCCCGCCGCCGACGCGGCAGCCGCCCGCAGCCGCACAGCCTCCTGCGCCGACGGCGGTGGACTCAGCCCTGGTCGACGTCCAACGCAGCACATCGGTTGATCAGCCTACGTTGCGCGTCGCTTTTCTGCGGCGGCTGCCACGACCGGATCCACCACCGGGAAGCCGCCACGCTCACGCAGTAGTCACCGGAGAGCCGGATGCCCGGAAAGCGGGCCCGTCCGGTTCGGAGGGAGGCCGCGCGGAAAAGGACCAGCACACCTGGCACCTCGCCGCGCGGCCGACCCTACCCAGACCGCGGACAAAGTGCGACCTCGGCCAGTACCAGTCCGCCGCCACATCGACTGGTATTGACACATCACTCCGGCGATGCTCGCCCACACCGTCCTGGCAGCCCAGGCCGGCGAAGTCGCAAAGGCGGCTGCAGGAACGGATCGGCCTGGCGACAACGCCAGCCCGCGGGCAACAGGCCAACCTGAAAGCCGTTGCGGGCTGGACGGTTAGTCGTAGTGACGTCAGGCGTCCAACGCCGGCTACTTCAAGGAGCAGCTGGGCGACGTCGACGACCTGGACGGATTCCTTGGCCTTGCCGCCCGCTGCGGAGCCGCTGTCGGATGAGGCCTTCTTGCCGTTGACCGAGTCGGTGAGCATGACCAAGCAGAACGGGCAGGCGGTCGAGATGGTGTCCGGGTTCAGCGAAAGGGCCTCGTCGACGCGCTCGTCGTGAGGAGAGCAGACCCAGCACTGGGAGTTCGGACCCGCCCTCATCCAGCCGGGCCGGCTCGAGCAGTACCTGGCGCACATCGTCGTATCGACTGACCAGCCACAACCCGGTGGCGGGGTCGTAGTGCACGGGGGACTCGGCTCGCAGTCGGTCCAGCCAGGGGTACGGGTCACGAACGAAGCCGTCGCCGAAAAGATCGTGCAGGTCGAGCGGGGCACGGGTGTCGAGCGCTGCCGGCCAGCCCTCCGGGCTGGTTCCGGCGGTTCCGTCATCGGACGGGAATGCGCCCTCGGCCGGGCAAGGCACGGCGGGAAGCCAACGCGCCGCAGCATGCCCCCCTTCCCGCCTTCCCTCTGTGCGGCATCACTCGATCACCTGCTGCGGTCCGGGCGGCCGCGCCTGTCCCCCTTCCTCGGTCTCCTCCGTCGGCGGCGCTCGGCCCGGGAGGCGGGCGAGCAAACGACGCAGCCCCCTACTTCCCGGCGCCGCCCTCGACGACTCGCCGCAGTGAGGGAAGCAGGGCGTCGATGTCCTGACCGGTCCTGAAAACCACGACAGTGGTGCCACCGCCCGGCTCCGGCGAGGAACCGGGTGCCGTGAAGAGAGAAAGCACCTCGCTCATCGCCTCGTCCACCTCGGCGACCGGGTCGGACGACTCGCCCCGCAGCCACCGGCGCAACACATGATTGTGGGCGGCGGCCACCGCCGCGGCCATGAGTTCGGCCCTCAACGACGCCGACTGCGTCGGGTCCCCCATCCAGTCCGCGATGAACTCGCGGAACAGTCGCTGATAGCGGGCCACGCTGGCGATCTCCCGATCGCGGAGGGCGGCGACCTTGCTGGTGAGCCGGTACCGCCGGCGGGCGAGGTCGCCTTCGTCGACGTAATGCAGCAGTACCAGGCGGACCGCATCCGAGACGGCGACCAGGGCGGTGCTGTGACTGGAGGTCGCCAGCCGGTCCCGGATCAGTTCGAGCAGCCGGTCGTGGTCGGGAAAGATGACCTCTTCCTTGGACCGATAGTGCCGGAAGAACGTGGTGCGACCCACGCCGGCCCGTTCGGCGATGTCGTCGACGGTGGTCTGCTCGTATCCGCGTTCGTCGAAGAGGGCGAAGGCGGCGTCGGCCAGTCGGTTCCGCGCGGAGGGCTTGCTCATAAGCGCCCATCCTTCCTTGTCTCAGCCCTGGAGGACCACTTGCTCTAATCGACGGTACTGAGTACCGTCGATTAGAGATTGAGTACCAGAGGAGGTTACGCGTGGATTCCGTGGCAATGAGCGAATCCGGCCTGCCCATCCAGCCGGTCTACGACGGCTGGTCGCTGACGGACTTCGACGCAGACGCCAAGCTGGGCACCCCCGGCCGCTTCCCGTTCACCCGCGGCGTGTATCCGTCGATGTACACCGGCCGGCCATGGACGATGCGGCAGTACGCGGGGTTCGGCACCGCCAAGGAGTCCAACGAGCGCTACCACGAACTGGTCGGTGCGGGTACCGGCGGCCTGAGCGTCGCCTTCGACCTGCCGACGCAAATGGGCTACGACTCCGACGAGGCCGTCGCCCGCGGCGAGGTGGGCAAGGTCGGCGTGGCCGTCGACTCCATCGAGGACATGCGGACGCTCTTCCAGGGGCTGCCCCTGGGCAAGGTGTCGACGTCCATGACGATCAATGCGCCCGCGGCGACGCTGCTCCTGCTGTACCAGCTGGTGGCGGCCGAACAGGGTGTCTCCGGTGACCAGTTGACCGGCACGATCCAGAACGACGTGCTCAAGGAGTACATCGCCCGCGGCACCTACATCTTCCCGCCGCAGCAATCCCTCCGACTGATCAGCAACATCTTCGCCTACTGCCACCGGGAGTTGCCGCGCTGGAACACCATCTCCATCTCCGGCTATCACATGGCTGAGGCCGGGGCCACGCCGGCGCAGGAGATCGCGTTCACGCTGGCCAACGCCAAGGAATACGTGCGCGCCGCGATCGCCGCCGGTCTGGACGTGGACGACTTCGCACCGCGCCTGTCGTTCTTCTTCGTCGCGCGGACCACGCTGCTGGAGGAAATCGCGAAGTTCCGTGCCGCTCGCCGGATCTGGGCGCGGATCATGCGCGAGGAGTTCAAGGCCAAGAATCCCAAGTCCCAGATGCTGCGCTTCCACACCCAGACCGCCGGCGTGCAGTTGACGGCGCAGCAGCCGGAGGTCAACCTCGTCCGGGTTGCCCTGCAGGGCCTGGGCGCGGTCCTGGGCGGGACGCAGTCGCTGCACACCAACTCCTACGACGAGGCCATCGCCCTGCCCACCCAGAAAGCGGCGCGGCTGGCCCTGCGCACGCAGCAGGTCATCGCCTACGAAACCGACGTCACCAAGACCGTCGACCCCTTCGCCGGGTCCTATGTCATGGAGTCGATGACTGACGATGTGGAGGCGGCCGCTCTGGAGTTGATCGACGCCGTCGAAAACCGCGGCGGCGCGGTGGAAGCGATCGAGCAGGGCTTCCAGAAGTCGGAGATCGAGAAGTCCGCGTACCGGACCGCACTGGAGATCGACAACCAGGAGCGGACCGTGGTCGGAGTCAACAAGTACGTCCTCGACGAGGAGGAACCGTACGAGCCGCTGCGCGTCGACCCGCAGATCGAACTCGACCAGCGTGAACGCCTCGCCGCTCTGCGCGAGGAACGCGACAACGACGCCGTCTCCCGCGCCCTCGACTGCCTGCGCGCCGCCGCCCGAGGCACCGACAACGTCCTGCCCCCGATGCGTGAGGCCCTGCGGCTGCGCGCCACGGCAGGCGAGGTCTCCCACGCGCTGCGCGACGTCTGGGGCGTGTACGTCCCCCGCGAAACCTTCTGAACCGATGAGCCCCGGGGTGGAGCAGTCAGTGAACGACATCGATATCCGTACGACCGCGGGCAAGATCGCGGATCTTCAGCGCCGCGTCCTGGCAGCGACGCACGCCGGCTCCGAGCGCGCCGTGGAGAAGCAGCACGCCAAGGGGAAGCTGACGGCTCGCGAGCGGATCGAACTGCTGCTCGACGAGGGGTCGTTCGTGGAGCTGGACGAGTTCGCCCGGCACCGCTCCACCAACTTCGGCCTGGAGCAGAACCGCCCGTACGGGGACGGCGTCGTCACCGGCTACGGCATGATCGACGGCCGCCCGGTCGCGGTGTTCTCGCAGGACTTCACCGTCTTCGGCGGAGCGCTCGGCGAGGTCTACGGGCAGAAGATCGTCAAGGTGATGGACTTCGCCCTGAAGACCGGCTGCCCGGTCATCGGGATCAA
>NZ_JBEYTS010000033.1:0-80956 GCF_040643155.1 Streptomyces sp. NPDC047453 | reverse complement strand
TCGCCGCTGTCCGCCCAGCAGCCGGCGTCAACCTTCTCGAAGCCCCGGGCGACGGTCGCCCCGGCGGGCCGGGAGCCGAGGATGTCGAGCGCCGCAATCTCCTTCACCCGGTCCTCGGTCCCCTCGCAGTCCCTGGCGAGTTCCGCCAACGTGCAGCCGGTGAGCGTGACGGCCGCCAGCGCGGTCGACAGGAGCAGGGATATCGGGCGGGTGGTACCTGTCGGCAGAGGCAAAGCGGGCTCCAGGTGAAGGCCGGGGCGCAGCGAGGAGGCGGCACGCCGGACAAAATAGTCATCCGTGCCCGCTCCGGAGCAGGCACTTGTCCCCTCAGACTCGTCTACAACCTGAAGGGTTGCCGGTTAAGGGCAACAGCCTCGGCCCAGCGCACATCCCGGGGCACCGTGCATGATCCGTAGGCGGGTGCACCTTGTGAACGCCGGTCCACCGACTGCCTATTCGGTTGGTCGTTCGCCGTCCGGACGCCACGCGTGGGGCTCTGCTGTACTTCCGTGTGCGCCACTGTTGATGTCAGCCGCTGATGTCAGACGGCTGCTGTCTGGCGGGGCCCCTTACAGCCACGCGGGACGGCGACGGCAGCCGGGATGGGAGCTGGGGTGAGTGCTGGGTTGAGGAGGAGGATGTCGCCATGGCAGACGAATCGAGACGCCCTCACAGCGAGTTTCGGCAAGGCGAGACGGTCCAAGCAACGATCACTAGTCACGAGCCATGGGGCCTCATGGCAGAGCTCAACGGATACGAGCCCGTGGGCGCCTCGCTGGACACGATTCGCCGCAGTCCGACGACGAGAAGAACCCCGCCCGCGAGGTCATCACCGACTACGCGCAGGCGCACTTCCGGTACTTCCGCACCGCCGACGGCACCGTGTACGCGCAGAGGAACGGCCACCCCGTGGCCCGCCCGATCCGCTCTCAGGACACGACGGGAAGCCACCGGCAGGAACTCATGGTCGGACTGTTCAGGGACGGGCGCGGCGTGTTCAACGGCACCGCCATGAAGGAAGCACTCGACCTGATCGAAGCGTTGGCGCTGACCGAGGACGTGCAGCCCGTGCACATCCGGGTAGCCCCGGGGTTCGACGGGGCGACCTGGCTGGACCTGGGGCGCAGCGACGGGCAGTCCGTGCGTACCCACCCCACCGGCTGGGGCATCGCCATCCCGGACCCGCGCGAGGTGTGCTGGCGGCGCACCCAGCTCACGGGAGAACTGCCCTTGCCGGTCAAGGACACCGACGGCAAGGGCATCGATCTCCTGATGCGGCTGTGCAACTTCGCCACCGCCGAGACCGAGTGCCTGGCCATCGCGTGGCTCATCGGCTGTCTCGGACCGGCAGTGCCCGTGCCTGCCCCGTTCCTCACCGGCCCGCAGGGCGCGGGCAAGTCCACCGGCGGGCGGATGCTCGTGCGGATCATCGAGGGCATGACCGGGGACCTGCGCCGGGCGCCGAAGGATGAGGAGAACCTGATCACGGCGGTGGCGGCCGGTTGGGTCACCGCCCTGGACAACCTTTCCCACATGACCCCGGAGCTGTCCGACGCGATGTGTTGCATCGTGACCGGGGCCGAGAACGTCAAGCGTGCCCTGTTCACCGACGGGGACGTCTTCCGCATCGGTTATCGCCGCCCCCTGCTCCTGACCGGCATCGACGTCGGCGTGATCCGGCCTGACCTCGCCGAACGGCTTCTGCCGCTCCGCCTGGAACGCCCCCGGGTTCGGCGCACCGAGGCGGAACTGTGGTCCGACTTCGCGGAGGTGCTGCCCGTCATTCTCGGCTCTCTCCTGGACCTGACCGTGCAGGTGCGGGCAGCGGAGGCGGACATCCCGACCGACCTGCGCATGGCCGACTTCGCGCACCTGTGCGCGCAGCTTGACGCGGCCACCGGTCTGAGGGCGCTCGCCGCTTACCGGGCCAACCTGGACGACCTCAACGACGACGTCATTGAGGGCGACCTGTTGGCGCAGACCGTGGTCAAGCATGCCGCCAGCATCGACCCGGGCACCGAGCAGCGGATGACGTCTGCCGAATGGCTGCACTGTCTCACGGGCCTTTACACGGGCGAGGACTTCCGTCCCCTGCTAAAGGGTGGCCGACCACGGGCAAGGTGCTCTCAGACCGCCTCAAGCGTCTACAGCCCACCCTCGATGGGCGCGCCGCGAAGCGGCTTCTTCTTTGCTCTCTGAGCCGCGCACCACAACAGACACCACCCCCTCTTTGTCCGAAGTAGAGAGCCGCTGCGTCACCTGCGTCACCCGCACCCCGAAAACGGCCAGTGACCTGCCGGAAGACGGGTGACGCAGACGGCCGATTCCTGCGTCATCGTGCGTCACCTGCGTCACCTGCGTCACCTGCGTCACCCCGATGACGGAGGACTGCGTCACCGGTGACGCACCCCCACCGTGCTGCGTCACCGCGAACCTGCAGGTCAGAGCGGCGAATGACGCAGATGACGCAGAAATCCGCACCTCGGACACACGTGAACTCCCGATCCAGACACCGCCACGACCACGACGGACAGTCCCGGAGGAGACCGTTCCATGAGCATCGCCACCGTGGACATCACACCACTCGCTGAGGCTGGCGACCTGGCCCCCGTTCTGTCGACCGTCGAAGAGGCTGCCCGTTGCCTCCGCATCGGCCGCACGACCTGCTATGCCCTCATCCGCACCGGAGAACTGGAGTCCCTAACGATCGGCGGACTCCGTCGCGTCCCCACCGACGCCCCGGCCGCCTACCTCGCCCGCCGCCGCGCCGAACAGCGCGCCGCCTGACCACCTCACACCGGGACGCCACCTCGCCAGGAGATGGCGTCCCGGGCCGTATCCACACGCCAACCTGAAGGAGTCCGCCCGTGGCGGAAGAGAAGAAGCGCACTCGACAGCCCAACGGCCGCAGCTCCATCTACCTGGGCAAGGACGGCAAGTGGCACGGCCGCGTGACCGTCGGCATCCGCGACGACGGCAAGCCGGACCGCCGCCACGTCGAACGGAAGACCCGCGCCGAGGTGACCGCCGCCGTCCGCGAGCTGGAGCAGCAGCGCGACGCCAAGAGCATCCGGAAGGCGGGCCGACCCTGGACGGTCAAGACCTGGCTTACCCACTGGGTCGAGAACATCGCCCCGCTCGCCGTCAACGAGAACACGATGGTCGGGTACGGCGTCGCCGTGCGAAAGCACCTGACCCCCGCCCTCGGTGCTCACCGGTTGGACAAGCTCAAGCCCGAGTACATCGAGAACTTCTATGGTCGCATGGTGGCCGATGGCCGTAAGGCGGGGACGATCCACCAGATTCACCGCACCTTCCGCGCCGCGCTGAACGAGGCGGTACGACGTGGCCACCTCGCCCGGAACCCCGTCCAGCTCGCCAAGGCGCCCCGCGTGCGAGAAGAGGAGGTAGCGCCGTACACCGTCGAAGAGGTGCAGCGGCTCTTGCGCGCGGCGGACGAACGACGGAACTCCGCGCGCTGGGCTGTGGCCCTCGCCCTCGGACTCCGGCAGGGTGAAGCGCTCGGACTCAAGTGGACAGATGTGGACCTGGAACGGGGCGTCCTGATGGTTCGTCGGAGTCGACGCCGACCGCGCTACGCCCACGGATGCGGCGATACCTGCGGCAGGAAGGCCGGCTACTGCCCACAGAGGCAGCGGACCAACCCGGAGACAGCCGACACGAAGTCCCGTGCGGGACGTCGGGCCGTTGGACTGCCCGCACAGCTTGTCGACCTCCTGCGAACCCACCGGGCCAAGCAGGCGGCCGAACGAGCAGCGGCCGGCAATGACTGGTCCGATGAGGGGTGGCTGTTCTCCACTCCAATGGGTGAGGGCACCTCGCCCCGAACGGACTATGACGACTGGAAGGAACTACTGAGCGACGCGAAAGTACGGGACGGTCGTCTGCACGACGCCCGGCACACCGCCGCCACGGTTTTGCTGATCCCCGGAGTCTCCGAGCGGGCCGTCATGGGGCTCATGGGGTGGTCGACCACGGCCATGGCCGCGCGGTATCAGCACATGGTGGACTCCGTGCGGAACGATGTCGCCCGGCAGGTTGACGGGCTCATCTGAAAGCCGGGCGGAGACGGCCCGGACGATGATGACGATGGCGCCGCCGGGGCCCTCGTGTCGGCCAACTGAGACGGAAACTGAGACGGAAGCGGATGAGGCGCCCGGTCCATCGGACCGTGCGCCTCATCTACCTGCGGTAGCGGAGGGATTTGAACCCTCGGTGACTTGCGCCACACTCGCTTTCGAGGCGAGCTCCTTCGGCCGCTCGGACACGCTACCGAGGGAGACCTTACAGCACACCGGGCCGTGCTTCGAAATCCGTTTCCGTCCCGCCTCCGCGGCCGGGGTTCAGCGGCCGCGGAAGAAGTCGGTCAGCAGCGCGGCGCACTCCTCGGCGAGCACGCCCTCGATCACCTCGGGCCGGTGGTTGAGCCGCCGGTCCCGTACGACGTCCCACAGGGAGCCGGCGGCGCCGGCCTTCTCGTCGCGTGCGCCGTAGACCACCCGGTCCACCCGGGAGAGCACGATCGCTCCGGCGCACATCGTGCACGGCTCCAGCGTCACCACGAGGGTGCAGCCCGACAGCCGCCACTGCCCGGTCTTCGTGGCGGCCCGCCGGATGGCGAGCACCTCCGCGTGGGCGGTCGGGTCGCCGGTGGCCTCCCGCTCGTTGTGGCCGACGCCGAGCACGGTCGTGCCGTCGGCGGACAGCACGACCGCGCCCACGGGCACGTCCCCGCCCGGGACGGCCTGCCCGGCCTCGTCGAGGGCGAGCCGCATCGCGGCCCGCCAAGGGTCGCGCACCGGGTCCGGGGCCCCGGCAGGGTCCGGGCCCCCGGCCGGGGGTGGCGTCTGGCTCGTGTTCGGCATCCCGCTCGTGCCGGGCGGTCCACCCGGGTCCGGCGCGTCCGGCCCGGTCAGCGGACGGTCTCCAGCACCTCCGAGGCGCCCAGGGCCTCGGCGATGGCGTTCAGCGCGTCCTCCGGGTCCAGGATGCGCAGCTCCTTCGCCCCGACCCCCAGGTCGTCGAGGATCTCGCCGTCGCCCAGTGGGCTGTGCGTGATGGCTTCGGCGGACGACGGCTCCTCCTCGTCGTCCTCGGTGGACGACGGTTCGCCGTCCTCCGTGCCGTCGAGGTCGAGGGAGTCCAGGTCGGGGCCGTCGTCGCCGGGCTCCCGGCCGAGCAGTTCGTCGGTGAGCAGGATCTCGCCGTACGAACTACGGGCAGCGGCGGCGGCGTCGGAGACGTAGATACGAGGGTCGTCCTCGCCATCCACGCGCACCACGCCGAACCACGCGTCCTCCTGCTCGATCAGGACGAGCACCGTGTCGTCGTCGGCCGAGGCTTCCCGGGCCAGGTCGGCCAGATCGGCCAGGGTCTCCACATCGTCGAGCTCTGTGTCGCTCGCTTCCCACCCGTCTTCGGTGCGCGCGAGCAGTGCGGCGAAGTACACCGTGACTCTCCCACTGGTCATAGGCGTGCCGGTTGGGGGTCCCCCCGGCGGAGGTTCTGGGCGGGGGAGCTGGGCTCCGAGCCCCACCCACTCGGAATCGTGGCAGAAACAAGGCCTTCAGGGGACGTCTTCGGCTCCCTGTGTCCGGCAGTTTTGATCGCACACCGGTAAAGGACTCACCAGCGCACACGTTGCCGCCACCAGCGGATCGTACGCGGCTTTCCCTCGACGGCCACGCACACCCACCGTCGGAGACGTCCGTGCGGGTGCAGCTCTACTCCTGTGTGTCTTCCGCGCGTGTCTTCCTGTGTGTCCGGCCCTACGCCTTCCCTGAGGTCCTGGCTGGGGTTTTGGCGGGAGCCCTTCGCGCCCCGCGCCCATGGACCGAGTGCTGACCCGGCGCGCGGCGGGGGTCCTGTGTGTCCCGATGGCGCCCGTGTCCGGCGCCCGTATCCCGGTGGCGCCCTACCAGCGGAACGTGCGCATGCGCATGGCGTGCCGCAGCCGGGCGGTCTTGGCGCGGCGGGGCTGGACGCGGTCGCGCAGGGCCCGGGCCTCGGCGAGATCGCGCAGGAACCGGGCCCGGCGGCGGCGCCGTTCGGCTTCGGCGTCCGCCGCCCCGGCCGTCTCCCGGAGGTCCGCCGTCTCCCGCCGCGCGCGCGGCGACGGGTCCTTGTCAGGTTCCCGTTCCCGATCAGGCATCGGCTCACCACCCCAGTCCGTCACTCCCACTTTCCCCCGGATGCCGGGTTTGATGCCACAACTACGCACGCCGGCGGGGGTGCGGCCCGGGCCGCCCGCCGGCGGGACAGCGGGCGGGCGGGCCGAATCGGGGCCCGGTTACTGTTGGCCCATGCGTCTCCACGTCGTCGACCACCCGCTGGTCGCTCACAAGCTCACCACGCTGCGCGACCGCCGCACCGACTCCCCGACCTTCCGCCGGCTCGCCGACGAACTGGTCACCCTCCTCGCCTACGAGGCGACCCGCGACGTGCGCACCGAACAGGTCGACATCAACACGCCGGTCGCTCCGACCACCGGCGTCAAGCTCTCCCACCCGCGGCCCCTGGTGGTGCCGATCCTGCGGGCCGGACTCGGCATGCTGGACGGCATGGTGCGGCTGCTGCCGACCGCCGAGGTGGGCTTCCTCGGCATGATCCGCAACGAGGAGACGCTGCAGGCCTCCACGTACGCCACGCGCATGCCGGAGGACCTCTCCGGCCGCCAGGTCTACGTCCTGGACCCGATGCTCGCCACCGGCGGCACGCTGGTCGCGGCGATCCAGGAGCTGATCAAGCGCGGCGCCGACGACGTGACCGCGGTCGTCCTGCTGGCCGCCCCCGAGGGCGTCGCCGTCATGGAGCGCGACCTGGCGGGCACCCCGGTGACCGTGGTGACGGCCTCGGTCGACGAACGCCTCAACGAGCACGGCTACATCGTCCCGGGCCTCGGAGACGCGGGCGACCGGATGTACGGCGCCGCCGAGTAGTACCGGACCGCCGCCTGACGCCTCTCCAGTCGCCCTGCGCGGCCACCCGCCACCGATCTGGCTGCGAGGAGCCTCAGCAGCCCTTCTCCGGGGCGGCTGCCGCGGACTGGGGGGCGGTCAGGGCGGTCAGGGCCTGATCGGCGACCGCCTGCTGGGTCAGCGCCTTGAAGCCGGTGCCGATGATCAGGTCCACGTCGGTGCCCTTGCGGGTGTCCGCGCGGCTCTCCGCCCCGGCGAGCTGGGTGGCGAGGACGGGCAGCGAGGTGTTCAGCGACGAGGCCGGGCCGAGGAGCAGTCCGGCGCCCTTGATCTTCTTGTCGAACTCCTGGGTCGCGTTGCCCACCTGGCCGATGCGGAAGCCGCGCTTCTTCAGCTCGTCCGCGGTCTGCTTGGCCAGGCCGCCGCGGGGCGTGGCGTTCAGGACGTTGACCGTGATCTGGCCCGGCTTCGGCAGCGTCCGGGCCGCGTTCGTCGCCGACGGGCTCGCCGCGGGCGACGCCTTGGTCGAGCAGTCCCCGTCGGTGCCGGCCGCCGAGGCCTTCCGGCCGCCGGTGAACACGTCGATGAGCTGCCACGTGCCCCAGCCGATCACGCCAAGGACCGCGACGGAGGCGACGGCGAGGAACACGAGCCTGCCGCGCCGCCGGGGCTTGCGCATCCGCGGGTATCTGTTCCCCGTGATCCGGTACTTCCCGCCCATGCCGGGGGGAGTCAGCATGCTCATGGGCGCAGCGTAGTGCGCATGAGCGGTGATTCCTACTAGATGATCATTGGAGCGGCTCAGCAGAACCCGAAAGGTCCAAACCGTCACCGAACGGCGGGTCCGGACGGCTCAACTCCCGGCTCACGACACCGGCTCGGGGTTCCGGCCAAGGGGCCGGGCTCAGGGCCCCGGCTCAACGGCGTGGGCCCGTGGCCCGCATGCTCAGTCCAGCTCCAGCACGCGCGCGTGCAGCACCTGGCGCTGCTGGAGCGCCGCCCGCACCGCGCGGTGGAGGCCGTCCTCCAGATACAGGTCGCCCTGCCACTTCACGACGTGCGCGAAGAGGTCGCCGTAGAAGGTCGAGTCCTCCGCGAGGAGGGTCTCCAGGTCGAGCTGCTGCTTGGTGGTCACGAGCTGATCGAGGCGGACCGGGCGCGGCGCGACGTCCGCCCACTGCCGGGTGCTCTCCCGGCCGTGGTCGGGGTACGGCCGGCCGTTTCCGATGCGCTTGAAGATCACACGGAGAGCCTACCGGCCCAGACCTTCCGGGCGCAGCCCGGCCACTGGAGTGCGGCGCTGGAAATGCCGCAGCAAAACCGGGCGAACCGGGAACGGGGGATTGAGATCAGCGACAGCGGGCCCGTGCCAGGACCGCACGGTGCGGGAGTCCTCGCCCGCGCAGTCCGGGAGTCCCTGCTGTACGGCGCTGTGCGGCCGTTGTGCACAGGCTGTGGACAACGGGTCACGCGGCGCGGGGGACGCGTTCGGCGTGGCCGCGGATGCGGAAGGCGGTGACGATCTCGAAGATGCCGACCACCACCAGCCACCAGCCGCCGAGCACGATGAGCACCGCGACCGACCGGAGCGGGGAGTCGATCAGCACGATGCCGGCGATGAAGGTGAGGATGCCGAGGAAGATCTGCCAGCCGCGCGCGGGCGCGCCGCGGTCGTGGACGGCGGCGATCGTCAGGGTGATGCCGCGGATCAGCCAGCCGATGCCGATCCACAGCGCGAGCAGCAGGATCGACTGCGTGGCGCCGCGGAAGCACAGCAGGCCCAGCAGGATCGACAGGGTGCCGCTGATGAAGGCCAGCACGCGCAGCGAGGTCGTCTTGTGGGTGCCGAACGCGGAGACCAGTTGGAGGACGCCGCTGACCAGCAGGTAGATCCCGAAGAGGATTCCGGCGGCCAGCAGGGAGGCGCCCGGCCAGAGCAGCACCAGGATGCCGAGGATCAGAGCGGCCGCACCGGTGGCGAGGACCGCCTGCCAGGCGGCGTGGGACAGAAGGTGCAGGGACCCTTCCAACGGCGCTTCGTACCGCGGGGGCGGCGATGTCCGCGGCTCCCGTGGGTCACGCATGGCGTGGACGCGGCGATCGTCGTACCCCGGGCCTGCGGGGCCGCTGCTCGGTGGCTCGGTCATGGTCCATGCTGCGATCGGGTGCGCGCGTACCGCCACCCGGGACCGGCCAGTCGGCTGACGTCCGCCGCACGGCCCGTTTCGGCCCCCACCACTCCGGTCACTTCCCGGAGGACTTCGTCCCCTTGCCCGCTTTGGCCGCCTTGGCCGCCGCCTTCAGCTCCTGCTTGTGCGCCCGCACCCTGGCCAGCGACTCGGGTCCGGTGATGTCGGCGACGGACCGGAAGGATTCCGGCTCGCCGTACGCTCCCGCGGCCTCCCGCCACCCCGTGGGCCCCACACCGAGCTGCTTGCCGAGCAGCGCCAGGAAGATCTGCGCCTTCTGCTTGCCGAAACCGGGCAGCTCCTCGAGGCGTCGCAGCAGTTCCCGCCCGCTGTCGACGTCCCGCCAGATGGCCTCGGGGTCGCCGTCGTAGTGTTCGACGAGGTACTGGCACAGCTGCTGGATCCGCTGGGCCATCGATGCCGGGTAGCGGTGCACGGCCGGCTTGTCCGACAGGAGCCGGGCGAAGGTCTCCGGCTCGAAGGCCACGATCTCGTGGGCGTCCAGGTCGTCGGTGCCCATGCGCCTGGCGATCGTCGCCGGCCCGGTGAACGCCCACTCCATCGGGATCTGCTGGTCCAGCAGCATGCCGACCAGCGCGGCGAGCGGACTGCGGCCGAGGAGCGCGTCGGCCTCGGGGTCCTGGGCGAGGTGAAGGGTGACGTCCATGTCCCGATGGTCGCCCGCCGGACGGCGTGACGCAGCCGGAGGACGGCCTTCCCACGGGATCCTCGGTGAGCAAAGCGCCGTCTTCGTCCGTACCCATCCAGAAGCCGGCGAGTTCCAAGACGGAGAAGTGACGTGACCGGACGGCGGGACGAAGGTCGGGACGGCGCTGTGCGTCGTGTACGCGTACGACGGCGACGACTTGGGAAGCTGACGCTGCTCGGCGCGGTACTGGTCCTGCTCCTCCTCGGCGGCGCCGGACCCGCCTCCGCCCACGCCGCCCTGCGGGGCGCGGACCCCGCCGACGGGACCGTCCTCAAGACGGCGTCCGGCACGATCACTCTGGCCTTCACCGAGTCCGTCAGCCTGCTCGACGACTCCTTCCGCCTGTTCGACCCCGAGGGGCGGCGGGTGCGGACGGGCGAGCCGCAGCACGCGCCCGGACGACCGGACACGGCCCAGGTGGCGTTCCCGGAGGGGCTCGGCGAAGGCACGTTCACCGTGGCCTGGCGGGTGGTCTCGGCCGACAGCCACCCCGTCTCCGGTGCCTTCACCTTCTCGGTGGGAAAGCCGTCCCCGACGATGGCCGCGATCGACACCGGCCCGTCCGAGAACCCCACGACCCGCGGCCTCTACGACCTCGCCCGCTATACGGCCTACGGTGCCGCGGCCCTGCTCATCGGCACGGCGGCCTTCGCGCTGCTGTGCCGTCCGCCGCACGCGGGCCCGCTGCGCAAGCCGCTGGTGGCGGGCTGGTGGGCGCTGCTGGCCTCCACGCTCGCCCTGCTGGTGCTTCGGGCGCCCTACGAGACCGGCACCGGTCCGGCGTCGGCCTTCGACCCCGCGGCCGTCTCCCGCACCCTGACCGGCCGCCCCGGTCTGATGCTGCTGGCCCGCCTGGCCCTGCTCGCGCCGACGGCCGTCCTCCTCGTACGGCTGTCCCGGCGCAGGCCGGAGGAGAAGGCCTCACGCGCGACCCTGACGGCGGGTGCCGCGCTGGCCCTCGCCCTGGCGCTGACGTGGGCGGGGTCCGAGCACGCCTCGGCCGGCATTCAGGTTCCGGTGGCGATGACGTCGTCGGTGCTGCATCTGCTGGCGATGGCGGTCTGGCTGGGCGGCCTGACGGCCCTCCTGACCACCCTTCAGCACGTCGCGGCCGACGAGCCGGAGGCGGGGCGCGGCACGTCGGCGCCGGGACCGAAGGCGAAAACAGCAGTCACGGTCGCCTCCGGAGGCAGCGGCGGCGGTACAACGGTCGCGGTCCCGGTCGCCGAGGGGACCAGCGCGGTGGCGCCTTCCGCCGACGGCCCCGCGCTGACCGCGGCGGTGGCGCGCTTCTCCCGGATCGCCTTCGGCGCCGTCACCGTCCTCGTCGTCACCGGGGTCTACCAGTCCTGGCGCGGCCTTGGCTCCTGGACCACGCTCACCGACACGGCGTACGGCCGGTTGCTGCTGGTCAAACTCGTGGTGGTGGCACTGCTGCTGGCCGTGGCAGCCCGTTCCCGGCGCTGGACGGCACGGCTGGTGACGGCGGACGCGGGGCCGGACGTATGCGACGGGAAGGCACCGGCCGTACCCGACGGGAAGGCACGAGCGGAGGACCCCGGGACGAAGGCGTCCGCGCCCGCATCCGCATCCGCACTCGCGCCCTCGCCCGCCCCCGACGCCTGCCGTCGCGCCCTGCGCGGCTCGGTCCTGGCCGAGGTCGCCGTGGGGATCGCGGTCCTGGTCTTCACCACGGTGCTGGCCGGCACCCTGCCGGGCCGCGCGGCCGCCGAGGCGGCCCGGGCCACGCCCGGGGCCGGGGTTCCGGGAGCCTCCGTCACGGTCATCCCGTTCGACGTCGGCACCCCCGGCGGTCACGGCAAGGTGCAGATCACCCTGGAACCGGGTCGCGTGGGCCAGAACGCCGTGGAGGCCGTCGTCTACGGCCCGGACGGCGGCCTGACCATCGTCCCCGAACTGCGCCTGTCCCTGTCCCTGCCCGCACAGAAGATCGGACCCATCGATGCCGGGCTCACCAACAGGGGCGGCTACTGGGGCACCGACTCCCTCAACCTCCCGATCGCCGGCACCTGGACCATGAAGGCGACGGTACGGGTGTCGGAAATCGACCAGGTGAGCGTCGAACGGAAGGTCCAGATCCCGCGCTAGCTGCGGGACGCCGTCCGGTGCGTCGTGCGTGCGGAACGCGGCGGGTCGATACCCGTGACATGCGCCTACGGGGCCGTATTGTCGACGTGCCGCACGCCGAACGGCGGGTCACCGGCCCCTACCCGTCTCTTCATTTGTACGGAAGAGACATCCCATCGCACATATAGAGCTAATCAGGGAATTCCTTCACCCATTTGCCGCGCATCCGGGGAAGTCGGACGGCGTTAGTCGGGACATGACTAAGGCAACCAGGGAAGGGTACTGGGGTCTGTTCGGGGGTCAGGAGCGAGAGGACTCGGTCGCCGCACACGCGGTGGCGCTGGGTCCCTACACCTACCTTCCCGCCCCGGTGCACTCGTCGGCCACTGTCAACGGCACCCTGACCAGGGGAGGTTTTCCGGTCGCTCTCAAGGTGACGGAGCCCCTGCTGCGGGATTTCCTGGACGCGATGAGCACATTGGAAGCCGACCTCGCGCGCCGCTGGCTAGGTCCGGAGAGCCGGTCCCGTCTCTCGGGAGCGGAATAGCCGCCGGTCATGTACGACGAACGTACCGATCATCGTTCCGGCCATTCGACTGACTATTCGGACTATCCCGGTTACCTGAGCCATACGGGTGGATACCAGGGGGCGGGCACCGGCCGGCACCGGGGTCCGGCGGAGTTCTTCACGTCTCCCCTGGAGCCGCCGGACGCGGCCTGGGACCCCGCCGAGGAACTGGCCTTCATGCTCCAGGACGCCATCGAGGAGCACCGGCCGGACGTCCCCGTCGCCCGGGACGAGGCACCGGTCACCGAGCCCGCTCCGAACACCGGCACGCCCCTGGAGAACCTCCAGGCGATCACGGCGGAACTGCCTCCGCTGAAGGAGGTCACCCCACGCCATAGAAAGGTCCGGGAACGCAAGCGTCCGAACGTCCTGCGGACCACCAGTCACGTCATCGCCGCGCTGACCGCGGTGATCGCTTCCTCGGTGAGTTTCTTCGGCGGAATGGTTGCCTACGATCCCCTGCGCGTCGTGGCCGTGGCACGGATGCAGGACGGCATCGCGTCCTGGTGGCCTCTGCTGGTCTACGGTCCCTGGCTGGTCGCCTCGCTGTCCGTGCTGCGGGCCGCGCTCCACCAGCGCCGCGCCGTCCACTCCTGGAGCGTGGTGCTGATCTTCTCGTCCATCGCGATGCTCCTGTGCGTGCTGCAGGCGCCCAGGACGATCGTGGACATCGCCGCGGCCGCCCTGCCGGGCCTGGCCTCCCTGGCCTGCTTCCAGCAGTTCGTACGCCAGATCACCCTGACCCGCCCGCCCCGGCGCACGTCACCCCGCCACCGCCAGCCCCGCACCCCCCACACCGAGACCCCGTCCGTGTCCACCGCCCGCGACACCCGCCGCACCACGACGACGGCGCGACCGGCCGGAGGCACGGCACGCAAGAGGGCCTGAGCCGATCGTTCCCCGGAGCCGGGGCCCCACGGCCGCCACGGACGTGGTCGCGGGGCCACCATGGAGGTGGACGGAGTGTGGCGGACGCGAAGGAGGCCGCCATGGCAGCCGCGCATCTCCCGGCGTCGCCCCTGGTGGTCAGGGCGACCGATGGCCGACGGGCCGAACTGGCACTCACCGGGGACATCGGGGCGGAAGTCCTGCGGCCACTGGAGGAACGACTCGGAGCCCCGTCGCTGAGCGACGCCGACGAGTGGATCGTGGACATGAGCGAGGCCACCCACCTCGACCTCGCGTGCGCCTACGCCCTGCTGCGGGTCGCCACGCGGTGGCCGGCGACCGCGCTCACCATTCGCGGAGCCCGGCGCACCGTGCACCGGACCCTGCGCCACGCGGGGCTCGACACGGCCGCGGTGATGGAGGACTTAGGAGTGGCGGAGGGCTCACAGGACTCGCGGGACTCGCAGGGCTCAGGGGTGGCGGAGGGCCGGTGACGGCGGGGGCAGGATCAGACGGATCCCGAATATTTCGGTGACCGATGTAATCTGAAGTCATGGCTCCGGATACGACGCACAGCCCGTCCCGTCCGCGCTGGCCCGCCGTGCTCACCGCGGAGCGGGCCCGCCCGGAGGGGATCCGGTCACGACCGAACGCCTGGTGGCTGGCCGTGGCCACGGTGTGCGTCGGGGCGTTCATGGGTCAGCTGGACGCGAGCATCGTGACGCTGACCTACGGCAGCCTGCGCACCGAGTTCCACGCCTCGCTCGCCGCGGTCGAATGGGTGTCGCTGGCGTATCTGCTGGCCCTGGTGGCGCTGCTGGTGCCGGCCGGGCGGCTGGCGGACGCGCACGGCCGCAAGTTGCTGTACCTGTACGGGTTCGCCGTCTTCACGCTGGCGTCCGCCGCCTGCGGACTGGCGCCCTCCTTGGCGGCGCTGGTGGGCTTCCGGGTGGTGCAGGCGGCCGGGGCGGCATTGATGCAGGCCAACAGCGTCGCGCTGGTGACCACCAGCGCACCCCGCGGGCGGATGCGCAGCGCGCTCGGCGTGCAGGCCGCCGCACAGGCGCTGGGGCTCGCCCTGGGGCCCACCGTGGGTGGCGCACTGGTGTCCACCCTGGGCTGGCGCTGGGTGTTCTGGGTGAACGTGCCGGTCGGGGTGGTCGCGCTGGTGAGCGGGCACTATCTGCTGCCGCGCACCAGGGCCCGTACGAAGGTCGCGCGCTTCGACTGGGCCGGGCTGGCGCTGCTGGCCGTGGCGACGACCTGCGCGCTGCTCGGCGTGTCCGCGGCCTCCGGTCTGCCGGTGCCCGCCTGGGGCGTGGTGCTGCTGTTCGGCGTCGCGGCTCTGGCCGGCTGGGGCTTTGCCCGCCGTCAGCGGCGGACTGCCGCGCCCTTGCTCGATCTCGCTCTGCTGCGGGTCCGCGCGGTCGCGTTCGGGCTGGTCGGGGCGCTCAGCGGATACCTGGTGCTGTTCGGCCCGCTGGTGCTGGTGCCGGTCGTGCTGACCGCGCGGGGGGCCTCGGAGCTGACCGCGGGACTGGTGCTGACCGCGTTGCCCGCCGGGTTCGCCCTCGGGGCCACCGGTGGCGACCGGCTACTGCCGCGTTCCCTGACCGACCGTGGCCGGTGCCTGACCGGAGCCGGCGTATTCCTCCTCGCCACGGCCGCGCTCCTGGCCGTCCCCCTGACCATCGCCTGGCTGGTGCCGCTGCTGGCCCTGGTCGGCGTCGGGCTGGGGACGTTCACCCCGGCCAACAACGCCCTCATCATGGGCGCGATCCCCGCCCGTTCCTCCGGCACCGGTGGCGGCCTGGTCAACATGACCCGCGGTCTGGGCACCGCCTTGGGCGTGGCGCTGGTCACCCTCGCCCTGCACGTTGCGGCCGACGGCGGAACCGAGGCCGGCGCCCGGTGGTCCGCGTCGATTCTGGTGGCGGTGTCGGCCGTCGCCGTCGTCTCGGCCTGGCTGGGGCCGGACCGGGGCGACCACCGCCGGTCCCTTCCGGGACTCGGGGCGTGAGAACGGTGGACAACCCGGCGGCAGTACGAGCAGGAGGGCGTGCACGGGGCCCCGGCTACCCTTGCCGCATGTCCGCGCAGCCCCGCTCCGAGCCTCCCCTGCCCGGCCCCGCCACCGAGGCGCCGGACGCCCGGCTGCTCACCGAGGCCGTCACCCGTCTGCGCCGCGCCCTGCGGGCCTCGATCCGCACCGACTATCCGTGGGAGAAGCTGCCCATGGCCCAGGTCGAGCTGCTCCAGGTGCTCGGTGAGCACTCGCCCGCCCGGATCAGCGATCTCGCGGCCCGCCAGCGACTCGCGCCGAGCACCGTCAGCGGACTGATCGGCCAGATGATCACTACGGGCCTGGTCGCGCGCGAGGTCGACTCCGCCGACCGCCGCGCCTCCGTTGTCACTCTCACCGACGCCGGACGGGACCAGCTCGCCGCGTGGACCACCGCCCACGAACGCCGGATGGATGCCGCACTGGCCGCCCTGGACGACGCCGATCGGGCCGCCGTCGCCGCCGCCCTGCCCGCCCTCTTCCAACTTGCCGAAAAACTTGGTCAGTTGGACGACGGCGGGACCGCGGGCTGATACGACGAGGGCTCCCACCGGAATCCGGTCGGAGCGCTCGCTCGTCCTTCTGGGTGCCCCTCGGTGTCAGGCGGTCGTGCAGACGGCCTCGACGAAGTGGCCCACCTGCGTCTCCGGCAGAGTGCGTGAGAGGTCCGACTCGCAGATCATGCCGACCAGGCGGTGGTTCTCGATGACGGGCAGCCTGCGGATCCGGTGTTCCTCCATGGTCCGCAGGACAGTGCCGCTGTCGGCGTTCACATCGATCGTGATCGGCTTGCCCTGCTCCAGCTCCCCCGCCGTCATGGTCCGGGGGTCCTTCCCCTTGGCGAGGCACTGCACCACGATGTCGCGGTCCGTGATGATCCCGTGGAGGCGATCGTCGGGCCCGCAGATCGGCAGGGCTCCGACGTCCAGCTCCCTCATCCGGCGCGCCGCGTCCTCCAGCGTCTCGCTCTCCTGGACGCATGTGGCACCGGTGTGCATGATCTCCCGTGCGGTGGTCATGGCCGTCTCCTTCGAGCTTCGGTGGCCGGCACGGAGAGAGCCAAGGTCCTGGCCCGCCCCGGCCAGTTCGGCTTACCACCAGTGTCGGTTCTCCGTATGCCCGCCGCACGTCGTGGAAGCCCGGCTCCCGCTGGGACACCAGCCCAACCCAGATGGGGCGTTTGCGTGCGTTTGTTGTCATTCAATACCGTTGGTCGCGGGGGCAACCGACCTTCGGGCAGGGCAGAGCGATGACCGTCAGTCCGTCTTCGCCGCGGCCGACCGCACACCGGGAGCGGGCGCCCGTCCATCTGTCGTCGCTGGTGAAGCGCCCCGTGGTGGACCGGGGCGACCGGTCGCTCGGCCGGCTCTCCGACGTGATCGTCCGGCTGCGCGGTGCCGACTACCCGGTGGTGTCCGGGCTCGTGGTCGGCGTGGGCGGCCGTGAGCTGTTCGTCCCGGTCGAGCAGGTGGCCGCGCTCGACGCCGAGGGCCTGGTGGAACTCGAGAGCGCACGGCTGGACCTGCGGCCGTTCGAACGCCGCGAGGGCGAGGTGCTGCTGCGGGCGGACGTGCTGGGCCACCGGCTGATCGACGTCGGCGAGGCACGCCTGGTCCGCGCGCAGGACGTGGAACTGGCCGAACGGGACGGCCAGTGGCTGCTGTCGGGCGTGGACACGCACCGCCCGCACCGGCTGCTGGGGATCTTCGGGGACCGTTCGACGGGGCACGCGTGCCGGGACTGGAAGGCGTTCGAGCCGCTGATCGGACACAGCCGCAGCGCGCTGGTCCGCCGCCCCACGGCCCGGATCCGGCGCCTGCGGCCGGCGGAGATCGCCGACCTGCTCGAGGACGCCTCCCGGGACGAGGAACGCGAGATCCTCGGCGACGTCCGGCAGGACCCGGAGCTGGAGGCGGACGTCTTCGAGGAGTTGGAGGAGGACCGGGCCTCCCGGCTGCTCAACGCCCGCACCGACGTGGAGATCGCCGCCGTACTGGCGCGGATGCGGGCGGACGACGCGGCCGACGCCATCGACGATCTACGGCAGGGCCGTCGCCGTACCGTGCTGGAACTGCTGCCCGCCGGACAGCGCGCCAAGGTGCTGACGCTGATGGGCTTCAACCCCGACAGCGCCGGGGGCCTGATGGGGATGGACTTCCTGGCCCTGCCCCCGGACGCGCCGGTGAGTGAGGCCGAGGCGGCGGTCCGGCGGGCGAGCCGGCTCCAGCCGGAGGCGCTGACCAGCGTCTACACCGCCGACGAGGACGGGCGGCTGCTCGGCTGGGTCCGGCTGGTCACCATCCTGCAGAGCGATCCCGCGGTCCGGCTGGCCGAGGTGAGCGAGGCCGATCCCGTGCGCGTCGGCCCGGACACGGATCTGGTGGACGTGGCCCTGCTGATGACGGACTACAACCTGATCACCCTGCCGGTCGTGGACGACGAAGGGGTCCTGCTCGGCGTGATCACGGTCGACGACGTGCTGGAGGCGACGCTGCCGGAGGACTGGCGGCGCCGGGAGGTGGCTCCGCCACCCGACGCCCACCGGACCGCTGAGGCCGGCAGCGCCGTGGGGGTCGGCGGCACCACCGGGGTTGGCGGCACCGCTGAGGCCGGCAGCGCGATGGGTCTGGAGGAGCATGAGGAGCCCTCACCATGAGCGGGCCCCGGCCCGACCGGCGCCCACCGCAGCAGCCGCCGCCCGGCGCACGCCCGGAGGACCGCCCGCCCAGGCCCGGCGCGCGTCCGGATGACGGTCGGCCCGGGTCCGGCGCCCGTCCGGAGGACCGTCCGCGTACGTCCGGTCCGCCCCCGGCCAGGAGCGGGAACGGGGGCGGGGGCGGGGTCCGGCCCACGCCCGGCCCGCGTTCACAGGCGCGGGACGGTGCGCATCCCGCAGCCCCGGGCAGGCCACCGGTCGGCGGTCCCGGCGCCCCGGAGCGCGCCGCGACGCCGGGACGTGACGGCGCCCCCGCACCAAGGCCCACCGGCCCCCACGCCCATCCCCACCCCCACGACCCCCACGCCCGCCCCACAGCGGTGCTGGACGATGCCCATCTCGGTGACATCGAGGGTGCCCTGGGACGTATCCGGCTGGAGGAGGCGGACTCCAGCCGCAGCCTGAAGCGGCGGCTGCTGACGTTCCTGGCGATCGTCGGCCCCGGCCTGATCGTGATGGTCGGCGACAACGACGCCGGCGGGATCTCCACGTACGCCCAGGCGGGCCAGAACTACGGCTACAGCCTGCTGTGGGTGCTCCTGCTCCTCATCCCCGTCCTCATCGTCAACCAGGAGATGGTGGTCCGGCTCGGCGCCGTCACCGGTGTCGGTCACGCCCGGCTGATCAACGAGCGCTTCGGCAGGTTCTGGGGCTGGTTCAGCGTCGGCGACCTGTTCGCGCTGAACTTCCTGACGATCGTCACCGAGTTCATAGGGGTCTCACTCGCTCTGAGCTACCTCGGCGTCGACAAGTACATCGCCGTGCCCGTCGCCGCCCTCGCCCTGGTCGCGATCACGGCGACGGGCAGCTTCCGACGCTGGGAACGCGCGATGCTCGCCTTCATCGCCGTCAGCCTGCTGCTGGTGCCGCTGGCGCTGATGAGCCACCCGCGCTACGGAGCGGCCGTCCACCACCTGGTCGTCCCGGGCGTGCGAGGCGGGGTCACCTCCGAGGCCGTCCTGCTGATCATCGCGATCGTCGGCACGACCGTCGCCCCCTGGCAGTTGTTCTTCCAGCAGTCCAACATCATCGACAAGCGCATCACGCCGCGGTTCATCGGACATGAGCGCGCGGACACCGTGCTGGGGTCCCTCGTCGTGATCGGCGGTGCCGTCGCGATCGTCGTCGTCGCCGACTACGCCGTGAGCGGTACGAGCGCGGCCGGGCACTTCACCGACGCGCTGGGTGTCGCCGAGGCCCTGGGCGGGCACAGCCGCGTGCTGGGAGTGATGTTCGCCGTCGTGCTCCTGGACGCGTCGATCATCGGCGCCGCGGCGGTCACCCTGGCCACCAGCTATGCATTCGGCGACATGTTCAACCTGCGCCACTCCCTGCACCGCAGCTTCCGCGAGGCCAAGGCGTTCTACGGGACCTACGCCGGGATGGTCCTGCTCGCCGCCGCCATCGTGCTGATCCCCGATGCGCCCCTCGGGCTGATCACGACCGCCGTTCAGGCCCTGGCGGGACTGCTCCTCCCCTCCGCGTCGGTCTTCCTCCTGCTGCTGTGCAACGACCGGGCGGTCCTGGGCCCCTGGGTCAATCCGCGCTGGCTCAACGTGGTGGCCTCGACCACCATCGGGGTGCTCCTGATGCTGTCCGGAATCCTCGTCGCGACGACCCTGTTCCCGACGCTGGACACCGCCCGGGTCGCGCTGTGGCTCACCGGTGTGCTGGTCGGGGGGCTGCTGGGCGCGGCCGTGGGGCTGCGCGTCGTCCGCGCCCGCCGAGGCACGCCCCCGCCTCCGCCTCCGCCTCCGAGGATCCCCCGCCCCGAACGCGAGAGCTGGCGCATGCCTCCCCTGGCGCTGCTGGAGCCGGTCGTCTGGTCCCCCGGAATCAGACTCGGAATGAGCCTGCTGCGGGGCTACCTGGTGATCGCCGTGCTGCTGCTGGTGGTCAAGGCCATCCAGATCGGCTGAGCCCGGTCGGAGGGCCTGGCCGAGGCCCGGAGGCGGAGTGAGGATGGAGGGGTGAGGGAGGTCCTGCGGTGAACCTGCCCTGCCCGCACCACGGCGACCGCGTGGTGGCCTATCTGCTGCCGGTGTGGACGAGGCTCCCCGCCGCCGATCGCATGGGCGTGGCCGCTGCCGTACTGGCCGCGGCGTTCGTCGCCCTGCTCGTCGGCACGAGGGTGCGGCGGGTCCGTCCCCGTCCGTTCCGGCGCCCACGTCCCCGGGCCGCAGAGCCGGTCGACACCTCGTGGTTCACCGCCCACACCCTGGACGGCTTCCCCGAGGAGGCGCTCCGCGCCACCCTGAAGACCCCGGCCGCGCCCTCCCGCGAACGCCTCTACGCCGCCTGGGTCCTCGCCACCCACACTCAGGGCACTGACGCCGTATGGCTGGAGAAGAACCTGGCTCTCCCCGCCGACGCGGCCCACCTGATCGCCGAAGCCGCGGAAGCCAGACGCCGCGGACTGTCGGCACGCGTGAACCACGACACGGAGGCCCGCGAAAGCGACCGCCGTGAGCGGTGACGGGAAGTCCCGCCTGAACGGCGGTCTGGTGCCACTTCACCGACGTCGGTCCGGCCAACACGCTCGACGTCCACCGCACGGCTCGGGCGTGGCTCGGCGCAACCGCGTACCTCGCTGGTTAGCTAATAGCAAGGGAGGTCTTCGGCCGCAGAGAGGCGGACATGACTGACGTAAATGAGGTAAACGAGCAGGTCATTTCCCAGTTCCGGGCGCAGGGCGGCACTGTGGGAGGCTTCTTCGAGGGCAAGCAACTGTTGCTCCTGCACACGGTCGGCCGCCGTACCGGCCAAGCACGGGTGAACCCCCTGGTGTACGCGGCCGACGGTAACTGTTTCCTCGTCTGCGGCACCGCGCGTGGCGCGGAAAGAGATCCAGCGTGGGTGGGCAACGTCGCCGCCATGCCCAAGGTGACCATCGAGGTGGGGGAACAGATCCTCAAGGCGACCCCTACCGTCGTCACGCATGCGTCGCCGGATTGGGAACGTCTCTACGGGATCTGGTCGGCGTATTGGTCTGACAGCGCGCAGTACGAGACCAGGACCTCGCGCAAGTTCCCCATCGTGAAACTGGAGCCCGACGCATCAGGCGACGACCTGCTTGAATGAGTATTGGTTCATGGATTGAAGCAGGCTAGGGCGCTTTCGCCGTTTCGCCAGGTTCGAGCTCATCGCGAAGCGGAAGTGCTGCTCGTAGTGAACCCGCGCGGCTGCCAGATTCTCCTCGAACGCCGCAACACGTCACGTGTGTCTTCAGCAACCCCGTACCGGCCTCAGCCACGCTTCCTGAATACGTCGGACCGCGCCACTTCTGGCCCGCGCGTTGTCGACGCACGCCCAGCGCTTCGCGCTGAGTTACCGGCGGCCGCCGCAGCGGTGGCGGAGACAAAGGGCCGAAGTGACCAAAGCCGTCCGCGAGATGGAGCGGGCCCGCGACGAACAAGAAGCCCTCGCCGCAAGGCCGGCTACTGCCCCAGGAAGGAACAGGCCCGGCGTGAGCACAAGTCCGCCAAGTCCCGCGCGGGACGGCGCACCATCGGCCTGCCCGATCCGCTCGGCCGACTTCATGACGCTCGCCACATCGCCGCGACCGTGCTCCTGATCCTCGGCGTTCCGGACGTCGTGATCGACGCGATCAGGGGTTGGGAGCCCGGGGGAGCGGCCCGGATGCGCGCTCGGTACATGAGCCAACGTCGAAGGGCCCCACCGCGAACGGTGGGGCCCTTCGACATCGTGCCCGGTGAGGCACTGGCGGAGGATACGAGATTCGAACTCGTGAGGGGTTGCCCCCAACACGCTTTCCAAGCGTGCGCCCTAGGCCTCTAGGCGAATCCTCCGCCGGAAACATTACATGACTCGGAGGAGTGCTCGCGAACTCGTTGCCGGTCCCCGGGATCGGGTACTCTTTCCGACAGCCCCTCACGCGGCGCTATCTGACTGAACTCCCCCAGGGCCGGAAGGCAGCAAGGGTAGGTCGGCTCTGGCGGGTGCGTGGGGGGCGCTTGCGTCCGCTGGCCGGACACGTTGTCGGTGGGCGCCTATAACCTCGTATGCGTGTCGTCTCTCGCGCTGTACCGCCGCTATCGCCCGGAGTCGTTCGCCGAGGTCATCGGGCAGGAGCATGTCACCGACCCGTTGCAGCAGGCGCTGCGGAACAACCGGGTCAATCACGCGTACCTGTTCAGCGGTCCGCGCGGGTGCGGCAAGACGACCAGCGCTCGGATCCTCGCCCGCTGCCTGAACTGCGAGAAGGGGCCCACGCCGACCCCCTGCGGGGAGTGCGATTCCTGCCGTGACCTGGCCAGGAACGGCCCGGGGTCCATCGACGTCATCGAGATCGACGCCGCTTCGCACGGTGGCGTGGACGACGCCCGCGACCTGCGCGAGAAGGCCTTCTTCGGGCCCGCCCGCAGCCGGTACAAGATCTACATCATCGACGAGGCCCACATGGTCACGTCGGCCGGTTTCAACGCGCTGCTCAAGGTCGTCGAGGAGCCGCCGGAGCACCTGAAGTTCATCTTCGCCACGACCGAGCCCGAGAAGGTCATCGGGACCATCCGGTCGCGCACCCATCACTACCCCTTCCGCCTGGTGCCGCCGGGCACCCTGAGGGACTACCTCGGCGAGGTCTGCCAGAAGGAGGACATCCCCGTCGAGGAGGGGGTGCTGCCCCTCGTCGTGCGGGCCGGCGCCGGGTCCGTGCGTGACTCCATGTCCGTCATGGACCAGCTGCTCGCCGGTGCGAGGGAGGAGGGTGTGACGTATGCCATGGCCACCTCGCTCCTCGGGTACACCGACGGCTCGCTGCTCGACTCCGTCGTCGAGTCCTTCGCCTCCGGGGACGGCTCCGGCGCCTTCGAGGTCGTCGACCGAGTGATCGAGGGCGGCAACGATCCCCGCCGGTTCGTGGCCGACCTGCTGGAGCGGCTGCGGGATCTGGTGATCCTCGCCGCCGTTCCGGACGCCGCAGAGAAGGGGCTCATCGACGCCCCGGCCGACGTCGTCGAGCGGATGCAGGCCCAGGCCCGGTCCTTCGGCGCCGCCGAACTGAGCCGAGCCGCCGACCTCGTCAACGAGGGGCTGACCGAGATGCGCGGCGCCACCTCGCCCCGCCTCCAGCTCGAACTGATCTGCGCCCGCGTACTGCTGCCCGCCGCCTACGGCGACGAACGGTCGGTGATGGCCCGCCTCGACCGGATCGAGCGCGGCGTCAGCTTCTCCACGGGCGCGGCTGCGCCTGCGATGGGGTACGTGCCCGGACCCGATGTGCACGGGGGAGCGCCGACCGCGGCGGGGGGTCCCGCGGCTGCGGCGCCGGCACCTCCGGCTCCTCCTGTTCCTCCTGTTCCGCCGGGCGGTGGGCCCGCCGCGGCTCGGGCGGCCGTGCGGGGCGCGGGGGCCCCTGACGCGCCCCCCGCGCCCCCCGAACCGCCCGCGCCCGCCGTGAGTGACCGTCCCCAGGAGGCGGCTCCGCCCGCCCCGCCGGCCGCCCCCGCAGCGCCCACTGCCGCCCCGCCGGCCGCCGCATCCTCCGCGCCCGGTGCCTGGCCCACCGCGGCGGCCGCGGGTGGTGGCCGCCGACCGGGCGGCTGGCCCACCGCGGCAGCCCCGGGCGGTGGGCAGGCAGCGGGTGCGCCCAGTGCGCCCAGTGCCCCGGAGCCCGCACAGCAGGCACCCGCGGCGAGGCCTGCCGCCGCACCGGTGTCCCCCGCCCCACCGGCCCCGGCGGGCGGCGGGCTCGACCCCCGCGCCCTCTGGCCGAACATCCTCGAAGCGGTGAAGAACCGCCGTCGCTTCACCTGGATCCTGCTCAGCCAGAACGCCCAGGTCTCCGGTTTCGACGGCACCACCCTCCAGATCGGCTTCGTCAACGCCGGCGCCCGCGACAACTTCGCGAGCAGCGGCAGCGAGGACGTGCTGCGCCAGGCGCTGGCCGAGCAGTTCAACGTCCAGTGGAAGATCGAGGCGATCGTCGACCCGACGGGAGGCGGCGGCTCCACGCCCTCGCCCCCGGGCGGCGGCTACGGTGCGGGCCCCGGAGGCGGCGGCTACGGCAGCGGCGGTGGCGGAGGCTACGGCGGTGGCGGAGGCGCGGCAGCGCAGCGTACGGCGGCTCCCCAGCCCACGGCTCCGGCGGCGCCCGTACCCGCCTCGTCCCCGAGCCGGCCGCCGTCCGCGGCGGCACACGCGCCCGCCCCGGCACCCCGCCCCTCCACCCCCGAGCCGGCTCCCGTCGCCCCCGAGGACGACATCCCCGAGGACGACGATCCGGACCTCGACGAGTCGGCCCTGTCCGGTCACGAACTGATCGTGCGGGAGCTGGGCGCGACGGTGGTCGAGGAGTATTCGACGGAGTAGCGGAGCTGCTGAGGGACGGAGCGGCGCTGTGGGACCTCGGTCCCGTCCCGGCTCGGCCCACTCGGCCGGTCCCCGCTCGGAGGAACCTACGAACACCCTGCCGCCGTCCCCTCGGCGGCCCGCACAAAGGGCCCCGCGCCGCTGCCGTTAGGCTGACCTCGTGAAGGTCCTCGTCATCGGCAGCGGCGCCCGCGAGCACGCCCTGTGCCGTTCCCTGTCCCTCGACCCCGCCGTCACCGCGTTGCACTGCGCGCCCGGCAACGCCGGCATCGCCGAGGTCGCCGAGCTGCACCAGGTCGACGCCCTCGACGGCGCGGCCGTGTCCGCGCTGGCCGCCGAGCTGGGTGCCGACCTCGTGGTCGTCGGCCCCGAGGCCCCCCTGGTAGCCGGGGTCGCCGACGCCCTGCGCGAGGCCGGCGTCCCGGTGTTCGGCCCCTCCAAGGAGGCCGCGCGGCTGGAGGGCTCCAAGGCCTTCGCCAAGGACGTGATGGCCGGGGCGGGCGTGCCCACGGCCCGTTCGTACGTCTGTACGACGGTCGAGGAGGTCGACGCGGCCCTCAACGCCTTCGGCGCCCCCTATGTCGTCAAGGACGACGGGCTCGCCGCCGGCAAGGGCGTCGTCGTCACCGACGACATCGAGGCGGCCAGGGCGCACGCGGCGGCCTGTGACCGAGTGGTGATCGAGGAGTATCTCGACGGACCCGAGGTCTCCCTCTTCGCCGTCACCGACGGCGAGACGGTCCTGCCGCTCCAGCCCGCCCAGGACTTCAAGCGGGCGCTCGACGACGACGAGGGCCCGAACACCGGTGGCATGGGCGCGTACTCGCCGCTGCCCTGGGCCGACCCCAAGCTCGTGGACGACGTCCTGCACAGCGTCCTTCAGCCCACCGTCGACGAGATGCGCCGCCGCGGCACGCCGTTCTCCGGCCTGCTCTACGCGGGGCTCGCCCTCACCAGCCGCGGCATCCGCGTGATCGAGTTCAACGCCCGTTTCGGCGACCCCGAGACCCAGGTGGTCCTCGCCCGCCTCCAGACCCCGCTGGCGGGTGTCCTGATGGCCGCCGCCACCGGTGATCTCGCCCATCTGGAGCCCCTGCGCTGGAGCGACGACGCGGCCGTCACGGTGGTCGTCGCCTCGCACAACTACCCGGGCACCCCGCGCACCGGCGACCCGATCACCGGCCTCGACGAGGTGGCCGCGCTGGACGCCCCGCACGCGTACGTGCTGCACGCCGGCACCCGGCGCGAGGGCGACGCCGTTCTGAGCGCGGGTGGCCGCGTGCTGTCCGTCACGGCGACCGGCAAGGACCTGACCGAGGCGCGCGACCGCGCCTACACCGCCGTCGCCCGTGTCCGTCTCGACGGCTCCCAGCACCGCTCGGACATCGCGGCGCGGGCCGCGGCGGACGCCTAGCGCGGCAACCCGTCCCTACCCTCGCACCGGTTCTTCCCACCGGCCCCGTTCCTCACCAGCAGGCCCCGGCTCCATGAGCCGGGGCCTGATCATTGCGCTCTGTCGTCCGGCTCTGACCAAAGCCATTCCATCGAGTGAGCAATGCTCTATCCGGCTGACGCGGGCCGGGGGCCCAACTAGGGTGCGCGCAGGCATTCCGGCACTTGGCCCACCGGCATTGCGATGTCAGTCATGGGTGCCACAGTGGGGGAATGAGCAACGCCAGGACAGTCGGGAGGGGGTGACGGGCGGTCGTGACCGGTATGGGTGTGGAGGTCGCTGTGCAGGCCGCGCGCTCCAGGGCCCTGGCCGTGCTGCGCGTGCGCAGCCGGGCGCTGGCACTCGCCCTGCTGCCCGCCGCCCTCGCCGTGATCCTGCTCGCCGGCGGTTCGGCCGGGCACCTCGTGGGCCGCGGCTGGGACGTCGCCCGCTGGGTGGTCGGCGCCGTCGCGGTCGTCGTCCTGCTCCTGGCCGCGGGCATCGGGCTGGTCGTGGCCCGTGCCCGCCCCGCGATGAGCCCGACCGTCCCGATAGCCGAGGAGTCGGCCCCGGACCTGTACCGCCTGGTGCACGACCTGGCCGACCGCCTCGGCGTCCCCGCCCCGTCGGCCATAGAGCTCACCCCGGACTGCGACAGCTGGCTGGAGGACCGTACGCACCCGGCCCACGGCCCCCCACCGGGGGAGGATCACCTCCACGACGCGCCGGACGCGCTGCGCGGGCTCTCCTCGGCCCGCCCGCGCCGTACGGCGGCGGCGCCCGTCCTCGTCATCGGCTCCCCGTTCCTGTGGTGGATGCGCGTCGGCGAACTGCGGGCCGTGCTCGCCCCGGTCGTCGCCGGTACGGGACCCTCGGCGCATCCGGACATAGCCGCGGCCCGGCGTTTCGTCCGCGGTCTGGACGCGGCGGTGGCCGTCGCGTCGGCACCCGGCCGCCGCCCCCTCATCCGCCCGGTGTACGCCGGACTCGGCTGGGTGGCCCGGCTGCTGCTGCGCGGCTGCCGGGAGCACGCGGCCCAGATGGAGCGCGGCGTGGCGGCCGCGGCGGCGGAACGCGCACAGGCCGTGGACTACGGGCTCAGGATCGTCGCCCAGGAGCAGGTGGGCCTGGCGTACGCGGGCTGGGACCGGCTGCTGACCCGGGTCGCGCTCCCCGCCTGGCGCATGGGCCGCTGGCCCTCCCGCCTCGACGCCGGTGTCGTCGCGGCCCTCACTGAACTGTCCCGCCGCGACCGCCTGGCCGAGGGTTTCGCCTCCCGGCTAGGCGAGCGCCCGGCCTGCGACCTGCTGGAGGAGCCCGGCGTCATCGACGAGGCCGCCTCGCTGCTGGCCGCGCGCCTCTTCCACGGCGGCCCCGCCGAGCGCGGCCCGGACTGGTGCCCGGTGGACTGGCAGGAGTACCCGGATGAGGTCGTCGACCGCAAATGGCGTACCGACGCCGCTCGCCTCCACCGCGTTCTGGACGCCCTGGGCGTCCGCCGCTCCCCCGGCTCCGCCGCCGATCCGCACGGACCGACCCTGGCCCGCGTCCTGGAGCACCTGTCCGCTCCGTCCCCCTCCGGCAAGCTCCCCGAGCGGACGGGCCTCCCGGCCGACGGCGCTCGGCCGGCTCACGGCGACGGCGCGCACCACTCGTACGGAGGGCACGGCGGGCACGACGAGTACGGCGAGCACGGCGACAGCCAAGGTCACGGCGAGTACCGAGAACCGACAGACCCCGCAGAACACGACCGGCACGCGACTCCGGAGCGCCACACCGCTCCCGAAGGGTCCGCCCTGCCGGACGAAGACCCCGGCCTCGGCAGCGAGCGCGGCGCCGCACTCGCGGCCGGCATCAGCGCCGAGCTGGCCCGCGAGGAGGCGTCGGCGCCACCGGGGTGCACGGCGTCGGCGGTAGCCGACCAGCTCGGCGGCACGCCCCTCCGGAACGAGGACTCGCTGCCCCTCTCCCCGCTCGAACCACCCCGCACCGGCCGCGAACTCCTCGCCGACCACGTCACCGCGATGGTGTGCTGCGCCGCGATGGACACCGCCGACGCCGCCCCGGGCCTCGACTGGCTCGACGGCCCCGCCCTCCTGATCAACGGCGTGAGGGCCGCCGACCTCAGCCCCAAGGTCCTCGCCCTGGTCGAGGACGGCGACCCGGTCCCGCTGCGGACCTGGCTGGTCGACTCGGGCATACGTCCGGAAAAGCCCGTACGGCTGGTCTGACCTGGGTCGACGCCGTCCCGGCGGCCGCGTTACCGGATGCCATTCTTCCACTTTCGGCCAATTCACAACGAATAGTGACAGGATGCGCGCGTCATGTGATGTGCTGGGACCGATAGCGCACGTGGCAAGCGCGTGCGACATACGACAGCCACAGACACAGCCACAGCCGGACACGCCGACCGTCACACGCCGACCCGACACGTCGGCCACCGCGGCCACCGACAGACCCGCACCGCCGCACGACAGACCACGGGGGCACGAGGGAGGGGATCGGGCATGGGATCGGAGCAGATTCGCCGCTGGGAGTCGGGAGCCCTCGCGCACGCCGTGACGGACCCCTTCGGCCTGGGCCCCGTCCCCTGGCTGCGCGGCAGCGAGACGTACTTCGACGACACCGGCCACGTCGTCCCCTGGTACGTCGACCCGTCCCCGCAGACGGCGCCCGGCGGCCCCCGCGTCCCCGCCCCCCGCACCTCCGGCGTCGGCCCCCGTTCCGCCGACGACGTCCACCGGCAGATCAAGGGCTTCGTCTCCACCGGCGCCGTCGCGCCCGGCGAGGCGATCGACTTCCACATCACCGTCGACCCGCCCCAGCAGTTCGGCGTGGACGTCTACCGCATCGGGCACTACGGCGGCGACGGCGCCGCCAAGATCACCACCAGCCCGCGCCTGTCCGGCATCGTCCAGCCCCCGCCGCTGACCGCCGACCGCACGGTCTCCTGCCACCACTGGTGGCTGTCCTGGCGGTTGCAGGTGCCGTCCTACTGGTGCGTCGGCGCGTACGTGGCCGTGCTCACCACCACCGACGGCTACCGCTCCCACATCCCGTTCACCGTCCGCGACAACCGTCCCGCGGACCTGCTGCTGCTCCTGCCCGACATCACCTGGCAGGCCTACAACCTCTACCCGGAGGACGGCCACACCGGTGCCAGCCTCTACCACGCCTGGGACGAGCACGGCCGACTGCTCGGCGAGGCCGACGCCGCGACCACGGTCTCCTTCGACCGCCCCTACGCGGGCGCGGGCCTGCCCCTGCACGTGGGCCACGCCTACGACGTCATCCGCTGGGCCGAGCGCTACGGCTACGACCTCGCCTACGCCGACGCCCGCGACCTGCACGCCGGCCGTGTCGACCCCACCCGCTACCGCGGCCTGGTCTTCCCCGGCCACGACGAGTACTGGTCGGCCGGCATGCGCCGCACCGTCGAACTCGCCCGCGAGCACAGCACGTCCCTGGTGTTCCTCTCGGCCAACACCATGTACTGGCAGGTCGAACTGGGCCCCTCCCCGTCCGGCGTCCCCGACCGCCTGCTGACCTGCCGCAAGCGCAGGGGCCCCGGCCGGCCGGTGCTGTGGCGGGAGATCGACCGGCCCGAGCAGCAGATGGTCGGCATCCAGTACGCCGGGCGCGTCCCCGAGCCGCATCCGCTGATCGTCCGCAACGCCGACCACTGGCTCTGGGAGGGGACCGGGGCCGAGGAGGGCGAGGAGATCGCGGGCCTGGTCGCGGGCGAGGCCGACCGCTACTTCCCGCGCACCCCGCTGCCCGAGTACCAGGACCGCATCCTGCTCGCCCACTCCCCGTACACGGACGGCGAGGGCGTGACGCGCCACCAGGAGACGTCCCTGTACCGGGCCCCCTCCGGCGCCCTGGTCTTCGCCTCCGGGACGTTCGCCTGGTCCCCGGCCCTGGACCGGCCCGGCCACGTCGACGCCCGGGTCCAGCGCGCCACCGCCAACCTCCTGGATCGCATCTGCAAGCGCGACTGAACGCCACCGCGAAGCCACCCCAGCCCGGAACCGATCCCTCCCATACGGGAGAATCGAGCCATTGGACAGAACCACGGGGAGGAACCGTGTCCGGATTCGTCGAAAAGCCCGAGCCGATCCAGGTTCCGGGCCTGGTGCATCTGCACACCGGCAAGGTGCGCGACCTGTACCAGAACGAGGCGGGTGACCTCGTCATGGTCGCCAGCGACCGCATGTCCGCCTACGACTGGGTGCTGCCGACCGAGATCCCCGACAAGGGCCGCGTCCTCACGCAGCTGTCCCTGTGGTGGTTCGACCGGCTCGCCGACCTGGCCCCGAACCACGTCCTGTCCACCGAGGTGCCCGCGGGCGCTCCCGCCGACTGGGCGGGCCGCACCCTGATCTGCAAGTCCCTGCGGATGGTCCCCGTGGAGTGCGTGGCCCGCGGCTACCTCACGGGTTCGGGCCTGGCCGAGTACGAGCAGACCCGCACGGTCTGCGGCCTCGCCCTGCCCGAGGGCCTGACCGACGGCTCCGAGCTGCCCGCCCCGATCTTCACCCCGGCCACCAAGGCCGAGGTCGGCGAGCACGACGAGAACGTCTCCTACGAGGAGGTGGCCCGCCAGGTCGGCGCGGAGACGGCCGCCCAGCTGCGCCAGGCGACGCTCGCCGTCTACGGCCGGGCCCGGGACATCGCCCGCGACCGCGGGATCATCCTCGCCGACACCAAGTTCGAGTTCGGCTTCGACGGGGACACGCTCGTCCTCGCCGACGAGGTCCTCACTCCGGACTCCTCCCGCTTCTGGCCGGCCGACCAGTGGCAGCCGGGCCGTGCGCAGCCCTCGTACGACAAGCAGTACGTCCGCGACTGGCTGACGTCCGCCGAGTCCGGCTGGGACCGCAGGAGCGAGCAGCCCCCGCCGCCGCTGCCGGAGCCGGTCGTGGAGGCGAGCCGGGCGAAGTACGTGGAGGCGTACGAGCGGCTGACGGGAACGAGCTGGTCGTAGCAGACGAAAAGACCCCGGTCCGATGGACCGGGGTCTTTTTCCCGAGCGGACGACGAGGCTCGAACTCGCGACCTCAACCTTGGCAAGGTTGCGCTCTACCAACTGAGCTACGTCCGCATTGCGCCGTGGCGCGAGGCCAACTATACCCAACCTCGCTCCCGTGCGAGCCGTACTGCCGCATGTCGATTCTCCGCGCTCAGTTTGGTCACGGCCGACGACAGGTAGTTCCGTACGGTCCCCGGTGACAGCGCGGCCCGCTCCGCGATCTCCGCGACCGGTGCCCCGTCGGCGGCGAACTCCAGTACCTCGGCCTCCCGCGCGGTCAGTGGGGAGTCCCCGGCGGAGATCGCGTCCGCGGCCAACTCCGGGTCGACGTAGCGGTTTCCGGCATGCACGGTGCGGATGATCTCGGCGAGCCGCTGGGCGCTGACGGTCTTCGGGACGAACCCGCGCACACCCGCGGCTAGCGCCCGCTTCAGGTGTCCGGGCCGTCCGTGACTGGTCACGATCAGCACCCGGCAGTCCGGCAGCTCGGCCCGCAGGGATGTGGCGACCTTCACACCGTCCGCGCCCGGCATCTGCAGATCCAGCACGGCCACGTCGGGCACGTGTGCCCGCGCCATGGCCAGCGCCTCCGGCCCGCTCGCCGCCTCCGCGACGACCAGCAGGTCGTCCTCCAGCGAGAGCAGGGCGGCGAGCGCGCCGCGGATCAGGTGCTCGTCGTCGGCCAGCAGCAGCCGTACGGGCACGGGGGACGTCGTCATCGGGTGGCCTCGCTCAACGGACGGGCGGTCTCGGGATCGGCGGCGGGCGGCGGCAGCGGCACCTCGGCGGTCAGCCGGAACCGGCCGCGTTCCGCGGGACCCGCCCGCAGGGTGCCGTCGAGTTCCGACAGCCGTTCCCGCAGACCGGCGAGCCCGGAGCCCGGCCGGTCACCGGCGGGGGAGTCGGGCACCCCGTCGTTCTCGACGCACAGCTCGGCCCGGCCGCCTGCGACGCGCAGGGACACGGTGCACCGCTGGGCGTCTCCGTGCCGCAGCACGTTCGTGGCGGCCTCCCGGACGACCCAGGCGAGCGCGGACTGCACCGGCGCGGGCAGACCGGCCGTCGAGCCGGTGACCGCGCAGTCGATGCCGGCCGCCGCCAGGACGCCCTGGGCGCCGGCGAGTTCCGCGGCGAGGTCGGCCTCCCGGTAGCCGCGGACCACGGCACGGACCTCGCGCTGCGACTCCTGGGCCAGCCGCTGCACCTCGATCATCTGCTCCACCGCCTCGGGCCGGCCGCGCCGGCCCAGTTGCACGGCCAGTTCCGCCTTCAGAGCGATCACCGCGAGGTTGCGCCCCAGCACGTCGTGCAGGTCCCGCCCGAACCGCAGCCGCTCCTCGGCGACCGCGAGCCGGGCGCGGGTCTCCCGGGCCTCGTCGAGCGCGTAGACGGCGTCCAGCAGCCACACGGAGAAGACGGAGGTGAAGGCGACGAACGCGCCGCCGACCAGCACCGCGCCCGCCGTGGCCAGCGCGGCGATGCCCAACGGGAAGGCGCAGAGACCGGCGCCGGCCGCGAAGCCCAGCACGATCGCGACCACACGCCGCCGGTTGCGCACGCCGAGCGCGATGATGCCGGCGCCCAGGACCAGCACGCCCCCGAAGACGGAGCCGGCCGCGGTGACGACCTCGTCGGCCTTGGGGCCGTGCGTGCGCTCCGCCACCGCGATCGCCACGGTGGCGGTCGCCGCGGTGACGGCGGCCAGCGTCCACAGCATCCGCACGGGCTGTGGACGGCGGCCGCGTGTCCAGTCCAGCGCCCGGGACGCCGTCACCGCACAGGTCAAGGAGTGTCCGCACGCCAGAAGCAGCAGCCAGGTCCCCGGGTTCGGCCCCACTTCCCGGAAGGCCGAGAGTCCGAGAGTGACCGCCTCGATCAGCGCGAAGAAGTGGAACGACCACCGTGTGTACGTCTCGACCTTCGCCGGCGTGCTCTTGCCGCGCCACCAGCCAACGGGTCCGCGCATGGTCTCTTCCCCCACTCTCCCCCTGCCTCTCACGCCACCTCTCAGCGCCTCGGCTCCCAGCGGAACCGGCGCCGTACAGCAAACACCGCGATCGCGATCCAGGCCAGCGCGACGGCCAGGGCCCGAAGGGTGTCGTAGACGCTCAGGTCTCCGGTCCAGCCGCCGCGCACCAGCGTGATCACCGGAGTCATCGGCAGCAGCTCGCAGAACCGGGCCAGCCGCTCGGGCAGCAGCTCCAGCGGCACAGTCAGCCCGGAGCCCACCATCGAGACCATCAGCAGCGGGAGCGAGGTGACCTGGGAGCTCTCGGTGGTCCGGGTGAAGCCCGCGGTGACGGCCGCCAGCAGCACGCTGAGCAGCAGACCCGACAGCAGCCCGGCGACGGCGAGGTGGGGCGCGCGCGGGGCGGGGACGTGGAGCAGCGCGGTGCACGCGCCGGTCAGCAGCAGGCACTGGACGAGGCCTGTGGCGACGGCCGGCAGCGCGGCCCCGGTGAGGATCTCGGAGTCCCGCAGCTCGCCCGTGCGCAGCCGCTTGAGGACCAGTTGCTCGCGCCGGGAGACGAACACGCTGACCAGAGTGGAGTACACGGCGAACAGCAGGGAGAAGCCGATCGCGGCGGGCAGGATGACCAGCCCGATGGTCAGCCCGGCGTCCTTCAGGTTCATCTGCGCGGCCGCCGTCCGCACGCTGAACGGCAGCACCAGCGGCAGGAGCACGCCCGCCACCAGGGCGCTCCGGCTGCGGGCCAGCAGGGCCAGCTCGGCACGCGCGAGCGCGGCCATCCGGCCGGCGGGGGTGGTGACGGCGGCGCTCATGCTGCGTGCTCCTTGTGTTCCTCGTGCTCCTTGTGCTCCTTGTGCTCCTTCGTCCGAGGCGCGGCGGCGTCCCGCGCGATGCCGAGGAACGCCTCCTCCAGCGAGGCCGACCGCACGTCGAGCGCGCGCATTTCGACTCCGGCCCGCCGGGCCCACAGCAGCAGTTCCGTGGCGGTCCGCTGGAGTTCGCGGGTGCGCAGCCGTACGGCGCGGCCGTCCAACTCGTGACCGCACACGCCCAGTTCGGCGAGCGGGGGCAGGTCGCCCAGGAAGAAGCCCATGGGTAGTTCGAAGGAGATCCGGGACGGCTGCGCGGCGGTCACCTCGGCCGGGGTCCCGGCGGCCGCGATGCGTCCCTCGTGCAGGATCGCGATCCGGTCGGCGAGCCCTTCGGCCTCCTCCAGGTAGTGCGTGGTGAGCAGCACGGTCGTCCCGCCGTCGCGCAGCGCCCGCACCAACTCCCAGGTGTCCCGGCGTCCTTCGGCGTCCAGCCCGGTCGTCGGCTCGTCCAGGAACAGCACCTCGGGCTCGCCGAGCAGCGCGAGCGCCAGGTCCAGGCGGCGCCGTTCGCCGCCGGACAGCTGCTTGACCCGTACGTCCGTCCGCCGCTCGAGTCCGACCAGCGCCAGCACCTCGCGGGGCGGGCGGGCCCCGCTGACACAGCCCGCCCACATCCGCGCGGTCTCGGCGACGGTCAGCTCGGAGGGGAAGCCGCCCTCCTGGAGCATCACCCCGGTGCGCGGCCGCACCAGCGCCCGCTCGGTGTACGGGTCGTGTCCGAGCACCCGTACGCGCCCCGAGGTCGGTGCCGCGAGGCCCTCCAGGAGTTCGACCGTCGAGGTCTTGCCGGCGCCGTTGGTGCCCAGCAGCGCGAAGATCTCGCCCGGGGCCACGTGGAAGGAGATACCGCGCACCGCCTCGAATCCGCCCTCGTACACCCGCTGGAGGCCGGTCACCTCAATCACGTGCTCGTCCGTGTCCATGGATCCAGCGTCCCGGTGGCCGGGGCGCCACAGCAGTGCGCGGTGTCATCACCCGGCATGACAAATGTCAGAGCGACCGGGAGACGGCGCGGACCGGGGTGGATACCGCGGACCAGAGCAGATCCCGGGGACAACGAAAAGACCCCGATCCGATGGACCGGGGTCTTTTTCCCGAGCGGACGACGAGGCTCGAACTCGCGACCTCAACCTTGGCAAGGTTGCGCTCTACCAACTGAGCTACGTCCGCATTGCCTCCGACCGGCTCCCACCGATCGGCGCGAGCACCAGCCTACCTGATCCACAGGAGTGGTCGGGCCGGCGGTGCAGAGCGGGTGACAGGAATTGCACACTGCGCCTTCCCCCTGGAAGGGGGATGTTCTACTACTGAACTACACCCGCATGGACTCCGTGGGTCTCGGCCTTCCGGCCTCGCCCCTCGGCGTGCTCCAGACATTAGCTGATCAACAGGGGGTGTGCGCAAGTCGGTTGTCCCCAGGGCCCACTGACGGGCCCTGGACCACGGCCGGGCGCTTCGGGCGCGACCCGTCACTGGGCCGCGCTGAACGCCTCGTAGACCTTCTTGGGGATGCGGCCGCGGGCCGGCACGTCCATTTTGTGGGCCTGCGCCCAGGCGCGGACGGCGGCGGGATCGGGGGCGACCTCCGTCTGCCGGTAGGTCTTGCCCGACTTCGACCGTTTGCGGCCGGCTTCCACGTACGGCGCGAGCGCCTTACGCAGTTTCTTGGCATTGGCTTGGTTCAGGTCGATCTCATAGAACTTGCCGTCCAGTCCGAAGGCGATCGTCTCCGCCGCTTCCGAGCCGTCGATGTCGTCAAAGAGAGTGACCACGACACGCTGCGCCACGAATATCGGTCCCTTCGTGCGACACCTCTGCGGCTCACCTGCTCCGCCATGCCGTGCATGACGTGCGGAGATGTTGGAGATGCCGACTGTCCGCCTGTTATCGGGAAAAGTATCGGCTGTTGCCAATTCATTTGTACAGTGCCAGGCATTGCAATGGGAAGCCCGACTAAATCTGTCCGCGTGTCCCGGTGCAATACCGGATCGGCCGCCGAACACCGAACTTTCCCAGAACTTTTCACGAAGACCGCCCAACGGTGTGGGGCCGTGACGGGCGTCACGTAGATTCCTACGAGTCTACTCGCGTAGAAATTTTGTGCGGGTAGTCTGAAGGAACCTGCTCAGCACCACACACCGGGAGTGCCAGTGGCACGCGTCGTAGTCGACGTCATGCTCAAGCCGGAGATCCTCGACCCCCAGGGCCAGGCGGTGCAGCGCGCACTGCCGCGGCTGGGTTTCGAAGGCATCTCCGACGTCCGTCAGGGAAAGCGATTCGAACTGGAAGTGGACGGGCCCGTCGACGAGGCCGCGCTCGCCCGCATTCACGATCTTGCCGAATCCTTCCTCGCCAACACCGTGATCGAGGACTTCACCGTCAAGGTCGAGTCCGATGACGTAGTCGCGGGGGCCGCGAAGTGACCGCTCGTATTGGCGTCGTCACTTTCCCGGGCAGCCTGGACGACCGTGACACCCAGCGGGCGATCCGCCTCGCCGGCGCCGAACCGGTCGCCCTCTGGCACCGGGACAAGGACCTCAAGCAGGTCGACGCGGTCGTCCTGCCGGGCGGTTTCTCCTACGGCGACTATCTGCGGGCCGGCGCCATCTCCCGCTTCTCGCCGGTGATGGGGACCGTCATCGAGCAGGCGAGGGCCGGCCTGCCGGTGCTCGGCATCTGCAACGGCTTCCAGGTCCTCACCGAGGCCCACCTCCTCCCGGGCGCGATGCTCGGCAACGACCACCTGCACTTCATCTGCCGCGACCAGAAGCTGCGGGTGGAGAACGCGTCGACCGCCTGGACGAGCGACTACACCGCCGGCCAGGAGATCCACATCCCGCTGAAGAACATGGACGGCCGGTACGTCGCCGACACGTACACGCTGGACAAGCTGGAGGCGGAGGGCCGCGTCGCCTTCCGGTACCTGGACGGCAACCCCAACGGCTCCCTGCGGGACATCGCCGGCATCACCAACGAGGCCGGCAACGTCGTGGGCCTCATGCCGCACCCCGAGCACGCCACCGAGCCGCTGATCGGTACGGGACGTACCGACGGCCTGCCCTTCTTCACCTCGATCCTCAAGAAGCTGGTCACCGCATGAGCAGGACGCCTCTGGACACGGTCGAGCACGCGGCCGCGACCCCCGACGTCGAGCTGCCCTGGGCCGAACTCGGTCTGAAGAAGGACGAGTACGAGCGGGTCGTGGAGATCCTGGGCCGCCGCCCGACCGGCGCCGAGCTCGCCATGTACTCCGTGATGTGGTCCGAGCACTGTTCGTACAAGTCCTCCAAGGTGCACCTGCGCCAGTTCGGCGAGAAGGCCCCCGAGAACGACGCCCTGCTCGTCGGCATCGGCGAGAACGCCGGTGTGGTGGACGTCGGCCAGGGCTACGCGGTCACCTTCAAGGTCGAGTCGCACAACCACCCCTCCTACGTCGAGCCCTACCAGGGCGCGGCCACGGGCGTCGGCGGCATCGTGCGCGACATCATCGCGATGGGCGCGCGCCCGGTCGCCGTCGTCGACCCTCTGCGCTTCGGCGCCGCCAACCACCCCGACACCAAGCGGGTGCTCCCCGGCGTGGTGGCGGGCATCGGCGGCTACGGCAACTGCCTGGGCCTGCCCAACATCGGCGGCGAGGTCGTCTTCGACGCCTGCTACCAGGGCAACCCGCTGGTCAACGCAGGCTGCATCGGCGTGATGCGGCACGAGGACATCCACCTGGCCAAGGCCTCGGGCACGGGCAACAAGGTCATCCTGTACGGCGCCCGCACGGGCGGCGACGGCATCGGCGGCGCGTCGATCCTCGCCTCGGAGACCTTCGACGACGCCAAGCCGTCCAAGCGCCCCGCGGTCCAGGTCGGCGACCCCTTCCAGGAGAAGCTGCTCATCGAGTGCACCCTGGAGGCCTTCGCCGAGAAGCTGGTCGTCGGCATCCAGGACCTCGGCGCGGCCGGCCTGTCCTGCGCGACGAGCGAACTGGCCTCCAACGGCTCCGGCGGCATGCGCGTCACCCTGGACGACGTCCCGCTGCGCGACTCCACGCTCTCGCCCGAGGAGATCCTCATGAGCGAGTCGCAGGAGCGCATGTGCGCGGTGGTCGAACCGGAGAAGGTCGACCGCTTCCTGGAGATCTGCGAGAAGTGGGACGTCATCGCCACCGTCATCGGCGAGGTGACGGACGGCGACCGGCTGGAGATCTACTGGCACGGCGGCAAGATCGTCGATGTCGACCCGCGCACGGTCGCCCACGAGGGCCCGGTCTACGAGCGCCCGTACGCGCGCCCCCAGTGGCAGGACGCCCTCCAGGCCGACGACGCGAACAAGCTGCCGCGCCCGCGGACGGCCGAGGAGCTGAAGGACCAGGTCCTGAAGCTCGTGGCGTCCCCGAACCAGGCGTCCAAGAAGTGGATCACCCAGCAGTACGACCACTTCGTGCAGGGCAACACCGTGCTGGCCATGCCCGAGGACTCCGGCATGATCCGGATCGACGAGGAGACCGGCCTCGGAGTCGCCCTCGCCACCGACGGCAACGGCCGCTACGCCAAGCTCGACCCGTACACGGGCGCCCAGCTCGCGCTGGCGGAGGCGTACCGCAACGTCGCCACCACGGGCGCGAAGCCGCTGGCGGTCTCCGACTGCCTGAACTTCGGCTCGCCCGAGGACCCGGCCGTGATGTGGCAGTTCGCGGAGGCCGTGCGCGGCCTGGCGGACGGCTGCAAGCAGCTGGGCACCCCGGTGACCGGCGGCAACGTCTCGCTCTACAACCAGACGGGCGAGGCCGCCATCCACCCGACCCCGGTCGTCGCCGTCCTCGGTGTGATCGACGACGTCTCCCGCCGCACCCCGGTCGCCTTCCAGGAGGAGGGCCAGCTGCTGTACCTCCTCGGCGACACCCGCGAGGAGTTCGGCGGCTCGGCCTGGTCGCAGGTGGTCCACGACCACCTCGGCGGCCTGCCCCCGAAGGTCGACCTGGAGCGTGAGCGGCTGCTGGCCGAGATCCTGATCTCCGCCTCCCGCGACGGCATGATCGACTCCGCGCACGACCTGTCCGACGGCGGCCTCGTGCAGGCGGTCGTGGAGTCCGCCCTCCTGGGCGGCAAGGGCGCGCGTCTGGTCGTACCCGACGGCCTGGACGCGTTCACCTTCCTCCTGTCGGAGTCGGCCGGCCGCGCGATCGTCGCCGTGCCGCGCTCCGAGGAGGTCCGCTTCAACGACATGTGCGGCGCGCGCGGTCTGCCCGTCACCCGCATCGGTGTCGTGGACGGCGACGCGATCGAGGTCCAGGGCGAGTTCGAGCTGCCCCTGGCCGAACTGCGCGACGCCCACGAGGGAACGATTCCGGCGCTGCTGGCGTAAGCCCCCTCGGCATACGCGGTGCGGGCCCCGCCCGGTCCAGGGCGGGGCCCGCCTGTGCGTTCCGCACGGGCGCGGCCGCCGGTCACAGGCCGAGGCGGCCGAGCCGTGAAGGCATAGGCTCGCCGCCATGCCCCCGGTCAAGAAGCGCACCCGGACCTACGACCCCGGCAAGACCCGCGCCGCCGTGCTGGCGCAGTTCGGTCATGTGCGGGACGCCGTACGCACGCTGTCTCCCGAGCAGCTCGCGCTGCCCACGCGGCTCGGTGACTGGACCGTGCGGGATCTGGTCGCCCACGTCGGCATGGTCCTGTCGGCCGTCGGCCGGCTGCTCGACCGGCCCGAGCCTGCACGGCAGGACGGCACCCTGCTCGACTGGCCGTCGGCCATCGGCGCCGATGCCCCGGCCATCGCGGCACACGCCCGCGAGCTCGCCGAGCGCAACCCCGACCTCGTCGCCTGCCTCGACGCCGCCGAGCGGAACTTCACGGCCGCTGTCACCGGGCACCCCGGCACCCGGCTGCTCGGCACCAGCGCGGGCGCCCTGCCGCTGGCCGACTACGTCGTCACCCGCGCCGTCGAACTCGTCGTCCACACCGACGACCTGAACGCCGCCGTGCCGGGCCTGGACATCCCCTACGAACGCCAGGCGCTGGCCGCCGCCACCCGGCTGCTGGCCGACGCGCTCGCCGCCCGCGCGCCCGGCGGATCGACCGAGGTGCGCATCCCGCCGTACGCCGTCGTGCAGTGCGTGCAGGGCCCCCGGCACACCCGCGGCACTCCGCCCAACGTCGTCGAGACCGACCCGCTGACCTGGGTCCGGCTGGCCGCCGGCCGGCTGGCGTGGCAGGACGCCGTGGCGGCCGCCGAGGTCAGCGCGAGCGGGGAGCGGGCCGATCTCAGTGGGCTGCTTCCGCTCCTGGCCTGAACCCGCTCCCCATGGCGTTCACGGCCCGAATGATGTGCGACACCTCACTCATGTCCATCCCGGAAAAGTCCGCAGCGCCTTCCCTGCGGCACCATCGTCAGCGGATGGATCATCGATGCAGCTCTCTGACCTGCTAAAACGGCGACGGGGCACGGGAAGCGGCGCGAGAGCGGTACCGGACCGGCGCGCATCCCCCAATTCGGACCAGTGGTCGACCTCGCCTACACTCGGAGCCGTGCCACGTGGTGACGGACGACTCAACCACGACCTGCTCCCCGGTGAGAAGGGCCCCCAGGACGCGTGCGGCGTCTTCGGTGTCTGGGCTCCGGGTGAAGAGGTCGCAAAACTCACGTACTTCGGGCTCTACGCCCTCCAGCATCGGGGCCAGGAATCCGCGGGTATCGCGGTCAGCAACGGCTCCCAGATCCTCGTCTTCAAGGACATGGGACTGGTTTCCCAGGTCTTCGACGAGACCTCGCTCGGCTCCCTCCAAGGTCATATCGCGGTCGGACACGCCCGCTACTCGACCACCGGCGCCTCCGTGTGGGAGAACGCCCAGCCGACGTTCCGTGCCACCGCGCACGGATCGATCGCTCTCGGCCACAACGGGAACCTGGTCAACACCGCCCGGCTCGCCGAGCTGGTCGCCGACCTGCCGAAGGACAACAACGGGCGCTCCACCCGCGTCGCGGCCACCAACGACACCGACCTGCTCACGGCCCTGCTGGCCGCCCAGGTCGACGCCGACGGCAAGCCGCTGACCATCGAGGAGGCGGCCCACACCGTCCTGCCGCAGGTCAAGGGCGCCTTCAGCCTCGTCTTCATGGACGAGCACACGCTCTACGCCGCCCGTGACCCGCAGGGCATCCGCCCGCTGGTCCTGGGCCGCCTGGAGCGTGGCTGGGTCGTCGCCTCGGAGACCGCCGCGCTGGACATCACCGGTGCCAGCTTCGTCCGGGAGATCGAGCCCGGCGAGTTCGTCGCCATCGACGAGAACGGTCTGCGCACGTCCCGATTCGCGGAAGCGAAGCCCAAGGGCTGTGTCTTCGAGTACGTGTACCTGGCCCGCCCGGACACCGACATCGCCGGCCGGAACGTCTACCTCTCACGCGTCGAGATGGGCCGCCGCCTGGCGAAGGAGGCCCCCGTCGAGGCCGACCTCGTCATAGCCACCCCGGAGTCCGGCACCCCCGCCGCCATCGGCTACGCGGAGGCGTCCGGCATCCCCTTCGGCAGCGGACTGGTGAAGAACGCCTACGTCGGCCGCACCTTCATCCAGCCCTCGCAGACCATCCGCCAGATCGGCATCCGCCTGAAGCTGAACCCGCTGAAGGAAGTCATCAAGGGCAAGCGCCTGGTCGTCGTCGACGACTCGATCGTGCGCGGCAACACCCAGCGGGCCCTGGTGCGGATGCTGCGCGAGGCCGGTGCCGCCGAGGTCCACATCCGGATCTCCTCGCCGCCGGTGAAGTGGCCCTGCTTCTTCGGCATCGACTTCGCCACCCGGGCCGAGCTCATCGCCAACGGCATGAGCATCGACGAGATCGGCACCTCGCTGGGAGCCGACTCGCTGGCGTACATCTCCATTGACGGCATGATCGAGGCGACCACCATCGCCAAGCCGAACCTGTGCCGCGCCTGCTTCGACGGCGAGTACCCGATGGAGCTGCCCGACCCCGAGCTGCTCGGCAAGCAGCTGCTGGAGTCCGAGCTGGCCGCCGGGCCGGCCGCCACGGCCGCGGCCGACGCGATCCGCCGCCCGTAAGCACGCAAGACGACACGAAGGTTCCCAAGGTCATGTCTTCCGAGACCACTGGCGCCAGCTACGCGAGCGCGGGCGTCGACATCGAGGCGGGCGACCGCGCCGTAGAGCTCATGAAGGAGTGGGTGAAGAAGACCGGCCGCCCCGAGGTGCTCGGCGGCCTCGGCGGCTTCGCCGGCCTCTTCGACGCCTCCGCCCTCAAGCGCTACGAGCGCCCGCTGCTCGCCTCCGCCACGGACGGCGTCGGCACCAAGGTCGACATCGCCCGCCGGCTCGGCGTGTACGACACCATCGGCCACGACCTGGTCGCCATGGTCATGGACGACATCGTCGTGTGCGGCGCCGAGCCGCTGTTCATGACCGACTACATCTGCGTCGGCAAGGTCCACCCCGAGCGGGTCGCCGCCATCGTCAAGGGCATCGCCGAGGGCTGCGTCCTGGCCGGCTGCGCGCTGATCGGCGGCGAGACGGCGGAACACCCGGGCCTGCTCGGCGAGGACGACTTCGACGTCGCCGGCGCCGGCACGGGCGTCGTGGAGGCGGACCGGCTGCTCGGCCCCGATCGCATCCGTACGGGTGACGCGGTGATCGCCATGGCGGCCTCCGGGCTTCACTCCAACGGGTACTCCCTGGTCAGGCACGTGCTGCTGGACCGGGCCGGGCTGCCGCTGGAGGGGCACGTCGAGGACCTCGGCCGCACCCTCGGCGAGGAGCTGCTGGAGCCGACCAGGATCTACTCGCTGGACTGCCTGGCGCTGATCCGCACCACCGAGGTGCACGCCTTCAGCCACGTGACCGGCGGCGGTCTCGCCGCCAACCTGGCCCGGGTGATCCCGGACGGCCTGCACGCCGTGGTCGACCGCTCCACCTGGACCCCGGCCCCCGTCTTCGACCTGGTCGCCAAGACCGGCGACGTCGAGCGGCTGGAGCTGGAGAAGACCCTCAACATGGGCGTGGGCATGATCGCGATCGTGCCCGAGGAGTCGGTCGACGTGGCCCTCGCCACCTTGGCCGACCGCGGGCTCGACGCCTGGGTGGCCGGCGAGATCATCGACCGCGGCGAGCACACCACGGGCGCGGCCCTGGTGGGGGACCACGCGTGAACCACACCTGTGACCGGCACGCTCCGGCCGCCGGCGCCCGGTGGGCGTCGGCGGGCGCACGAAACCCGGTCCGGTGCGTGAGCCCCGGACCGGGTGAGGTGCGATGCCTACGGCACGCAGGAAACGGCTGAGCCGCCGCGGGCGCTATGCGCCGCGACGGTGTTGCCGCGAGGAGTTGTCGTCCTCGTCCTCGTCGTCGTCCTCGTACAACTCGGCGTACCGTGAGTACAGGTCGTCGTCATGCTCATCGTCCTCGAAACGGTCACCGTTCGGTGACTGATTCGACGTCGATGCGCCCAGCTCCTCGGCCAGGCGTGAGAGATCCGTCCCACCGCTGTTGTACTTCAGCTGGCGGGCGACCTTCGTCTGCTTGGCCTTGGCCCGGCCGCGCCCCATGGCTCGACCCCCTCAACGACGGGGCTCAACGGCCCCAGAGTCTGACACGCGTTCATGATCCGGAACGGGCTCTCCGTGGAGAGACCGGTCCGTAGGGCTTCCACGGTACCTGAGCCCACGCCCATACGGTACGTCGCCCACCGGACGCGCGTGTGCACAGGACCGTCGAGGAAGCCTGTCCTTGCTGGTCAGTGGCGATTTTAACCACTTATCCGCAGACGACCCGCCGGTGGAAGTGAGAGTTCTCTCCAACTGTCCACCGGCAGGTACCGCGCGGACGCGTGACGTCCGCCGTGCCGTCAGCCCGCGGCCCGGGCTCCCCCGGCGGCCTTGGCGGCCCTGGCCTCCGACATCCGCTGCTCGGCGATCCGGTCGGCCGCCGCGGCCGGCGGAATCCCGTCTTCCTTCGCACGTGCGAATATGGCCAGCGTGGTGTCGAAGATCTCCGACGCCTTCGCCTTGCACCGGTCGAAGTCGAAGCCGTTCAGCTCGTCGGCGACCTGGATGACACCGCCGGCGTTCACCACGTAGTCCGGCGCGTAGAGGATCGAACGGTCGGCCAGATCCTTCTCGACACCCGGGTGGGCGAGCTGGTTGTTGGCCGCACCGCACACCACCTTGGCGGTCAGCACCGGCACGGTGTCGTCGTTCAGAGCACCGCCGAGCGCGCAGGGGGCGTAGACGTCCAGCCCCTCGGTGCGGATCAGCGCGTCGGTGTCGGCCGCCACCTGAACCGCGGGGTGCTTGTCGACGATGCGCCGCACGGCGTCCTGCCGGACGTCCGTGATCACGACCTGGGCGCCCTCCTTGAGCAGGTGCTCGACGAGGTGGTGCCCGACCTTGCCGACGCCGGCGATGCCGACCTTGCGGTCACGCAGCGACGGGTCGCCCCACAGGTGCTGGGCGGAGGCGCGCATGCCCTGGTAGACACCGAAGGAGGTCAGCACCGAGGAGTCGCCGGCGCCGCCGTTCTCGGGCGAGCGGCCGGTGGTCCAGCGGCACTCGCGCGCCACGACGTCCATGTCGGCCACGTACGTGCCGACGTCGCAGGCGGTGACGTAGCGCCCGCCGAGCGAGGCGACGAACCGCCCGTAGGCGAGCAGCAGTTCCTCGGTCTTGATCTGCTCCGGGTCACCGATGATCACGGCCTTGCCGCCACCGTGACGGAGGCCGGCCATGGCGTTCTTGTACGACATGCCGCGCGCGAGGTTCAGCGCGTCGGCGACGGCCTGCTCCTCGTTCGCGTACGGGTAGAAGCGCGTACCGCCGAGCGCGGGGCCCAGAGCGGTGGAGTGGATGGCGATGACGGCCTTGAGGCCGCTGGCGCGGTCCTGACAGAGCACGACTTGCTCATGACCCCCCTGCTCCGAGTGGAACAGGGTGTGCAGGACGCCGTTGGTCACGTCGGTCACGGTGGTGACTCCCGGGGAAGTAGCGGCGAGCGGGGACTGGCCCTCCGAGGACCCTCGCGCGTTGTGGTGGCGGAGGCGGGAGGAGGGGTGGTGTGCGGCGGCCGGTGGGCCGCTCAGCAGGAGATTAGACCCTGACCCCGCCTTCCATGACCCTGGTGGTGGGGATCACCCTCCCCCGGAGTACGCCGCCACCCGGGCGTGGGACGATTTGCAGTGGTTTTCCGTCCACCCGGGTGCGGGCCGGGCGGGTTTCGGGTCCGGTCCGGTGGGGAGGGAGCAGGCGTGCCCAAGGTGTCCTCCGTGGTCGTCCCGTACGCGACCTACTTGCGCGTCTACGAGCCGCTGGCCGCCTTCCCGGAGCCGGAGCGCAGCCACTGGGCGCGCTATGCCCGCCGCCCCGACCGCCCTTCCTACCAGGACGAACTGCGCCGCTCGCTGGCCGACCTGCTGCCCACCCCGCCGGTACCGGTTCCGGTGCACGAGAGCCCGGACGCGTTCGTGCTCGACGTCGACGGGGTGGTCTGCGTCTGCCCCTGGCGCACCCGGCTGCGCGGCTGGCAGGCCCTGGGCGACCTCGCCGAGGAGTTCCCGGCCGCCGTGCTGGACGCGGTCCTGCCGCCGGTGGTGCGCCGCCAGGCCACCCAGGACTACGAGCGCTGGCTGGCCGACAACCCCGACGCCCGCCCCTGGATCCGCACCGCGACCTGGCAGGTGCCGCTGAACTGGTTCGTGCTGGTCTCCGACGAGGAGCGGGAGTACGTCAAGGGCTCCGGCGAGGCCGGGGACCCCGGCGGCTTCGGTGGCGACGTGCCGGTACTGCGCTACCGGACGCCGATGGTGCAGGCGCGGCGGCGGGTGGCGCGCGGGCTGCGGGCGCTCAAGGACGCCGTCGACGAGGGGCCGCTGATCGACGGCCTGGTGGACGTCGGACGCTGGCTGGAGGAGTTCCATCCGCGCTCGCTGGTGGAGCTGGACTACGGCGGGCTGGTGCACGCGCTGCCGGTCGGCGAGTTGGAGGGCGACCACTCGGCCGCCGATGTGGCCGAGGGCATCGAGGCGCTGCGCCAGGGCGACGGGGCGGCCGCGGGAGAGGCGTACGGGCGGCTCGTGGAGCGCTGGCGGGCTGTACGCGACCGGCGCTCCGCGAACTGACGCCGCGCCAGGTCCGAGCCCGTGCGAGCCCGTCCGACCCGTCCGATCTCGTGCGATTTCGTGTCCGGGGTGACGCAAATCACGGTTGAACGGATGGTGAACGGCGTGCGGTCGGGGGCGTTTCCGGGAGCTGACGGGACGTAGGTTCCGATCCGGGCGTTTGCATCAAGGGTGACGGACGGCACTTACCCGACCCTTGCGCCGCTTGCCACTCCTCGTGCCAAAATAGGACAAGGAGTCCGGGGAGGGCTCCATCCGTCCAACTGTGCTCCACCATGGGCGGAATCTCCGCATTGCACTCTTTGGGGGGTCTGGCGACTCCTGATCGCGCTGTGACTGATCGTCACAGCGGCGTGACTGTCCGCTATGGCATGGTCCATCGGCTTCCGTCGCTGATGAACACCTGGGAGGGCAATTCCATCGGTTTGGCCGACGCGGCTGGACAGATGGTGTAGTTGTAGTGCCGAGGACAAGCCGTTCGTCCTATAACCGACTCGACTCGCGTCCGCCATTTCGGGCAACGCGGGTCAAGGTGCAGAATTTAGAGGAAAGAACCGAGAAGGTTCGGTTCTCCCGAGGAGGCCGCTCATGACCGCTCGCACCCCTGATGCCGAGCCGCTGCTGACCCCGGCTGAGGTCGCCACCATGTTCCGCGTCGACCCCAAGACGGTCACGCGCTGGGCGAAGGCCGGCAAGCTCACGTCGATCCGTACGCTCGGCGGGCACCGCCGATACCGCGAGGCCGAGGTCCGCGCGCTGCTCGCGGGTATTCCGCAGCAGCGCAGCGAGGCCTGAACAACCGAATAACCGGACGAACCGGCTGGTCCCCCTCTGGCCGAGGCGCCCGGAACCACAGCTCCAAGCGACACGGGTCCTGCCCCAACAGGCCCCACGCCCAAGCCGTCTGAGCTCCGCAGGCAACTGAACAAGGGTGCGTCGTCGATCGCGCTGGACTCCGCCGGGTCCAGCGCGATCTTTTTTGTGTGCCTTCCGGAGCCCGCGGGGTGTCTCTGTGAGCGGGCTTGTCGGAGTCTGGGGAGGCTCGGCGGATCATCTGTGGAGCAACGCGCAGGGCAGTGCAATTGCACATATTAAATTGACCCTGTGTAGGGCGGGAGTAAGTACCGCACTTTCAGAAACCCATTCGGTGACACCCGTCACATGCCGAGGCGCTTGTTGCCGGCCGTGCCTCTGCGCTAGTGGAGGCTCCGGTTCCATCGCCCCACGCCTGCAAGGGAGTTCGGGATTCGAGGTGCGCCCCGGTGCGGTTCACGCCGTCGAGGGGCTGTCGTCCTCCACCAGCTCCTCCGGGGCGCCTGAGGCCGCCCGCGGGGCGCCGGCCATCTCCAGTCGCAGCAGCTGATGGCAGACCGCGCAGCGGCGCGTGAGATGGCGGTACGACGAGGCTGCCGCGAGATGTGCGCGGAGCAGCGCCCGCGTCTCGTGCCTGGCCGATGCCGCCATACGCCACCTCCAGTGGACCGCAGGGGAGCGGAGCCTGCTCCCTGGGTACCGAGGGAATGTGACGCCGTCAAGACACGGCGGCGCGCCACAGGCCGCCACAGGGCCCCTCCGCCCCTCCGGAAGGGGCCGCGCGGACGGGATGCGCGAGCACACGAGAAGAGGGCCCGAACCCCCTCGGGGGGTCGGGCCCTCTTGACAATGCGGTCCTGACGGGATTTGAACCCGCGGCCTCCACCTTGACAGGGTGGCGAGCACTCCAAACTGCTCCACAGGACCAGATTTCGCGGCGCCATTCGTGCGTTGCGCTGCGAGAAGAGACTGTACAGGAGCAGGAGCCCGGGGTCGAACTCACTTAGCGTGCACGTGTCATTACGGCACGGCCGCGTCGATCGCCTTCACGATCCGCTTGTCCGAGACCGGATACGCCGTGCCCAGCGCGTGCGCGAAGTAGCTCACCCGCAGCTCCTCGATCATCCAGCGGATGTCCAGGACCGAGGACGGCACCGGCCGGCCCCGTGGCATCTGCTCGAGCAGCCACGCGTACTCGTCCCGCATCTCGTGGACCTTCTCCATCCGCGTGGTGTCCCGCTGGACGTTCGCCGGCATCTGCTGAAGGCGGCGGTCGGCGGCCACCAGATAGCGCATCAGGTCCGGCAGACGCCGTACCCCGGACGCCGTGACGAAGCCGGGCTTCACCAAGCCGTCCAGCTGAGCCCGCAGGTCCGCCAGGTTCGGCAGCAGCGCGGGGCTGCGTACGGCCTTCAGACGGCGCTCACAGGCCTGCCAGGCGGCCAGCACCTGCTGCACCTGGCCCACCGTCCGCACGGTCGTGTCCACGATGTCGGCACGCACCTTGTCGTACAGCTTCCGGTACGACTCCTCGTCCCAGACCGGCCCGCCGAAGTCCGCGATCAGCCGGTCCGCCGCCGCCGTCGCGCAGTCGTCGAACAGCGCCTGGATCGAACCGTGCGGGTTCGCCGAGAGAGCGAGCTTCTGCTGGTTGCTCAGCTTTTCGGACGCGAACTTCGCCGGGTTGACCGGGATGTTGCGCAGGATCAGCCGCCGCGTGCCCCGCCACATCGCCTCGGCCTGCTCGGCCTCGGTGTCGAAGAGCCGTACGGACACGGTGTCGCCGTCGTCGACGAGCGCCGGAAAGGCCTTCACCGGCTGGCCGGCCCGGCGGGTCTCGAAGACCCTGGTGAGCGTGCCGATGGTCCAGTCGGTCAGGCCCTTGCGCTCCAGGGACTCCCCGCCCTGCCGCTCCGCGGTCGCCGCGGCGGCCTGGGACAGGGCCTTGCGCGCCCTGGGCTTCAGCTGCAGCTTCAGCGCCTGGAGGTCCTTGTCCTCGGCCAGCTTGCGGCGCCGCTCGTCGACGATCCGGAAGGTGATCTTCAGATGGTCCGGGACCCTGGACCAGTCGAAGTCCTCGGCCTCGAAGGGCACACCGACCATGCGCTTCAGCTCACGCGCCATGGTGGTGGTCAACGGCTCCTGCAACGGCACCGCCGACTCCAGGAACGCCTTCGCGTAGTTCGGCGCCGGAACGTAGTTGCGGCGGATGGGCTTGGGCAGGGAGCGGATCAGCTCGGTGACGACCTCCCCGCGCAGCCCCGGGATCTGCCAGTCGAAGCCCTCGTCCGTGACCTGGTTCAGCACCTGCAACGGGATGTGGACGGTCACGCCGTCCGCGTCCGCGCCCGGCTCGAACTGGTACGTCACCCGGAACTTGAGGTTCCCCTGCCGCCAGGAATCCGGATAGTCGGCCTTGGTGACCGCCTCCGCCGACTCCCGGATGAGCATCTCCCGCTCGAAGTCCAGGAAGTCCGGCTGCTCGTGCCGCTTGCGCTTCCACCAGGAGTCGAAGTGCGCCCCGGAGACGACGTGTTCGGGCACCCGCCGGTCGTAGAAGTCGAACAGCGTCTCGTCGTCCACGACGATGTCCCGGCGCCGGGCCCGGTGCTCCAGCTCCTCCACCTCGCTGAGGAGCTTGCGGTTGTCGGCGAAGAACTTGTGGTGCGTGCGCCAGTCGCCCTCGACGAGCGCGTTGCGGATGAACAGCTCCCGGCTGAGCTCCGCGTCGATCCGCCCGTAGTTCACCTTCCGCTGGGCGACGATCGGAACGCCGTACAGCGTGACCTTCTCGTACGCCATCACCGCCGCCTGGTCCTTCTCCCAGTGCGGTTCGCTGTAGGTCCGCTTCAGCAGATGCCCGGCCAGCGGCTCGACCCACTCCGGTTCGATCCTCGCGTTGACGCGGGCCCACAGCCGGGAGGTCTCGACGAGCTCGGCGGACATCACGAAGCGCGGCGGCTTCTTGAACAGCGCCGAGCCGGGGAAGATCGCGAACTTGGCGTTGCGGGCGCCCAGGTACTCGTTCCGGCCGCCGTCCTTGCGCGCGCCGGGCCCGGAGTCCTTGGACTCCTTCACGTCCTTCATGCCGACGTGCGAGAGCAGACCGGCCAGCAGCGAGACGTGGATCCGGTCGGCGGGCGCGTCCTGGTCGTCCAGATGGATGCCCATCTGCTTGGCGACCGTACGCAACTGGCTGTAGATGTCCTGCCATTCGCGAATACGCAGGAAGTTCAGGAACTCCTGCTTGCACATGCGCCGGAACGACGAGGAGCCCCGCTCCTTCTGCTGCTCGCGGATGTAGCGCCACAGGTTGAGGTAGGCGAGGAAGTCGCTGGTCTCGTCCCGGAAACGGGCGTGCTGCTGATCGGCCTGGGCCTGCTTCTCGGCGGGACGCTCGCGCGGGTCCTGGATGGACAGCGCGGCGGCGATCACCATGACCTCGCGGACGCAGCCGTTGCGGTCGGCCTCCAGCACCATGCGGGCCAGACGCGGGTCGACCGGCAGCTGGGCGAGCTTGCGGCCGGTCTCCGTGAGCCGTTTGCGCGGGTCCTTCTGCGCCGGGTCCAGCGCGCCAAGCTCCTGGAGCAGCTGCACGCCGTCACGGATGTTGCGGTGATCCGGCGGGTCGATGAACGGGAACTTCTCGATGTCGCCGAGGCCGGCCGCGGTCATCTGGAGGATGACGGAGGCGAGGTTGGTGCGCAGGATCTCCGCGTCCGTGAACTCCGGACGGGTGAGGAAGTCGTCCTCGCCGTAGAGCCGGATGCAGATGCCGTCGGACGTACGCCCGCAGCGGCCCTTGCGCTGGTTGGCGCTGGCCTGCGAGACCGGCTCGATCGGCAGCCGCTGCACCTTGGTGCGGTGGCTGTACCGGGAGATCCGGGCGAAGCCGGGGTCGATGACGTACTTGATGCCCGGGACGGTCAGGGAGGTCTCGGCGACGTTGGTCGCCAGGACGATCCTGCGGCCGGTGTGCGGCTGGAAGACCCGGTGCTGCTCGGCGTGCGACAGCCGGGCGTACAGCGGCAGCACCTCGGTGAACCGGTAGTTCTTCTTGTTGAGAGCGTCGGCCGTGTCACGGATCTCCCGCTCCCCCGAGAGGAAGACGAGGATGTCCCCGGACCCCTCGGCCATGAGCTCCTCCACCGCGTCCGTGATCGCGGTGATCTGGTCCCGGTCGGCGTCGTCGGAGTCCTCCTCCAGCAGCGGCCGGTACCGCACCTCCACGGGATACGTCCGCCCGCTGACCTCGACGATCGGGGCGTCGCCGAAGTGCCGGGAGAAGCGCTCGGGATCGATGGTGGCCGAGGTGATGACGACCTTGAGGTCCGGCCGCCGCGGCAGCAGCTGCGCGAGATAGCCCAGCAGGAAGTCGATGTTGAGGGACCGCTCGTGGGCCTCGTCGATGATGATCGTGTCGTAGGCCCGCAGCTCGCGGTCGGTCTGGATCTCGGCGAGCAGGATGCCGTCCGTCATCAGCTTCACGAACGTGGCGTCGGGATCCACCTGGTCGGTGAACCGCACCTTCCAGCCGACGGCCGCACCGAGCGGGGTGTCCAGCTCCTCCGCCACACGCTCGGCGACGGTACGGGCGGCGATCCGGCGGGGCTGGGTGTGCCCGATCATGCCCCGCACACCCCGGCCCAGCTCCATGCAGATCTTCGGGATCTGCGTGGTCTTCCCGGACCCCGTCTCACCGGCGACGATGACGACCTGGTGAGCGCGGATCGCGTCGGCGATCTCGTCCTTCTTCTGGCTGACCGGCAGCTGCTCGGGATAGCCGATCGCCGGCACCCGGGAACGCCGGGCGGACATGCGCTCCTCGGCCTTCCCGACCTCGCCCTCGACCTCGGCGAGAACGGCGGCACGCGCCTCCGGCTTGCGAATCTTGCGCGCGCCTTCGAGCCTGCGGCCGAGCCGGTGCGCGTCACGCAGCGACAACTCGTTCAGGCGGGAGGCGAGGGCGCCGAGGGCGGGGGCGGGATGCGTAGACATACGGGACCCAGGATCTCATCCCCAGGAAAATCCTGGCGAACGCTTTTACCGCGGGCCGCGGGCGGTGACCCACGTGCGTATGTTCACCCAGAGTGATGAATCACGTGCGTTTCCCGGAGCGAACGTCTGTGGCCGCCTAGCGTCTTTGTTCGTGAAACTCGTCGTGCGCGTCAAACTGCTGCCGTCGGCCGAGCAAGCCGCCGCGTTGCAGGCGACCCTGGTGGCCTGCAACCAAGCAGCCAACCACGTCTCGGGCGTCGCCCACCACACGGGCGTGCGACGCAACCGCGAACTACGCGCCCTCGTATACACCGACGTCAAGAACGGCTGGGGACTCGGCGCCCAGGCCGCACAACACGTGGTGAAGAAGGTCGCGGACGCATACACCGCCCTCCGGGCCTGGCGGAGGAAAACCAGCGCACGTCGTGCCCGGGGAGCCATCAGCAAGCCGATCGGCTTCCGCGACGACGCAGCCCAGACCTACGACGACCGCATGCTCTCCTGGCAACTGGACCAGCGCACCGTCTCCATCTGGACCACGGCCGGGCGGGTGAAACGCCTCGCCTACACGGGCGGCCAAGAACAATGCTCGAGCACTACCGCCAAGGCGAATCCGATCTGCTCCTCCGCGCCGGCCAGTGGTACCTGGAAGCAACGATCGACGTACCCGAAACCCCACAGAACCCGCAGCCCCAAGGGTTCATCGGAGTCGGCCTCGGCGTCGTCAACATCGCCACCACCTCGACCGGCCACCGACACAGCGGCCGCCGCCTCAACCGCACCCGGCGAAACGACCGCACGCTACGCACCCGACTCCAGCGGAAAGGCACTCGGTCCGCGAAACGCCGCGCCAAACGACACGCAGGCAAGGAAGCCCGGCGCGCGCGAGACATCAACCACAAGAGCAGCAAGCACATCGTGGCGGAGGCGCAACGCACCGGCCGCGGAATCGCCCTGGAAGACCTGGGCGGCATCGGCGAACGGGTACGGCTGAAGAAGCCCCAACGCGTCACGATGAACTCCTGGGCCTTCGGCCAGCTGCACGCGTTCATCGCGTACAAGGCACGCCGACTCGGCATCCCCGTGGTCTGCGTGGACCCGAGCTACACCAGCCAGGAGTGCTCCCGCTGCCACCACATCGACCAACGCAACCGGCCCAGTCAGGCCGTGTTCGCGTGCAGGTCCTGCGGCTTCGTTGAGCACGCGGACCTCAATGCGTCCCACGTCATCGGCCAACGCGGCTGGTGGGTGTGGGTCTGCGGGGCCGAGTCACAGGTCCCTGTCCTCACGCTGATCGTGTAGGGCTGGATGCGCCGTTTTCGCCGAAGCCATCGGCGGGAGCGAGCTGCAAGCCGGGGAGCGCAGCTTCCGGGCAGCGGACGCGGACGCTCGTACTCGGCAGGGCGCTCGTGGGGCGAGCGGGATCCATGACACATGCAACAAGGCCCCGATCCGTGGATCGGGGCCTTCGCTGTGGCTGGGGCCGGGGTCGAACCGGCGACCTATCGCTTTTCAGGCGATCGCTCGTACCAACTGAGCTACCCAGCCATTGAGGTTTCACGTGAAACCTCAGCGGTCCTGACGGGATTTGAACCCGCGGCCTCCACCTTGACAGGGTGGCGAGCACTCCAAACTGCTCCACAGGACCATGATTGTGTGCGAACCAACGAACGTAAGTGTCGCACACCGTACTGCGTGCCCCCAACGGGATTCGAACCCGTGCTACCGCCTTGAAAGGGCGGCGTCCTAGGCCGCTAGACGATGAGGGCTATCGGCCCGCCTGGGCGCTTCTCAGCGCGTCGGGGACGTGAAAAGCATAGGGGATGGCCGGGGGTATCGCCAAAACCGTTTACGAGCCGGAGGGGGAGGGCGCGGACGGGGAGGCTGTGGAGGGGGTGGGCGCGGTCGGGGAGGACGTGGCGCCCGGCTTGTTCTCCTCGGGCAGATGGCGGCTGACCTCGGCCGTCGTCAGTCCCAGGCCGCCCAGCTTGATCGCGTCCCAGGCCTGGAGGCGGCGGCTGTCCCGGTCGAGGTAGAGGATCGACGCCTCGATCGGGGCCGGGTGCTTGCCCTCGACCGCGCGCAGCCCGCTGCCGCCCGTGGACCCCTCCATGCGCAGCCGCGTGCCGTACCTGAGGACCTCCGTCCCCTGGTGGTGGAGGTGGCCGCACAGCACCAGCGGCACGGTGCCGTCGGTCTCGCGGGCCGCGGACGGTTCGTGGGCGATGGCGATGTCGACGGGGGTGCCCTTGGCCCGCTGGTCGCGCAGGGCCGATGCCAGACGGGCGCCAGCCAGTTCCTCGGACGCGTCGGCGCCCGGCGCGCCGGAGCGGTCGGGGGTGAACTGGGGGTCGCCGATGCCGGCGAAGCGCAGGCCGGCGACGGTCTCGGCGCGGCCGTCGTCCAGCACGTGCACGTTCTTCATGCGCTCCAGGTGGCGCTGGGTGACCTTCGAGTCGTGGTTGCCGCGCACCCAGACATAGGGGACACCCAGGTCCCCGATCGGGTCCAGGAAGCCGTTCTCCGCCGCGGTGCCGTGGTCCATCGTGTCGCCGGAGTCGACGATCACGCCCACCTTGTACTGCTCCACCAGCGAGGTGATGATCTTCCAGCTCGCCGGGTTGAGGTGGATGTCGGAGACGTGCAGGACCCGGATGGTCGTCGGGTCCGGCTGGTAGGCGGGGAGCGTGGAGGTGACGTCGTAGAGCTTGGTCACGTTCGTCACCAGGCGTGCCAGTTCCTTCTGGTAGACGTCGAACTCGGTGACGATGCTGCGCGCGTTGCCGACCACGGAGGGCGCCGAGGACAGCAGTCCGGAGAACTTCGGCTCCAGTACCGACTTGGGATTCCAGGTGGCGAACGCCGTGGCCCCGGACGCGGCGAGCAGGGTCAGGGCCAGGCCGCCGGCCGCCAGGGCGCGGCGCGGGCGGCGGTAGACCGCGAGGCCGAGTGCGGTGGCGCCGGAGACGACGGCCACGCAGGACCGCAGGGCCAGGTCGAGGGTGCCGTGTTCGACGTCGTGCGCCACTTCGTCCTGGAGGCCGGAGAGGCGTTCGGGGTGGTCGACCAGGGCCTGGGAGCGGGCCGGGTCGAGTTGGTCGACGTTCACGTCGAGGCGGACGGGGGCGATATGGCTGTCCAGTTCCAGGGAGCCCAGCGGAGAGACGTTGATCTTCGTGCCGCCGGTCAGGGACGGGCGCAGGGTCATTGTGGTGTTCATGGGGCCGACCGGGGCCCGTACGTTGCCGACGACGAGCAGTCCCAGCCAGGCGCCGACCAGGACGACGGCCACCAGTCCGGCGGCGCGTGCCCAGGGGCGCGGCTCGTGCGTCAGTGAGAGGTCCGGGCGTGGGCGGGTCGATCGGCGGCGGAGGGTGACGGCGTGCGCCGCCCTCCGTATGCCGTGGAGGGGGCTCGGGCGGTTCGGGTCTGAGGCGGGGACGCGGGGCATTGGGCGCGTATGCCCATGCCCGACACCCGGTATGCCCGTGCGCGGCATGGTCGCGCGGGCGGTACCGGACAATGACGGTGTGCTGGAGATGACGCGCGAGGAGTTCGAGGAACTGGTGGCCGAGGCCCTCGACCGGATTCCGCCGGAGCTGACGCGGCTGATGGACAACGTGGCGGTGTTCGTCGAGGACGAGCCGCCCGCCGACGATCCCGAGTTGCTCGGGCTGTACGAGGGGACCCCGCTGACGGAACGCGGTGAGTGGTACGCGGGGGTGCTGCCGGACCGGATCACGATCTACCGCGGGCCGACGCTGCGCATGTGCGAGACGCGGGAGGACGTGGTCGCGGAGACGGAGGTGACGGTGGTTCACGAGATCGCCCACCACTTCGGGATCGACGACGAACGTCTGCATGCGCTGGGGTACGGCTGACCGTCGCCGGGTGCGGTCGCGTGTCCTTCGGCGGCTGAACGGAGTTGGGCATGGTGACTTCTTCTCCCGGAGGTGGCTGCCCGTGCGCCCCTTGTACGTATCCGTCCGTCTCGCCGCCGCGGTCGCCGCCGTCACCGCTGCCGCCGGCTGCGTGAGCGTGGGGGAGGACGCCGGCGGCTCGGTCAGGCCGTCGCACTCCGCCGGAGAGCGGGGTGGTGGGGCTCCGGGCGGTGAGGACGCGGTGTCCGGCGGTGGCGCGGGCCGCGCGGGTGGCGGTGGGGACGGCAAGCGTGGTCACGGGGGGAAGGGGAAGCCCGGTGAGTCGCCGTCCGTGTCGGCCTCGCCGTCGGACGAGCCGGGCGCGTCGGCGGCGCCGGGCACTGGCGGGTTGCCGCCGAAGCCGGGTGAGCCGACGCCGACCGAGGCGGTGTCGGTGCCCCCGCAGACGTCCGCCACGCCCGAGCAGCCGCCGGCCTCGCCGCCCGCTCCGCCGGCGTCTTCGGATCCGCCGTCGGCCGAGCCGTCGCCTTCGGCGCACGATGGCACGGGGTCGCAGTTGGAGCAGCGGGAACGCTTGTACAAGCCGGGCCGGCACCCGCATCGGACGAGGGGCTGACCTGCGGCGGCGCCGTCGGTTTGCCTTCGGGGGTGCAAGGTGCGTATGGTGGCAGATCGTTTGATCCCATTTGCCCGGCGCCCACGCAGAGCGCGCCGTGTGGCGCGTACTCTCCTTTGCCGTGGCGGACCGCATCGAGGCGGTCGTGGCGCGAATCACGGAGTTGACGGGCGCGTGCCGAAGAGACTCCGGAAGGTTTCGCATTCGCATGTCCATTGCCACTGATCACGTCGTCGTGCCCGAGAACGCCGACGACGCTCCCGAGAACAACGAGGCCCCGGAGATCACCTTCGCGGACCTCGGCCTGCCCGAGGGCGTCGTCCGCAAGCTCGCGCAGAACGGCGTGACCACGCCTTTCCCGATCCAGGCCGCGACCATCCCGGACGCCCTGGCCGGGAAGGACATCCTGGGCCGGGGCCGCACCGGCTCCGGCAAGACCCTCTCCTTCGGTCTGCCGACCCTGGCCACGCTGGCCGGCGGCCGCACCGAGCGGAAGCGGCCGCGTGCGGTCATCCTCACTCCGACCCGTGAGCTGGCCATGCAGGTGGCCGACGCTCTTCAGCCCTACGGCGACGTCGTCGGCCTGCGGATGAAGGTCGTCTGCGGTGGCACCTCCATGGGCAACCAGATCTACGCCCTGGAGAAGGGCGTCGACATCCTGGTCGCCACCCCGGGCCGGCTGCGTGACCTCATCAACCGCGGCGCCTGCTCGCTGGAGGATGTGCGGATCGCGGTCCTGGACGAGGCCGACCAGATGTCCGACCTGGGCTTCCTGCCCGAGGTCACCGAGCTGCTGGACCAGGTTCCGGCGGGCGGTCAGCGGATGCTGTTCTCCGCGACGATGGAGAACGAGATCAAGACCCTTGTCGACCGGTACCTGACCGACCCGGTCAGCCACGAGGTCGACGCGGCGCAGGGCGCGGTGACGACCATGTCGCACCACATCCTGATCGTGAAGCCCAAGGACAAGGCGCCGGTCACCGCGGCCATCGCCTCCCGCAAGGGCCGCACCATCATCTTCGTGCGTACCCAGCTGGGCGCCGACCGCGTGGCCGAGCAGCTGCGCGAGGCCGGTGCGAAGGCCGAGGCGCTGCACGGCGGTATGACCCAGGGCGCCCGCACCCGCACCCTGGCCGACTTCAAGGACGGTTACGTCAACGTCCTGGTCGCCACGGACGTCGCCGCCCGCGGGATCCACGTCGACGGCATCGACCTGGTGCTGAACGTCGACCCGGCCGGCGACCACAAGGACTACCTGCACCGGGCCGGCCGTACGGCCCGCGCGGGCCGTACGGGCACGGTGGTCTCGCTGTCCCTGCCGCACCAGCGGCGTCAGATCTTCCGCCTCATGGAGGACGCGGGCGTGGATGCCTCGCGCCACATCATCCAGGGCGGTGCGGCCTTCGATCCGGAGGTCGCCGAGATCACCGGTGCCCGGTCGATGACCGAGGTGCAGGCCGAGTCCGCGGGCACCGCGGCCCAGCTGGCCGAGCGCGAGGTCACCCACCTCGCCAAGCAGCTGGAGCGCGCGCAGCGGCGTGCGGCCGAGCTGCGTGACGAGGCCGACCGGCTGGTCGCCCGGCTCGCCCGCGAGCGCGGCGAGACCGTGACGTCCGAGGGTTCGGACGCGGTGGCCGGGGAGCAGGCGGTGGCCGAGGTGTCGGTGCCGGAGCAGCCGGCGGCCCGGGACGTCGAACGCATCGACCGGGAAGAGGGCGTCGAGCGCGTGGAGCGTGAGGAGCGTACGGCGGCCCCGTCGTCGTACGACCGGGGTGAGCGGCGCGAGGACCGTGGTGGTTTCCAGCGCGACCGGGATCGTGCGCCTCGTTCCTTCGACCGTCGTGACGACCGTGGTGGCTTCAACCGGGATCGTGACCGGGACCGGGACCGCGGTGACCGGGGCGGCTTCCGCCGTGACGACCGGGGCGACCGTGGCGACCGCGGTGGCCGTTCCTTCGACCGTCGTGACGACCGTGGCTCGTTCGACCGTCGTGACGACCGGGGCGGCTTCCGCCGTGACGACCGCGGTGACCGGGGTGACCGTGGCGGCCGTTCCTTCGAGCGGCGTGACGACCGCGGCGGCTTCCACCGTGACCGGGACCGTGCGCCCCGTTCCTTCGACCGTCGTGACGACCGTGGCTCGTTCGACCGTCGTGACGACCGTGGCTCGTTCGACCGTCGCGACGACCGGGGCGGCTTCCGCCGTGACGACCGCCCGGCCCGGCGCGACGAGCGCGGCGGGCACCGTGGCAGCGACCGTCCGTTCAACCGCGACCGCCAGGGCGACCGCCCCGGCTTCCGCTCCGGCGGCCACGAGCGCCCCTACGGCCGTCGTGACGACCACCGCGGCGGTGGCGGCGGTTCCTTCGGCCGCCGCGACGACAAGCCGCGCTGGAAGCGCAACGGCTGACGCCGGGTGAACCCACTCCGAAGGGCTCGTACGACTCCTGTCGTACGGGCCCTTCGGTTTTTGACCACCTGCGCCTCGCTGACCACGGCGGGCCTCGGCGGCGGCCACCGCTCCGACACCCCCGCACGAAGATCTCCGGTGGCTGGAAGGGCTACAAGGGGATCTTCCGACCGCAACGGTCACCCGGTCACCGCCGATCGCGCCGAACTTCCGGCCGGGCACCCCGGATACCCGATCGGCGACGGGCCCTCCTCCCGCTATGCTCGGGTAGGCAACATCGCCTGGGCCCTTAGCTCAATTGGCAGAGCAGTGGACTTTTAATCCATTGGTTGTGGGTTCGAGTCCCACAGGGCCTACCGGACCCCTCGGGGTCGAACCCCCCGTCGACCTGCGTCGACGGGGGGTTCCATCGTTTCCGGGGCCCGCTCGGCGGCCGGCTGGGGTGCGGCCGCGACAGGCACGTCATCGCCGGCGGCCGCGCCGTCCCGGCCGCCCTCCCCGGACGGCTCGCCGCCCCCGCCCGCTCAGTTCCGCCGCAGCACCCGGTTCAGCCCCGTCGCCACTGTCGTGGCGAGCAGCCACCCGGCGGTGACCAGGGCGACGACGGCCCAGCGCAGCGCCGCGCGGGTTGTCCAGCCGGGCCCGCTTCAGGGTGACGGTGCCGCGCACCGAGGTGTCACGCAGTTCGAGGCAGCCGCGCACGGAGCCGGGCCAGGTGCCCGGGGACCGGCGGCGGGGGTGCGAGCAGCACCCGGCGCAGCACCGCCGCGGCCACCTCGGGCACGTCGTCGCACCACTCGCCGAGCCGGTACGCCTCCCGGATGCGGAGCGCGTGCGGTCCCCAGCCGTCCGGTGCGTCCCCGTCCGGCGGGTGCCCATCCGTCGTCATGAGTCCCTCCACCCGCCCCGTACGGCCCTCCCCGGCCGCGGAACACCGCATGGCTACCCATGGGATGGCCGGAGCAAGCAGAGGTGGGAACAGGGGAGTTGACGACGGACGGGAGGGTGGCGCCGACGGCCGGCCTCCCGAGACCGACGAAACAGAGCGGTGCACGGGGGTATGGGCGGAGCCCTCGCTCGCCTGGCAGCCGGGAGGAGTCGTCGGAAAGAACGGTGTAGTCGGTCTGTCGGCCAGCTGTAGGCCAGTCGATCCGCCGCCTCGCCGACCCGGGGTGCTCGCCGGTGTCTGCCGCGCGCGTGGTGAACGGCAGGACCAGCCGGGACGGGTGGGCCGCGGCGAGTAGATCCCACCACGTGGATGTCGCCGCCGCCTCCGTGGGTGAGCGTCGCGGAGACGTGGCGCAGGTCACGCAGGGTGGCGGGCGGTAGGTCGACCGTGGCGAGGATTCGGCGGAACGTCTCCGAGACCCTCTCGGGGTGGAGCCAGGAGCCGTCCTCCTTCGTGAAGACCTTGCCCGTGTCCTGCCGGGCATCGCCCCAGTCCGCACGTTCCTTGTCCTGGCGGGACTTGTGGTCGCGCAGCAAGGGATCCCCTCCTCTTCAGGGAGGGGAGCAGTCAAACTGGGAGCCAGTCCGCCGAGAGAGAGGGCGTCGATGCCCCACCCGTACGTCCTGCTGTCCGCCGCCGTCTCGCTCGACGGCTATCTGGACGACACCGGTCCCGAGCGCCTGCTGCTCTCCAGCCCCGCCGACTTCGACCGGGTCGACGAGGTGCGGGCGTCGGCCGACGCGATCCTGATCGGCGCCGGCACCCTGCGGGCCGACAACCCGCGGCTGCTGGTGAACTCGCCGCAGCGGCGGGCCGCACGCCGCGCCGCCGGGAAGCCGGAGTACCCGTTGAAGGTCGCGGTCAGCGCCTCCGGCGAGCTGGACCCCGGCGCGCCCTTCTGGCACACCGGCGGCGAGAAGGTCCTCTACACGACCGACGAGGGCGCGCTGCGGCTGCGGCGTACGGGCCTGGCCGCCGACGTGGTGCCGCTGGGCGCCGAGCTCGGCTGGCCCCGGCTCCTCGAGCACCTGCACGACGTACGCGGTGTGCGCCGGCTCATGGTCGAGGGCGGCGGGACCGTCCACACGCAGTTGCTCCAGCAGCAGCTCGCGGACGAGGTGCAGCTCGTGCTCGCCCCCCTGTTCGTGGGGGACGCGGACGCGCCCCGGCTGTTCGGACCCGGGACCTACCAGGGCGGGCGGCTGCGGCTGGTGGAGACGCGGACCATCGAGGACGTCGTCCTCGTGCGCTACGAGCCCACCGCTCCCGGCACCGCCGGCCGCGCCGTGCCCGCGGACCGGCACTGGCTCCGGCTCGCCTGCGAACTGGCGGCCCAGTGCCCGCCGTCCCGGACCGCGTTCAGCGTGGGCGCCGTGGTGGTCGCCGCCGACGGGACCGAACTCGCCCGCGGGTACTCGCGGGAGGGCGGTGACCCGGTCGTGCACGCGGAGGAGGCGGCGCTGGCCAAGGTCGACCCGGCGGATCCGCGGCTGCCGGACGCCACGGTGTACAGCAGCCTGGAGCCGTGCGCCCGCCGCGCCTCCCGGCCGCGTCCGTGCGCCCGGCTGATTCTGGACGCGGGGGTGCGACGGGTGGTGACCGCGTGGCGGGAGCCGGACACGTTCGTCGAGGGCGCCGACGGGACCGGGGTGCTGGCGGCCGGTGGCGCGGACGTCGTCGTGGTGCCGGAGTTCGAGGAGCGGGCCAGGGAACCGAACCGGCATCTGCTCGGCTGAGCGGGGCCTCGTCGCACGGCCGGGAACCGTGTGACGAACAGTGGCAGGTGAGGTGGGTGCGAGCAGTCCTCCGGATGACATATACTGGTTTCACAACGACGCGGGGTGGAGCAGCTCGGTAGCTCGCTGGGCTCATAACCCAGAGGTCGCAGGTTCAAATCCTGTCCCCGCTACTGAAGGCTCAGGGCCGGAATCCGATCAATGGATTCCGGCCCTGAGTGTTTCGCGGACACATGGCTCTCCCCGAGATGCGGTCAACTCGCCCGGTTTTCGGTGGTCATGGACCGTAACGTCGGGCCGGAAGGTTTAGTGATCAAGCCGAACGGCTTGGAATCCGGGCCCCGAGTCTATTAACGTTCGATAACGCAGCACGGTCGTCCCAGCCGTCACAAGAGTCGGCTCCGTGCGCGCACGCCGAATCCCGCAAGGGAACCGGGGAACCACCAACTTGGGGTGAATCGAGCGTAACCGCCGTGTACGTACGGCTTGTTTACGCGCGTAGGAGACCTTCCCGCTCCGAACCCGTCAGCTAACCCGGTAGGCGAGACGGAAGGAAAGGAGTACGCCTTCGTGGCGTCCAACCCGCCTGCCCCGGAAGCCCCGTTCGCCCCGAGTCGGCAGTACGGAGAGACCTTCGGCTACGACAGCCGCCGCGCCGAGGAGGGCCCCTGGGAGGAGTGGAACCCCACCGCGGAGTCCATCCGTCCCGTGCGCGGCCGGCACCGCGTCGCCAAGCAGCGCGGCGGCGGACTCGCCCGCAGCTCCACCGTTCTCGGTGTCGGCGTCATCGCCGCCGTCGGCGCGGGCGGCATGGCGAGCGCCAACAGCGGCAAGCCGCCGGTGTCCATCTCGCTGCCCGACCTGCCCTCCGTGGGCTCCCTGTTCGAGGACTCCTCCGACACCGCACCCGCGGGCTCGTCGAGCGCGCTCAGCGCCGTCGGCGTGACCGCCGCCGAGGCCGAGGGCGGCACCTCGGACGCGGGCGAGGTGCTGCGCAACCGGATCATGGCGCAGGCCGAGCAGCAGCAGGTCCAGATCGAGGCCAAGGCCCAGGCGGACGCCGAGGCCGCCGCCGCCAAGAAGGCCGCCGAGGTGGCGGCGAAGGCGCGGGAGACGGCCGAGGCCGAGGCCGCCGCCGAGAAGAAGAAGGCGGAGGAGGCGGCCAAGCGGAAGGCCGAGGAGGCGGCGAGGAAGGCCGAGGAGGCCCGGCTGGCCGAGCTGGCCAGGCAGTACGCGCTGCCCACCTCCTCGTACACGCTCACCTCCACCTTCGGCCAGGCCGGCTCCATGTGGTCCTCCGGCTACCACACCGGCCTCGACTTCGCGGCGCCCACGGGCACCCTGCTCAAGGCGATCCACACCGGCACCATCACCGAGGCCGGCTGGGCCGGCTCCTACGGCTACCGCACGATCCTCACTCTCGAGGACGGCACCGAGCTGTGGTACTGCCACCAGTCGTCGATCAGCGTCAGCGTCGGCCAGAAGGTCAGCACGGGCGAGGTGATCGGCCGCGTGGGCGCCACCGGCAACGTCACCGGGCCCCACCTCCACCTGGAGGTCCACCAGGGCGGCCAGTCCAGCGGGATCGACCCGTTGGCGTGGCTGCGCGGCAAGGGCATCACCCCCTGACGAACGCGGACCGGTCTCACCCCTGACGAGCCCGTGAGACCGGTTTGCGCAACCTTTGCGGCCGGATGCGGCCCGGCCCGGAATGGGCCGCTCCGGCGCGGTTGTTGATGTTGGACATGACTTCTCTACGCAAACTGGGTTCGTCCGATCTCGAGGTCTTCCCGCTCGCCCTCGGTGGCAACGTCTTCGGCTGGACCGCCGACCAGGAGCAGTCCTTCGCCGTCCTCGACGCCTACACGGCCGCCGGAGGCAACTTCGTCGACAGTGCCGACTCCTACTCCGCGTGGGTGGAGGGCAACCAGGGCGGCGAGTCCGAGACGATCATCGGCAAGTGGATCGAGGCGCGCGGCAACCGCTCCGACGTCGTCATCGCCACCAAGGTCAGTCAGCACCCCGACTACCAGGGCCTGAGCGCCGCCAACATCAAGGCCGCGGCCGACGCCTCCCTCAGGCGCCTGGGCACGGACCACATCGACCTGTACTACACGCACTTCGACCAGCCGGAAGTCCCCGTCGAGGAGATCATCGGCGCGCTCGACGAGCTGGTCAGGGCGGGCAAGGTGCGGCACATCGCCGCCTCCAACATCTCCGCCGAACGCCTCCAGGAATCCCTGGACTTCTCCGACCGCGAGGGCCTGGCCCGCTACGTGGCGCTCCAGCCGCACTACAACCTGGTCTCGCGCGACACCTACGAAGGCGGGCTGGAGAACGTCGCCGAGCGGTCCGGCCTGGCCGCCGTCCCGTACTACGCGCTCGCCTCCGGCTTCCTGACCGGCAAGTACCGGCCCGGTACGACGGTGGACAGCGCGCGGGCGCAAGGCGCGGCCAGGCACCTCGAGACCGAGCGCGGCCAGAAGGTCCTTATGGCCCTGGACGAGGTGGCCCGCGCCCATGACGCCGAGGTTGCCACGGTGGCCCTGGCCTGGCTCGCCGCGCAGCCTACGGTGACCGCCCCGATCGCCTCGGCGCGGACGGTGGAACAGCTCCCGGCGCTGCTCGAGGTCGCGGAGCTGCGGCTGACGGAGGAGGAGCTCGGGAAGCTGACGCGGGCGTCGGCGTAACTCCCGTCCCCGGGGCCGCTAAGGCTGTGTCCGGTACGGGTTGTACGAGGGATACGGCACCGCCGGTCCGTACGACCCGTACCCCAGCGGCCGCGGGTGAACCCCGTACACCCCGTACACCCCGTACCCCGGCCAGGGTGGCGCGGCCATGGGCGTCGTCATCCTGGCCGCGTGTTCCAGTGCGGGCTGCGCCACCTCCCGCCTGCGCCACAGCTCGTGCAGCAGTTCCCGCTCCCGTACGGCGAAGTCGGCTCCGGCCCGCCCCCGGCGCCCGCGGTGCCGGAGGAACGCCAGCGAGGTCGCGTACGCCTCGTACTGGGCGACCGTCCGTGCCGCCGTCCTGCCGAGCCGGCGCCGCGCGTGGACGCGGGCCAGTCTGCGCGCCCGCATGGAGGCCAGGGCGAACGGTTCGGCCGGGGTGAGCCATCCGGCGGCGGTGTACGCGGGCAGCTCCTCGCGCACGGTCCTCAGCTCACGCTGCCGGGTCCAGACGACCAGCCAGGTCAGCAGCCCGAACGCGGGCACCATGATGGCGGCGTACACCGCGAAGAAGCCGTACTCGCCGAAGGTCGCCGAGCCGTTCCACAGGGCGTGCATGCCCATCGCGAGCAGCAGTCCGCCCGGCGGCGGCAGCAGGCGGCGCAGGCGTCGGCGGTACCCGGACATCGCGGCGATGCCGAAGCCGATGCCGGTGAGCACGGTGAACATCGGGTGCGCGAACGGCGACATGATGACGCGGACGAAGAACGTCGCCGCGGTGACGGAGGCGATGCCCCGGTCACCGGTGAGCTGGTCGGTGCCGAAGGCGTTGCCGAGGTAGAGGATGTTCTCGGTGAACGCGAAGCCGGTCGCGGTCACCCCGGCGATGACGACCCCGTCGACGATGCCGATGAAGTCGCGTCTGCGGAACAGGAAGACCAGCAGGACGGCGGCGGCCTTCGCGGACTCCTCCACGACCGGCGCTATCACGGTCGCGCCCAGGGTGTCCGCGCTCGCGGGATCGGCGGTCGCCGTGGCGATCCAGTGGGTGGCGAAGCTGTTGGCGACGATCGCGATCAGGGCCGCCGCGCAGGCGCCCCAGGCGAAGGCGAACACCAGGTTCCGCCAGGGGCCGGGCTCGACCCGGTCCAGCCAGCGGAAGGCGGCCGTCAGCAGCGGTACGGGCAGTACCGCGAGCCCGAGCCCGACGAGGAACCCCTCGGTGCCGGTCTGCCGGCGCACGAGGGCGAGGATGACCAGCCCGGACAGGGCGAGCAGGCTGACGAGCGCGCCGTACCTGACCCATCGCCGCTGCCACCAGTGCGCGTGGCGGGACGTGCCGACGGGAGCGCCGGGAGGTGTCGGGTACGGGGGGCAGGCGGCCACGGCATCGGCCCTCACGAGGTCACTGCGGGTGCTGGTCTTCGTGTGGCACGCGACGGAAGAGCAGATCGTTCACCACATGACCCTTCTCCAGTCCCTGGCCCTCGAAACGGGTCAGCGGCCGGAAGCCGGGACGTGGCGCGAAACCGCCGTCGGCCTGGGTGTTCTCGAAGTCCGGGTGCGCCGTCAGCACGTCGAGCATCTGCTGCGCGTACGGCTCCCAGTCCGTCGCGCAGTGCACGATGGCCCCGGGCCTGAGCCGGGTGGCGGCCAGCGTCAGGAACTCCGGCTGGATCAGCCGCCGCTTGTGGTGCCGCTTCTTCGGCCAGGGGTCGGGGAAGTAGACGCGCAGCCCGTCGAGGCTGTCGGGGGCGAGCATCTCGCGCAGCAGGATGATGGCGTCGCCGTTGCCGACGCGGACGTTGCCGAGTCCGTGCCGGTCGGCGAGGCTCAGCAGGTTGCCCTGGCCCGGGGTGTGCACGTCGACGGCGAGGATGTTGGTGTCCGGGTCCTCGGCCGCCATCCGTGCGGTGGCCTCGCCCATCCCGAAGCCGATCTCCAGCACGACCGGGCGGGTGTTCCCGAACAGCTCGGCGAGGTCGATCACCCGCTGCCCGTCGATGTCCAGCCCCCAGGCGGGCCACAGCCGCTGCAACGCGTCCGCCTGCCCCGCGGTGACCCGGCTCCGGCGCGGCTGGAAGCTGCGGATCCGCCGCTCGAAGTGCGAGCCGGCCGGATCGGCCTTGGGCCCGTCGGGGAAACGCGGCTCCCCCTTCGCCCGGGTGTGCCGCACGGACACGCCGGGCGTGTGCCGGGGCAGCTCACCGGGGGCGGGAGCCTGGGGGGTGTTCAGCGAGTCAGTCACAGTGGGACCGATTTTACGGGGGGCCGGCACGGACCGGCTCTCAAGGCCGACGGGACCCGGCGCGCCCTTCATGCCGACTCCAGGACGGCCAGGGCCCTCCTCGCCACCTCGCGCCCGATCGGCAGCGAGGCGGTCGCCGCGGGACTGGGCGCGTTGAGCACGTGCACCGCCCGGGCGCCCTCCCGGATCAGGAAGTCGTCCACCAGCGTGCCGTCCCGCAGGACGGCCTGCGCCCGCACCCCGGCGGCGGCCGGCACCAGGTCCTCCTCCCGCACCCCCGGCATCAGCCGGCGCACCGCCTGCGTGAAGGCGCCCTTCGACACCGACCGACGCAGCTCCCCGGCCCCGTACCGCCAGTGCCGGCGGGCGAGCCGCCAGGACCCGGGCCAGCCCAGCGTCCCCGCCAGCTCCCGCGGCCGTACGACCCCCCATCCGTAGCCCTCGCGGGCCAGTGCCGGCACCGCGTTGGGTCCGATGTGCACACCGCCGTCGACCCCGCGGGTGAGATGCACGCCGAGGAAGGGAAACGCCGGGTCGGGCACCGGATACACCAGCCCCCGCACCAGCTCCGGCCGCGCCAGCTCGTAGTACTCCCCGCGGAACGGCACGATCCGCACCCCGGGCTCGTCCCCGGTCAGCCGTGCCACCTCGTCGCAGTACAGCCCCGCGCAGTTGACCAGCACGCGCGCGCGGACGACGTCACCGCGCCCGGTCAGGACGGCCACCCCCAGCTCCGGCCGCCGGTCCACCCGCACCACCCGGGCCCCGTACCGGATCTCGGCGCCGGACGCCTCCGCCAGCTGCCGGGCCACCGCCGTGAAGTCGCAGATCCCCGTCGTCCCCACGTGGATGGCGGCCAGTCCGCGGACCTCCGGCTCGTACTCCTCGATCTGCGCGGGGCCCAGCTCGCGCACCGGAATGCCGTTCTCCCGGCCGCGCTGCACCAGTGCGTGCAGCCGGGGCAGCTCCTCCCGCCCGGTCGCCACGATCAGCTTGCCGGTCACCTCGTGCGCGATGCCGTACTCCGCGCAGAACTTGACCATCTCGGCGGCGCCCCCCGCCGCGTACCGCGCCTTCAGCGAGCCCGGCCGGTAGTAGATCCCGCTGTGGATCACCCCGCTGTTGCGTCCCGTCTGGTGCCGGGCCAGGCCCTGCTCCTTCTCCAGCACGGTCACGCGCGTGCCCGGCGCGGCGCGCGTGATCGCGTACGCCGTCGACAGGCCGACGATGCCACCTCCGATCACCAGCACGTCGCAGTCGTAAGCGATGTCCGGCCGCACCTGCTCCACCTCCCGCCTCGATAGTGCACTGCGCCACTGACAATGCCCTCGAACCGGTGGGACCGCGCGGCCGGGGTGCCCGGCCGGGCGGGGCTCAGGCCGGGGTCATCAGCAGCGGGCGGGCCCGCTCGCGCAGCTCCACGACGCGCGGCTCGTCGCTGTAGGGCTCGAGCCGGTGCAGGAGGTCCTTGACGTACTCCGTGGTGCGCGCGGAGGAGATCCGCCCGGCGACCTCCACGGCCCGCACGCCCTGCTCGCAGGCCGCGTCCAGGTTGCCGGACTCCAGTTCGGCGACGGCCGAGACGACCAGCCTGAGGCCGTGCGAGCGGACGAACTCCTCCGTCGGCTTGGACAGCGCCTGCTCGGTGAAGCGGCGGACCTGGCGGGGTGCCTTCAGGTCCCGGTAGCACTCGGCGGCGTCGGCGGCGAACCGGTCGTAGCCGTAGAAGCCGAGCCAGGACGGGTCGTTGTCCCCGTCGCGGGACCGCTCCAGCCAGCCCTCGGCCGCCTTCAGGGCGGCGCCGGCCGCCTGGGCGTCGCCCGCGCGCGCGTGGGCGCGAGCCTCGACGAGCCGGAAGAAGCTCATGGTGCGGGCGGTGGCCAGGCCCCGGTTGCGCTCCAGGGCGGCCTGCGCGAGGTCGACGCCCTCGTCGCCGAAGCCGCGGTAGGTCGCCTGGAGGGACATGGAGGCCAGGACGTAGCCCCCGAGGGGCACGTCGGCGGCGGCACGGGCCAGGCGCAGCGCCTGGATGTAGTACCGCTGGGCGGCCTCCTGCTGGCCGGTGTCGAAGGCCATCCAGCCCGCGAGCCGGGTCAGTTCGGCCGAGGCGCCGAACAGCGCCCTGCCGACCTCGTCGGAGTACGAGGCGAGCAGCAGGGGCGCCGCCTCCACGCGTAAGCACTCCGGCACCATCGACGAACGCCAGTCGCCGCCTCCGTACTTGGAGTCCCAGCGCCTGGCGTCCTCGGCGGCCTCCCGCAGCTTCCGCACATCGCTGTGGCCGACTTTGACCGGTGTGCCCGAGGCCTCCGCAGGGCCCGCCTCGCGCGCCACCGAACTGTCGGCCGGGGTTATCAGCCAGCGCGAGGCGGGCGTTGCGTATGCGCTCACTGCGAACGATCCGGCGAGCGACTGCCAGATGCCGCCGGAGCCGGCCCGGCGGCCGGCGAGGTCGAGCCGGTACAGCTCCGTCGCCGACTTCACCGCCTGGCCCACGTCCCTGGGGAAGGCGAGGCCCACTTCGGGTGCGGGATCCGCGTCCGCCAGGCCGATCTCGTGGAGCGGCACCGGGCGGCCGAGCTTCTGCCCGATGGCGGCCGCGATGAGGTGCGGCGCCGCACCCTGCGGCACCATCCCCTTCGAAACCCAGCGCGCCACCGAGGTCTTGTCGTAGCGAAGTGTCAACCCGCGCTGGGCGCCGAGGTCGTTGACGCGCCGCGCGAGTCCTGCGTTGCTGATTCCCGCGAGGGCGAGAACGGCGCCGAGCTTTTCGTTCGGCCCGCGTTGCTCCCTGGACATGCGCCACCCCTCGACACAGACGGCTGCCGCGCTGGCATAACCACGCGGCATTCGTAAACCCAGCGTAGTTCGCCGCATCCCAAGCGTTAAGGGGCATTCTTCCGGATGGCGGGATTGTGGCCCGCACTCAAGTGCGGGCCCTGCACGCTGGGTTGCGGCGTGCCCCCGATGTGTGGCCGTGCGCCCGTCCGTGCGCTCTTCTCCGGCCACCGGGGGAGCGATTCCATGGTCCTGCGTGGGTCGGCCCGCTGTACTGGATCCAGTGGGCTGGGGGACACCGCTGCCTTCATCCCCGCGGGTGGCGGAACGGTCCGGGGGGCGAACTCCGCCTCCCGGACTGCGTGTTGTCTGCGCGATGCGCAGAGCGAGTACGGAGCGTGCGCACACGTGTCCCCATGACGCGGAATTGGCCGAAAATCGCCCCCGCTCCTCATCGCCGACTACCGCTCTCACCACGGCAGTTGAGGGCGCGAAGGGTGTTGCGGGGAGCGCATCAGGGGGCGCATTCGAGTCGCGGAGGCCTTGCGCGGTAAGGGCGTTCGCCATCATCGGGGCAGGCGCACGGGGGTGTGTGCGGTGCACCGAAGGCGGCTCCGCCTCCCCTCCGGCGCGCCTCCTTCGTGGCAGCATGGTGACCTGGTTCGTTGCGGTGCACTGGTTGCCCACAGGCGGTGGAGGCTTCGATGCGGTGGTTGGTGGGATGGAGCAGCACCGCCGCGGGTGTTATCGGGACCGGCTCCGCCGGCGCCACCGGACACGACGGCCAGACCCTGCACCCGGTGGGCTCCCAGCTCCTGTGGGGCGATCCCGATCCGCTGTGGGCGGTCGGCGACTGGCGCCCGGACGAGGTCCGCGTGGTGCAGGCCGACGCCCAGACCAGGATCGCGGTGCTCGGTATCTGCGGGGCCTCCGACGAGCAGTTGCGGGTCGGCCTGTTCGCCGCGCGCGGGGGCGCGCTCAGGCATCTGACGGCCTGGCCGGGAAGCTACACCGCCGTCGTGCAGGTGGGCCGCCGCATCACCGTCTGCGGCGATCTCGCCGGAGCCCGTCCGGTGTTCCACACCCCGTGGGCCGGCGGCACGGCGTACGCGACGGCCGCGCTGCCGCTGGCCGACCTCATCGAGGCCAACCTCGACTTCGGGCACCTGGCCGCCCTGCTGGCCGCCCCCGACGTACCGGCCGCGCTGGACGACTCCACGCCCTACGAGGGCGTACGGCGCATTCCGCCGGGGCACGCGCTGATCCTGCGGGCGGGGGCGCGTGAGGTCGCCGGGTACGAGCCGGTCGCCTCGCTCGCGGTGGCCGCACCGCCGGCCGACCCGGACAGCGCGGTCGACGCGGTGCGCGACGCGCTGGTGGAAGCCGTCCGCGCCCGTCTGTCCGCGCCCCGGCACGTACCCGACATCGACCCCGGTCCGGTGCCCGGCATGGGCCCCGCCGAGCGCCGCGCGGCCCGCGGGATGCCGGTGCCCGGCATCGGGGCCGACCTTTCCGGCGGACCGGCCTCGGGCACGCTCGCGCTGCTGGCCGCCGGGCTTCCGGGTCGGCCCGGCACCCTCCTGGGCCACGGCACGGGAGCGGGCGAGCGCCTGCTCGCGGTCACCTTCAACGACCTGACGGCCGATGGGCGCGAGGACGAACTGGAACGCGCCGGGACGCTCGCGGCCAACCCGCGCCTGCACCACGTGGTGGTGACCGGCGGCGAGGACGTGCTGCCCTACGCCGAGCTGGACGGGCCCCTCACCGACGAACCCGGCCCGTCCCTGGTCGCGGCGGCACGGCACCGCGCACGGCTCGCGGCGGGCAGCGCGGACCACTTCACCGGCCACGGCGCCCGGCAGGTCCTGGACGCCCACCCCGCGCGCCTGGCCGACCTGCTGATGGACCGCAAGCGCCGCCATCTGGTCCGGCCCGTCGCCGCGCTCACCAAGGCCGACGGATCGGTCATGGTCCCCGCGCGCGTGTACGGCGCGGCGCGGCGGCTGGCGCGGACGCCCTACCGCGCGGGACTCGACCTGCTCGCCGAGCGGCTGATGCACCGCCGCTTCGACGAGCCCGGGGGCACCGTCGGGGCGTCGCTGGCCGCACTCACCTGGGCGAGACCCGGGCCGGCGGCCCGGTGGCTGACCGGAGAGGCGCTGGCTGAAGTATCGGTTCGCCTGCAAGGGGTGACGATCCGTTCGGGGGTGGGGCCCGGGCAGCGGCCGGGCGACTACCGCGCGCGTGCCGCCCTCGCCCGGCAGGCGGCGGACCTGCGGGTGCTAGAGCAGGCTGCCGAGGTCCGCTCCCAGCGGCTGCACACGCCCTTCCTCGACAACCAGGTGGTCCGCGCCTGCCGGGCCCTGCCGGAGGCCCTGCGGGTGCAGCCGGGCGCCCGCGCGGTGATCCTGCGCACGGTCCTCCAGGGCGCCGGGGTGGGCGACCTGCCACCCGGCTGGGGCGCCCCCTCGCACGCCTCGGCCGCGGCGGCGTCCCGCACCGGCCTGCGCGTCGCCGTCAACGACCTGGTGGACCTGTTCGCCACCCCCCTGCTCGCCGAGGCCGGCCTGGTGGAGGCCCGTGTGGTCCGCAAGGCCCTGCGCGTGGCGGCGCAGGGCGAGCCGCTGCCGCTGGACGGCCTGGCGGAGCTGGTGTCCCTGGAGCTGTGGCTGCGGCGCCTGCTGTCCCGCCGCGGCACCTGCTGGACCGGCACACCCGCGCGTGCCCGCGCGGTACCGGCGGGCATCACCCCGCAGCGGGGCGCACTGGCCTCCGGCGGCCGGCCGAGCCCTACCGGCAGCTGAACCTGGACTCGGCCCAGTCCGAGAGGGCCACGGTGTCGAAGGCGCTGTGCGGCTCGACGACCAGCCGTACGGTCCGGTGGCCGGCGAGGCTCACATGGACGGGGACGGCCGGGTCACCGCCCGCGATGGTCCCCGAGTTCCACAGGCGGACGCCGTCGGCGTACACCGAGAAGGAGACCCGGCCGAGCCCTGCCGTCAGGTCGTCGACACCGACCACGGCGTCGTAGGCGGAGCACTCCCGGTTGAGGTCGACGGTGACGGACGACTCGCCGTGCACGGTCACCCCGTGCGCGTACCGCTTGCCGGCGATCGACAGGCTGTGGCGCTGCCACACCCAACTGCTCGCGCCGAGCCGCATCTCGGGGCGGGTGCCGTCTCCGGTGATGTCGTACTTCAGCTCGTTCCACGGGTAGACCACCGGCACGGGAGGAGGAGTCGGCGTCGGCGTGGGAGCCGGCGTGGCGGTGGGCGCGGGCTCCTTGGTCGCGGTGGGCGTCGGCGACGGTGACGGCTCGGGTGCCGGTGTGGGGGTGGCAGCGGCGGGGGGCGGCGTCGCCGCGGCGGGAGGCACCGGGGGCTTGGCGCTCGGTGTCGGCTTCGGCTTCGGCTTCGGTGCCGGCCTCGGCGGCTCGGGCGTCGGGGTCGGCGCGGGCGGAGGAGGGGGCGTCGGCGGCTGCGGCTCGGCGACCGGGGTGGACGCGACGGACCGCGCCTCCGGCTTCCCGACCGGGGCCTCCCGACCGACCAGCGCGAGCGCGACCGCCGCGGCGGCCACGGCGACCACACCGGCCGCGATCCCCGCCTTCACCGGCGCGCCCAGCCCCTCCGAGGCCGCCGCGCCCCCGCCACCGGAGGCACCCCCGGACGCGGCACTCGCGGCTCCTGCCGCGCCCGCGCCGCCGGCGACGATGCCGAGCGCCTTGGCGTACCCGGCGGCGCCGAACCAGCCGATGACGGCGACCGGGACCACGGCGGGGATGCCGCCGGCGACCTCCGCGATCTGGGTGGCCGCCAGCCGGCACCTGGCGCACTCCTCCAGGTGCCTGCGCAGCCCCCGCTCGGCACGGGTGCGCAGCTTGCCGCGGGCGTAGCCGCCGAGCTGGTCCGCGTACCGGGCGCACTCCTCGTCGGCGGTGAGGGCGGCACTGACGTGGGCCTGGAGGTAGGCCTGCCGCAGACCCTCCCGGGCCCGGCTGGCCAGCACCCGCGTGCCGTTGGCGTCCAGCCCGAAGAGCGTGGCGACCGAGCTCGGCGACTCGTCCTCGACCTCCGTGTGCCACAGCACGGCCTGCCACCGCTCCGGCAGCGAGCGGAAGGCCCGCATGGCCATCGACTGCTCGGCCTCGTGCAACGCGCGCACGTCGGCGCCGAGGTCCAGGCCCGCTCCGAAGGAGCCGGCGGACGCGGCGTCGTCCGACAGCTCCGCGGCCCGCGCCGCCTGCGTGGCGAACACCGCGAAGTCGTCGACCAGTTGCTCGCGCCGGGCGGTGCTGGTCCACTGCGCGGCGACCCGCCGGACGGTGGTGAGCAGATAGGCGCGTACGGCGTGCTCGGGGCCGGAGCCGCCGCGCACCGCCTGGAGCACCCGGGCGAACACCTCGGCGGTCAGGTCGTCGGCGGTGTGGGAGTCCCGGCAGCACGTGCGCGCGTACCGGCGTACGGCGTCGGCGTGGCGCCGGTACAGCTCCTCGTACGCGCTGTCGTCGCCCGAGCGCACCCGCCCGATCAGCTCGGCGTCCGACGGCGGCAGGTCCGCCACGTACGCCGGCTCCGCCGCGTACGGCGGTTCACTCTCCTCGAGCCGCTCGCGCTGCGCCGGTACGCCACCGTGTGCCGGAGTGCCGCCCTGGGCCGGTACGCCGTCCTGTGCCGGGGGGCCTCCCTTGGCCCGCCCGGCGTCGCGCGGAACCTCGGACGGCCCGCCCTGGGCCGGCACCTGCGGAGAATCCGGCCCTTCCGTTCGCGACCCGCCGTCACCGGCGCCGTCATCACGCCCGTCAACGCTCATCGCGCAAACGCCCCCGTAGTCGGCCAGACCGTCCCGATCACCGGGCCAGACTGCCACACCGACCGCCACCGGGCCCCGGTGGCAGGGATCCACCACTCGTCCGTGGGGCCCGGTCGTGCCCGGGTACCGTCCTCACCCGTAAGAGGGAGGCCCGTCGGACACGGCTCACGCGGGGGACAGGGCTCACGCGGGCCGCGAGCGCAACCCCTCCAGCAGGATGTCCAGCAGCCGGGCCGAAGCGGCGGCCTGCTGCGCCGCGTCCGGCAGCGAGGGCGCCGCCGTCGCGATGACCAGCAGCACGTCCGACACCGACACGTCCGGCCGCAGTTCGCCCGCCGCGCGCGCCCGCTCCACGAGCCGGCCCACGACCTCCAGCAGCGCCGCCGCCCCCGCGTCGTCCTCCACCGCGCCGGACTTGAGCGCCGCCCCGTCGGCCACGAGCCTGAGCTCCCCGGAGCCCGGCTGGGCGCGCTGCTGCGGCACCCGGGGGTCGGCCCGGTCCTCGGCGACCGAGACCCGCAGCACCTGCGGCGGCAGCAGCCGCCCGGCGCCGGAGGCCACCGACGTCCGCAGGAAGCGGGAGAGCGCCGACCACGGCTCGTCCTCCTGGCCGAGCGCGGCCCGCGCCTGGTCGGCCAGCCGGGAGGTCTCCTCCTCGGCTATCCGCCGCACCAGGACGTCCTTGCTCGGGAAGCGCCGGTACACCGTGCCGACGCCGACCCGCGCGCGCCGCGCCACGTCCTCCATCGGTGCGCCGTACCCCAGCTCGCCGAAGACCTCGCGGGCAGCCCGCAGCACGTGCTCGAGGTTGCGCTGTGCGTCCACGCGCAGCGGCGCCGTCCGGCCCGTCCGGGGCTCGTCCCCGCGCCCGTTGCCCGCCGCAGCGCCCATCGCCCCGCCACCGGGTGCCACGGCGGACGCGGTGGACCAATGAGTGCCCTGAATGTGCATATGTGATCCCCCGGTAATGACGTCTCCCCCCGGAGACTCCCCGTCCCTGATTCCGGAGTGCGCGGAACGGGATCACGCACGATCGGGCCCGCCCCCGAGAGCCGGTGGTACTCGGCGGGCTCGCTCGGATCACATCCCCCACACCCCGTCGACACACGAACATAGTTGAGAGGGAGTCAATTCAGAAGGGGCAGGTTCCGCACGGAGCGCCCCCCGATCGGAGTACGAGCCGCATACGTCCGTATTGCGCCCCCTTCCGCCCCCCGGCGCGCACCCACTGACCTGCGTCCTTTCCTCACACCCCGATAATTCGGCCAACCCCGCACCGCTCCGGCCGACGGTCACACAATTCGTCGGGGCTGTGGACAAACGAGAGCGTCGGGTGCGTCATGGGATGGTGAAGGAACGTGCGCGCATTCTCGTTGTCGGCGGCGGCTACGTCGGGATGTACACGGCCCTGCGCCTGCAGCGGCGGATGAAACAGGAGCTCAGTCGGGGCGAAGCGGAGATCACGGTGGTCACGCCCGATCCCTACATGACGTATCAGCCCTTCCTGCCCGAGGCCGCGGCCGGCGCGATCTCACCCCGGCATGTCGTCGTCCCGCTGCGCCGCGTACTCGACCGGTGCCGCATCATCGTCGGCGAGGCCACCTCCATCGACCACGCGCACCGCACCGCGACCCTCACCACACTCGCCACGGAGGAGGCCGGAGGCACCGAGAAGCTGGCGTACGACGAACTCGTCCTCGCCCCGGGATCCGTCTCGCGCACCCTGCCCATCCCCGGCCTGATCGACTACGGCATCGGCTTCAAGACCGTCGAAGAGGCCATCGGCCTGCGCAACCACGTCATCGAGCAGATGGACATCGCCTCCTCCACCCGCGACCCCGCGATCCGCGACGCGGCCCTCACCTTCGTCTTCGTCGGCGGCGGGTACGCGGGCGTGGAGGCGCTCGGCGAACTGGAGGACATGGCCCGCTACGCCGCCCGCTACTACCACAACGTCAAGCCCGAGGACATGAAGTGGATCCTCGTCGAGGCCTCGGACCGCATCCTGCCCGAGGTCGGCGAGGAGATGGGCCGCTACACGGTCACCGAACTGCGCCGCCGCAACATCCAGGTCCTCCTGCGGACCCGCCTCGAATCCTGCGCAGGCCGGGTCGCCGTCCTCAGTGACGGGCAGCGCTTCCCGACCCGTACGGTCGTGTGGACCGCGGGCGTCAAACCGCACCCGATCCTCGCCGCCAGCGACCTGCCGCTGAACGGCCGCGGGCGCCTGAAGTGCACCGCGCAGCTGACCGTCGAGGGCGTCGAGCACGCCTGGGCCGCGGGTGACGCCGCCGCCGTCCCCGACGTCACCACCGGCGAACCGGGCAGCCTGACCGCCCCCAACGCCCAGCACGCGGTCCGTCAGGCCAGGCTCCTGGGCGACAACATCAGCCACTCCCTGCGCGGCGAACCCCTGGAGACGTATGCGCACACATACGCCGGCTCGGTCGCCTCGCTCGGACTGCACAAGGGCGTCGCGCAGGTCTACGGGCGCAAACTGAAGGGCTACCCCGCCTGGTTCATGCACCGTGCCTACCACCTCAGCCGGGTGCCCACGGTCAACCGCAAGACCCGGGTGCTCGCCGAATGGATGCTGGCGGGACTCTTCAAACGGGAGATCGTCTCCCTGGGTTCGCTCGAACATCCCCGCGCGGAGTTCGAACTCGCGGCTGGTGGAAAACATCCTCTCGACCCGAACATCAACCCGAAAGGGTCGTCCTGACCGGACCGGGGAACTCCGCCGCACGCCCCGGCGTCCAACGGATGTCGGCGCGGTCGGCCACACCGCCCAACCGGCCCGCGGCCGAGGACGGGCAGTCGCCCGCCCGGCACGGATGACGCATTCCCGCTGTGCCGCACCGCCGGGACAGTAAGAATGTGCGGTCACCGCCGCGCGGCCCCTGACCCCCGGCCGGGCCCGGAGCTGGCCTGAGACGACGACACGAGGCAAGGATTCGTGAACTTCACGCGCTGGAGCGCCCGGCTCCCCGGAATCAACGGAACGCAGCGCCGCACGGCGGCTCGGCCCGATCTCGCGACCGTCCCGGACCGGCGGGCGGACGGCACCGTACCCGCGGCCCGCGTCGAACAACTGACCGACGAGACGGTGCCGGTGCCCGCCGTCGACGAACTCCCCGCACGCGAGGTCCTCGACCGCGTCCCGGCCCTCGTCGCCCTCGTCCACGGCTCCGACCACCGCATCGCCTACGTCAACGACGCCTACACGGCGGCCTTCGGCGTACGCCCGCTCGGCGGACCCGCCCACGAGGCCCTGCCCGAACTGCGCGAACTGGGTCTGCTCCCGCTCCTGGACCAGGTGCTGCGCAGCGGCAGGCCCCGCACCCTGAAGTCCCGCAAGGCACCCGACGGCCGCTCGTACACGTTCACGTGCACACCGGTCGCCGAACCGAAGGACGACGGCCGCGGCGTTCTGGTCTTCGCCACCGACGTCACCGACCACGCCGACGCCGCCGAACGCCTGCGCGCCAGCGAGCGCCGGCAGCGCGAGACCGCCGTCACCCTCCAGCGCTCGCTCCTGCCCCAGGTGCTGGAGCAGCCCGACGACCTGCGCATCGCCGCCACCTACCAACCGGGCGGCACGGAGGCCGCGGTCGGCGGCGACTGGTACGACGTCATCACCCTCGGCGGCGGCCGCACGGCACTGGTCATCGGCGACGTGATGGGCAGGGGGGTGCGCGCGGCCGCGGTCATGGGCCAACTGCGCACCGCCGTCCGCGCCTACGCCCGCATGGACCTGCCCCCGCACGAGGTCCTGCAACTCCTGGACGGCCTCGCCGCGGACATCGACGCCAACCAGATCGCCACCTGCGTGTACGCCGTCCACGACCCCAACGAGGGCCGGCTGGTGTACGCCTCCGCCGGGCACCTGCCGATTCTGGTCCGCGACGAGAACGGCACCGTGCTGCGCGCCGACGAACCCACCGGCCCGCCGCTCGGCACCGGCGGCTGGGTGCACGCCTCCGGCTCGGTCCCGCTGGGCCCCGGCTCCACGGCGGTCCTCTACACCGACGGCCTGGTGGAACGCCGCGACGAGGACCTCGACGAGGGGATCGCCGCGCTGGAGCGCGCGCTCGCCGGCGCCACCGGCTCCCCGCAGGTGGTCTGCGACCGACTGGTCCGCTCGGCCGGTGTGCAGGCCGACCATGACGACGACGTGGCCGTCCTCGTCCTCCAGCACCCCGCCCGCACCGGCCCGGACGGCGAACTCTTCCGCAACGCCGCACTGGAACTGCTCGGCGGAGTGGAAGCGGCCCCACGCGCGCGTGCGTTCGCCTCCGGCGTCCTCGCCAGCTGGCGCTTCCCGCCCGATCTGCACGACCTGGGCGTCCTCGCCGCCAGCGAACTGGTCGCCAATTCCCTCCAGCACGGCACCCCGCCCATGCGACTGCGGCTCCGGCGCACCGACCGCCGCCTCATCGTCGAGGTCACCGACGGCGACGACCACCTCCCGAGGCGCCGCCGGGCCGACCCGGGCGACGAGTCGGGCCGCGGCATCGCCATCATCGCCACCATCGCCACCAACTGGGGTTCACGCAGAACTCCGGGCGGCGGCAAGGCGGTGTGGTGCGAGTTCACCCTGCCGGGGGAGGTGAGCCGGCGGGGCCTGCGCTGAGGCGGACCGCCCACCGGGGAGCGGGGGTCCGGGGCGCGGCCCCACGGCCGGCCGACGGGCGCGGGCTCAGGCCTCCGCGCCCACCGGCTCCGCGGCCACCCCGCCTCGAGCGACCACCCGGCTCCGCGCGGCCCACGGATGGTCCTGCACAGTGCTGAGCCCCCGCCCCAGCCGCAGCGCCAGGACGGTGATCAGGAGCGAGAACAGCAGGAACGTCACCACGTACGGTCCCGGCAGCGAGGCCGCCAGAGGGCCGCCCGCAGCCGGGCCGAGCGCCAGCGCGAGCTGCTTCACCAGGGCGAAGGCCGAGTTGTACTGCCCGGCCATCCCCTCCGGTGCGAGGTCCGCCACCAGCGGCGCGACCGTCGGCGACAGCATCGCCTCACCGAGCCCGAACAGGGCGTACGTCGAGATGAACGCGGCCGTGGCCATCGCCCGGCTGCCGTGCCCGAGTCCCGCGTACGCCGCCGCGGCCCACGCCACGGCCCAGATCAGCCCCACGGCCGCGATCATCCGCGACCGCCGCCGACGCTCCACGAACTTCAGCACGGCGAACTGCGCCACCACGATCATCAGCGTGTTCGCGGCCAGCGCCGTCCCCAGCGTCGACGTGTCGATGCCGGCGGCCTCCACGCCGTACGCGCTCAGGCCCGACTCGAACTGCCCGTAGCAGGCGAAGAACAGCACGAAGCCCAGTACGCACAGCTGCACCATCGCGCGGTTCCCGACGAGCTGCCGCCAGCCGGTCCCCGCCGCCCTTCCGGCCTCCGCCGGGTCGTCGGCGATCCGCGGCGAGTGCGGCATCCGCACCGTCGACATCAGCACGACCAGCAGCAGGAACACCGCCGCCTCGATCGCGAACAGCAGCGTGAAGGAGGAGACCCGGGTGGTGTCGACGAGGTGCCCCCCGATGAGGCCACCCACGCCCAGCCCGAGGTTCTGCAGGAAGAACTGCATCGCGAACGCCCGCGACCGCGTCTCCGTCGTCGAGCAGTCCACGATCATCGTCGCCAGCGCCGGCTGCATCACGGCCTGACCCGCGCCGAGCGCCGCCGCCGACAGCAGTACGGCTCCGGCTCCACCCGCCAGCCCCAGGCTCAGCGCGCCGAGCGCGGCCGTGACCAGGGCGGCGAGCAGGACCGGTAGCGGGCCGCGCCGCACGATCGCCCGGCCGGCGAACGGCAGCACGATCAGCGCGGCGACGGCGAAGACGGCGAGGACGAACCCTGCCGTCATGGCTCCCAGACCCCGCACCTGCGCCACATAGACGTACAGGTAGGGAACGGTGAAGCCCAGCCCGAACGCGCTGAGTGCGTTGCCCACGTGGATCCGGCGCATCGCTGCGCCCATCGCCCTGGTCACGTTCACCCTCTCTTAAACAGGTAGCAAGTAGTGGACAGGAGGTTGCTTGAAGTGGTCAGTAGTTAGAACTGAAGACTTTGAAGCTAAAGTTCGATGCTAAACGGTACACCTGGAAGGACTTCAACGCCAAGCAGCCCCGTGCCATACTGCGGACATGGGCGACACACCCGGCGGCATCGGCACCGAGCCAGCGCTCGACGAACAGATCGCCGCCTACCAGCGCGAGTTCCAGGACCTCGACCCCCAGGTCGAGCAGATCGTCTCCGCGCTGTCCCGGCTCAACCGGCGGATGAACGTGGCCTACGGCCGGCAGACCGCCGCGCTCGGCATCAGCAACGCCGACTGGGAGGTGCTGAAGGCCCTCGTCCTCTCCGGCGCCCCTTATCGCCTGGGTCCGAGCGACCTCGCCAAGCGCCTCGGCCTCACCCCGGCCGCGATGACCCACCGCATCGACCGGATGGTGGCCGAGGGCCTGGTCACCCGGGAGCGAGACGAGGCCAACCGGGTCCGGGTCATCGTGGAGCTGACGTCCGAGGGCCGCGAGAAGTGGCTCGAGGTCATGCGCCTGGCCACGGTCTTCGAGGGGGACCTCCTCCAGGACCTGTCCCCGGCCGAGCGCACGGCCCTCGGCGAGGTCCTGACCAGGATCCTGCGCCGTGTGGAGCACGACCAGCCGGACGCCGGCGGTCGGCTCACCGATCTCGACTGACACCTCGGCGGGGACGCTTGACAGTCGCCTGCCGGATCCGTAATGTTCTCCGGGTTGCCGCGGGACCGTAAGAGACCGTCGACGACACCTCCGCCGCATGAGCGGCACCCAAACCACCAGCACGATCTCCCATCCGGGGTTGTTTTCGGCGTGCGCGAATTCAATTCGAGTGGGGCTCGTCGATCTTGATCCGGTGCCCCAAGGGCCCGATTGGGAATCGCCGAGAGAATCCGCTAAGGTTTGGGACGTCGGAACGGCCCAACGGCCGCGAAGGCAAACCCCGCTGACTGGGTGTCAGGTCGAGAAAAGGATCTGATAGAGTCGGAATCGCCGGAAAGGGAAACGCGAGAGCGGAAACCTGGAAAGCACCGAGGAAATCGGATCGGAAAAAGATCTGATAGAGTCGGAAACACCGAAGGGAAGCGCCCGGAGGAAAGCCCG
>NZ_JBEYTS010000032.1:29847-90497 GCF_040643155.1 Streptomyces sp. NPDC047453 | reverse complement strand
ACCAGCTCCTCGACCATGCTCGCGGCCCGCTCCCGGCCCGGCCAGGTCACGACGCCTGCCAGGACAGCGAGTACATCCGCTGCGGCACGTGCTCCATCTTCGTGTGGGTCGAACCCTTACGTGGGTGGCCCCGGGTCCAGGCACTGTCCCAACGGACCCGGATCGACTGGGCCGGCCAGGTCAAGCAACTGCTGAGCGTGGACTACCCCGACGCCGAGACCGTGGTGCTGGTGATGGACAACCTCAACACCCATAATGTCGCCTCACTGTACGAGGCATTCGCACCGGAAGAGGCCTTCGCCCTGGCTCAACGCCTCGAGATCCACCACACGCCCAAACACGGCTCATGGCTCAACATCGCCGAGATCGAACTCGCCGCGCTGACCAAGCAATGTCTCGACCGCCGGATCGGCGACCTCGACACACTCAACACCGAACTCTCCGCCTGGCAGAACGCCACCAACACCGACCAGCGTCAGGTGGACTGGCAATTCACCACCCACGATGCACGCATCAAACTGCGCCATCTCTATCCCAAATATTAGCTGCGACAGTCTACTAGATGAAGTTCACCGCCCCGGTCCGCCACTTGTAGTGCGACTCCAGCTTGTAGTACTCCCCTTGGGGGGCCAACGCGACACCGTAGACGAACTTGCGGTCTTCGCCGCCATACGGAACGCTCTTCACGAACTTCTCGATCTCCGGTTCGATGCGAACGGGAAGTGCCTCCAGGTCCGTGGTGGTGACGGCGTAGCAGATCCGCTCGATCTTCGGAGATTCCCAGCCCAGGGTGACGTACAGTCCGAACGACTCCTGGCCGAGCTTGAGCATCTGCTCGCTCGGTTCCGCCATCCCTGTCTCGCGGAGCGTCGACAGGATGGTCTTCGATTCGAAGCATTCAGCGGGTACGTCGTTGAAGTACACGTTCACCGTTCGGTGCGGGTAGTCGATCCCGATCACGCCGACCCTGTCGTCCAGGCCGTGGCGGGCGAAGAACCCGGCGTTCTCGGCCAGACTGCGCGGCATGGACGGGATGTCGGCGAGCTTCGACACGTCCTGCAGGTCATCCGGAGCGAAGGCCGCATAGATCTTCTTGAAGCCGCCGACGACTCCGAAGTCGATGCCGTGGCTCTCGACGGGACATCGTTCCTGAACGTCCGAGAGCAGGGTGCCGACCGGATGGCTCGTCTCACCGGTGAGGCCCTTCGCCAGAGCGAGGGCATAGGGATCCCGGTCCTTCGGGTGCGTCCTGAAGCGGCAGTCGAGCTCTCCCATGTGGCGCATGGAGGTGGCCACCCTGAAGGCGACCACGGCCGCCGGATGCGCGAATGCGTCCTGGTACGCGTTCAGGATGGGCCGGACCTTGTCACGCTCGAAGGCCACATCCAACAGCCGAGCCGACTCCTCAAGGGTCGAATAGAGTTCCGCCACCTCAGCAGTTGCGGACATCGTTCCTCCAAGTGTTGGGACTGCGCCTGACGTTTGATGACGTTGACACCTGCACCGATCGCCGCCGGGGTGTCCTACCGCGGCTCGTAGATGCGCTTGTGACCGGACAGTCCGGCCAGCCGGTACGGCCCGGTGGTCTCCCTCGGCACGGGATGGTCCTTGCCGTCGGCCGGGAAGGAGTACTCGTGGATCTCGCGGTACTTGGCGTAGTCGATGTCCTGGCGCCGGCCGATCGCATCGCGATGCGCGGCGGATCGCAGGTGCGCGCGGTATCCCGGTACGACGGTACCGGCGAAGAACTCGGCGACGCTGCCGGACCCGTAGCTGAGGAAGCCGACGGTCTGGCCGGTCAGATCGTCGGCGTGGTCGAGCAGCGCGGCCAGCCCGAGGTACATCGAGGCGGTGTAGCTGTTCCCGACCTCGGCGTTGTAGGCCGTCGTGCGCCCGACGGCGCGGGCGATCTCGCCCTCGTCGGCGTCGTACCCGCAATGGCGGAGCAGGTGCCGGTGCGCCTTGTGGGCCATCTTCGTGAACGGCTGGTGGTAGCAGAACGCGCTGAACTCGTCGAGCGTGCGGCCGTCCCGCTCGGCGTAGTCCTTCCACACACCCTCCACCGCCTGCAGGTACGCCGAGATGGACTCATGCCCGTCGACCAGGGCCGTGGTGCGGTAGTTCGGCCGCCAGAAATCCATGATGTCGGCGGTGAACATGCCCGACGGGTCCTCGATGCGCACCAATGCGGGCTCCGCGCCGACCAGCATGGCCACCGCGGCCGCGCCCTGGGTCGCTTCGCCGGGGCTGTCCAGCTCGTACTTCGAGACATCGCTGGCGATCACGAGGACCTGCTGCGAGGGATCCCGGTGGACGAGGCCGACGGCGAACTGCAGGCCAGCCGTCCCGCCGTAGCAGGCCTGCTTGAGCTCGACGACCCGGGTCGCCGAGGGCAGGCCCAGCAGTGAGTGGACGTGTATGCCGGCCGCCTTCGCCTGATCGACGGACGTCTCCGTCGCGAAGACGATCGTCCGGATCCGGTCGCCGCCGTGCCGGGCGACGAGGGGAGCGGCAGCGGTGGCAGCCATGGTCACGATGTCCTCGTCGGCCGCGGCCACGCTCATCGACCGCTGGCCGATACCCCTGTGGTACTTGGCGGCATCGGTGCCGTTGTGGGCAGCCAGCGTGTCGTGCGTCAGGACGTACTGTGTCGTCGCGACCGAGAGGTCGTGAATTCCGATGGCGAAATCCCCGGGCATCGCTAACCCCCGATCTTTGTCGCCGTGTTCTTGCGTTCCAGTCGGACGTGTGCTCGCATGAGTTCGCCCGGATTCGTCTGCGCCGCCAGAAGTGAGAGTTCACCGCAGAGGACCGTCGCGGCTGCGATGACCGCGAGACGGCGCGCGTTCTCACCGGGGTCGCCCGCCGTCCGGCAGCCGAGCCGGGTCAGGTTTTCCTCGACGAACTCAAGCCCCTTTCCGTTCCCGACGGTTCCCACGATCAGGTTCGGCAGGGTGCAGGAGAAGTAGAGGTCGCCGTCCCGGTCCTCGGCCACGGTCACACCCTGCGAGCCCTCGACGATGTTGGCCGCGTCCTGGCCCGTCGCGAGATAGAAACCGAGCAGCATGTTCGCGTAGTGCGCGTTGGCCGATCGAATACCGCCGGCGAGCAAGGTGCCGATCATGTTCTTGTGCACATTCAACTCGGCTATCGCGGCGGCCGTGGTGCGCAGTGCCTTGTGAACCATGTCGCGCGGTACGAACAGTTCTGTGACCACGTTCTTGCCGCGACCGAGGATTCCGTTGACCGCGGTCGCCTTTTTGTCGGTGCAGTAGTTTCCCGAGATCGAGCCGTACGAAATCCCTGGAATGGTCTTCAAGATGTGTGTCAGGAGCGCATCGGCGGCCAGGGTCGCCATGTTGTGCCCGGAGGCGTCGCCGGTGGTGAAGTCGAACCGGAGGAACAGCAGGTTGGCCGTGATCTCGTGGTGGAACCCGATCAGTTCGACGAATCTGCCGCAGGTACGCACGATCTCGCGCAGCTCGTCGAACCGCGCGTCGACTTCCAGGGAGGCCAAGTACGCGGTCTGCGCGTCCTTGGCCCTGACGAGGACCGAGCGCGTCATCCGCTCGTCGACAAGGGTGGCGACGATGCCCTGCTCGACCATCATGGAGATCTTCGCGCCCCGACCGACGGAGGGCCAGAGAGGCGATTCGTAGGTGGCGAGCGGAACCTCCGTCTCGACTGCCGCCACGTTTCCCGAAATTCTCAGGGGACCCACCCATTTCATGGGAACGCCGGCGACTGCGTTCGCGTCGCTCATCGTGTGCCTCCAAACGTCTCGTGGGTGATGCCGTAGGACCTGGCGCGGGTGGCCAGCCGGCGGGTTTCGATTCCCCGCTCGGCGCAGAACGCGCGGAGCTCGCCATCGACCAGCATGTCGCAGCGGGTCAGATCCGCCGGGGTCCGCGCACCCAGCGCGGTCATCAGGGCTTCGAGCTGATCGAGCCATGCGGAGATCAGCGAGATCAGTGCCGGCACGCCGCCGTCGAGCACGGTCCTGAGGAACAAGCCGGACACGCCGACAGCGGAGGCGCCGAGCGCCAGCGCGCGCACCACATCGAGCGGATTGCGGACACCGCCGGAGGCCAGCACCGGGATACCGGCACCCTGGGCGTCCAGCAGGCAGGCCGGAGCGGATTGTCCCCAGCCGTTGAGGTAGGAGTAGTCGGCGCGATCGCGCCGGTCGTTCTCTATGCGCGCGAAATTCGTGCCGCCGCGGCCGGCGACATCGGCCACGCGCACTCCCATCTCCTGCAACCTCAACAAGGTTTCGCGGCTCAGCCCGAAGCCGACCTCCTTCACGATCACCGGGACGTCGACGCCGGCCACGATCTCCTCGATCCGCGGCCCCCAGAGGGCGAACGACCGATCGCCCTCCGGCATCACCGTTTCCTGAATGATGTTGAGGTGGATCTGCAGGGCGTCGGCCTCCAACAGGTCGATGGCCCGCCTCGCCTTCTCGACAGAGGCGGTCGCGTTGACGTTCGCCATGATGAACCCGTCCGGGTTCTCGCGGCGCATCACGCTGAAGGTGCCCGCCACCCGTTCGTCGGCGAAATACGCGCTCATGGATCCTGTCGCGATGGGGACGCCGGTCTCACGCGCGGCGATCGCCAGATCGCGGTTGATGACACCAGTCCTGACGCTGCCGCCGGTCATCGCGTTGATGCACAGCGGAACCGGCCACTCGATGCCGCCGAACCGCGTGGCCAGCGAGACTTCGGACCGGTCGATGCCGGCCAGGGCGTGATGGACGAAGGACACATCGTCGAACTGGTTGTGCCCGCCGAGGCCGCGCTGCTGCTCGGCAGCGAACCGGACGTGGTCGTCCTTGCGATTGGCGATCATCCCGCGCTCCCATTCATCGGCTGGATATCAATCGGCATGGGGAGCACCCCCGCTGCGGCCCATCGCTCTCGCAGTCGCGAGATCGCTCTTTCCGCCGTGGCGTCCAGCAACGCGATCCCGCAGTCGCCACCCCCGGCACCCGACGGTTTGGCCGAACCACCGACGGCCTCGGCGGCGTCGCACAGCGCCGTCAGCCTGGTGGTGAAGATGCCCAGCCGAACCTCGTCGTCCAGATCGGCGAGCACCTGGCGGGCGCCTCGGACCTGTTGCAGCAACTCGTGGTCGTCTCCCCGCTCCAGCGCACGGATCGAGGCGCGCACGCACTCGTCGCTGCGCGCCAGGAAACCCCGTTGTGACGCACTGCCTCGCCACTCCCGCATCGCCGGGCGCCCCACCAGCGAGGAGGTGCTGGCCGGTTGTCCCGTCCAGCCCACCTTCAGCGCGAGTCCGCGTGGCGGTGGCAGCTGTCGCAGTCCGAAGCCCGGCCACGGCGCGCGGAGCGTCTCCTCGATCCCCCGGCGCTGCGCCATGTCGAGCACGGCGGCCCGATCGGGCGCGTGATAGGCGATCCACCCGCCCCAGACGCTCGCGGCGAGATCGCCGCCGGAGGACCGTGGGTCGAGCCGCGCCGTCGCCAGCATCGCAAGCCGGAACCGGGCATCGGGGGACAACTCCACGCCGCAGTACGCGGACACGGCGGCCACCGCGGCGACCGTCACCGCGCCGCTCGACCCCAGGCCGAACTTGGTTCCGTCGCGGTGCAGGCGACTCCTGATCGAGATGTGCACCGGGGGCACGCGCAACCCGCGCTCGGCCAGCAGCCCGTCGACCACTTCGACCGCCGACACCACATGGCCGAGGCTGTTCAGCGCCTGCCGCTCGTCGTCCGCACCCCGCCCGGCGAACCCACCGTCACGCCGCCGTAAGCGCGCCTGCCCCGGGCAGAGATCGGAATCGATCACGACGTCGACGCCGTCGGATCCCGACACGGTGACACCGACCTGCCGGTCGACCGCCACCAGGACCGCCGGGTGGCCCGGCTCCATGACCGCGTACTCGCCGACGATGAACAGTTTGCCCGACGCGTGCCAGCTGATCGTTCCCCGACCGGTCACTGCTCGGCCCCCGTCCGCAGGCGGGCGCCCGGCCCGCGCCGCGCCGTGACCACCGAGCATCCCGGCGTGGCAACGCGCACCGCTTCGGCCACCCGGGCGGCGTCCGCAGGGTGGCAGAGCACCTTGACGTTCGGTCCGGCGTCCATGGTCGCGTAGGCCGGTACACCGTCGGCCCGGAGCTGCAGGACGCCGTCGAGCACGGCCACAGTGGCCGGTGACAGGTAGCGCACCGCCGGCCGCGCGGCCAGCATCGTCGCGTGCATGCCGAGGGCGTTCCGCTCGGCGATCTCCCCCACCGCGTCGAGATCGCCGCGTTGCAGCGCCGCCCGCATCTGCGACAGGTCGGCCTCGCTCGAGGTCGCCCACGACCGGTAGAGCGGAGAGGTCTCGACGGTGCGCCGCATGGCCGCGCGGCTGGACACGGCCTTGGGGCCGGCGTCGACCAGCGCGATCACCAGCGCGGGGTCGAAATCCGGGACGGACACGGGCTCGGCGTAGGAGCCGAGGTCCGCGGCCGCGCCGGTGCCCCGGCCCGCGTGGCATATGGCGAAGCCGCCGAACAACGACCGGGAGGCCGACGCGGACCCGCGCCGGGCCAGGCGCGACAGCGCGGTGGGATCGAGATCGAGACCGTACGCGGCGGCGCTGGCGAGGGCCAGGGCCGCGAACCCACTCGCGGAAGATGCCAGGCCCGCTCCGGTGGGAACGGAATTGCGGGTGTCGACGACGGCCGGTTCGGTCCGCCCGGCCAGTTCCCGTACCAGATCCAGGAAGGCGATGACACGCCGTCGCGGTTCGCCTTCCGCGGGCGAGCCGTCGAGGGTGACGCTGTCGGCCGGTGCGCCGGGGCTGAGCCGGACGGTGGTGGTGGTCGGGAAGACGTCCAGGGTCAGCGACAGGCTGTCGACATACGGGATCATGAGTCGCTCGTCGCGCTTGCCCCAGTACTTGATCAGCGCGATGTTCGGATGGGCGACGGCGGTCGCGCCGTGCTCGAAGGCCCTCTCGCCCGACCCGGCCGGCCCCGGCTGGTGGTCAACGGACATGACTCGCGAACCTCCCGGTCGGTACGACCCAGATGCGGGCGGCGCCGGCTTCGTGGAGGCGCCGCACGACCGCCTCCGCCCCGCTGGGCTCTCCGGCCAGCGTGATCATGCAGCCTCCCAGCCCGCCGCCACTGATCTTGGCGCCCAGGCCGCCGGCCTCGAGCGCGGCTTCGACCAGCGCGTCGATCCGGTCCGTGCTGATCCCGATCTCGCGGAGCAGCCCGTGGTTCTCGGTCAGCCGCGCGCCGAAGTCGCCCAGTCGGCCGTGATCGAGGTCGCGTACGGCCGCGCGCGTCAGGCTCGACACCCGGCGCACGAATGCCGCCTGTGTCTCCGGGTCGCGGTCGAACTTGCGCCGCACCAGATCCACCGCGTCCTTGGTACTGCCGCCGACACCGCTGTCCGCGATGACGAACAGCCCGTCGAAGCCGGAATGCGAGCCTGCGTCGGCGCGGTCCTCGGTCCGCTTCGAGGGAGGTGAACAGCTGTCCCCCGGCATGGCGATGGTCAGCTCCCTGACGGTGCCGGAACGGAAGACGATGGGAGACCTCGCACCGGTGGCGATCGCATCGATGCCACTCGCCCTGCCGTGTGCCACCGTCTCCGAAACCTGCACGAGATCGAACACCGACCCGGCGTCGAGCCGGCGGCCGAAGAGATCCGCGAACGCCAGAACGGCCGCCCGGGCGCACGCGGCACTGGAGCCGAGCCCACGGCCCTGCGGGATCGTGCAGTCGATGAGCACGTCGGCACATATGCGGCCGGAGACGCCGGTCAGCTCCTTGAACTCCGCCACCAGGCGCTGCAGGCTGTCCGTGGCCAGCGGTGTCACCGACGCCGACCCCGGTCCCGCCATCGCGAAGGAGATCTTGTCCTCGCCCTCGCCCGGACACGAGAATCGCGTCGCATTCGCCGTGACCGTCAGTTGCGGGACTGGAATGGCCAGTGCCGGAGCGCCGTATACGACGGCGTGTTCCCCCAGCAGGATGGCCTTGCCGTGGGCGCGTCCGACACCGAGGCGTCCGTGCTCGGTGTCCGGATCCCCCGCGGAGCTTCCGCGGTCGGCGAAAGTGCGCGAGTTCGTCGGTGACATCATTGGGCCCGCTGCGTCGCCTTGATCGCCATCGCGGCGAGCTGATGCTTCGCGGCGCTGGTGACGTCGCTCGCCTCCAGCACGGCCATGGCCCGGTCGGCGCGGAGCGCGATCTGCCGTTCGACCTGATCCACGGCTCCGGTGTCGACGAGTATGGCCCGCACGCGGGCGAGTTCGTCGTCGGAGAGGTCGGTGCCGATCTTCGCCCTGAGGAAACCGGCCGCGTCCCGATCGCGTTCGTCCGCGTGCTCGAGCGCCGTCGCGAGCAGAACCGTTCGCTTGCCCTCGCGCAGATCGTCGCCCGACGGCTTGCCCGTCACCGCCGGGTCGCCGAAGACGCCCAGCAGGTCGTCGCGGAGCTGGAACGCGATCCCGATGTCGGCGCCGAACGACCGGTAGGCCGCGATGAGACCGGCGTCCGCGCCGGCGATCGCGGCACCGAACTGCAGGGGGCGCTCCACCGTGTACGAGGCCGTCTTGTACTGGTTGACGCGCAGCGCCGACTGGACGTTCTCGTCGTTGCTCGCCTGGTTGATCAGGTCGAGCAGCTGACCGTACATGACGTCCGAGCGCACCGCGGACCACACCGGTGAGACCCGGGCCTGCGCGTCCGCCGGCAGCCCGGACGCACGGACCATGACGTCGGCCCATATCAGTGCCAGGTCCCCGATCAGGATGGCGGTGCCAGTGCCGAAGGCGTCGGAGTCACCGGAGAAGCGCCGCACCCGATGCCGCTCGGCGTAGGTCACGTGCGCGGCAGGATGTCCGCGGCGCGTCCGGGACGCGTCGATGATGTCGTCGTGGATCAGGCCCGACGCGTGCAGCAGCTCGAACCCCGCGCAGGCGCTCAGCACCGCCGGGGCGACCGGGTCGCGCGGGTCACCGCCGGCGCCGATCCAGCCCAGCCAGGCGAAGGCCGGCCGGATGCGTTTGCCGCCGCGCAGAACGTAGTTCTCGAGCTCGGCGACCGTTGCCGCGAAGTCTTGGCCGAACGCGTCGGCCTCGGCTCGGCGCCCGGCGAAGAAGTCCCTGATCGCAGCATCGACAGCAGCCGTGTCCACCGCTGCCCCGGGATAGCTGACGGTCATGCTCTCATCTCCCGATCAAGGCAGCGATCACTCTCACACTCACGCATCTCGGACTCCCAGGACTTCGCTGAGGTCATGTCACTTCGAACGCGGGGTTTCCGGTCCATTCCGAACACACGGCATCCCCCAGGAAAGCAACGCCAATTTCCGAACCAGCGCGTCTACGGTCTCCGCGCTACTCGACATCGAATCGACGGCACGACAGTAATCTCGATGCGCCGCCCTGCCCACTACTCGCGCGAGTAGTGCCGACTCCTGCAAGTATTCACGCCACACCGCCGCGGATCCCGCAAAAGGCGCCTTCAAGCTATTCTGCTGCTTCGCAGCGACTGGATCGCGCCACAGAAGTGACGTCTGTTTCAACGCCGGGTGTTCAACTGACCCAGTCCGGACAGTTGAACGCCGCGATACGCCCGACGGGACACGGCCCGGCCACGGCCGGCCGGCACGTTGGGCCCGCCCGCGCGGAAGACGGCACCGGTCGAGCCCGAAGAGGGCGGCCGCGTGGGGACGCAGGGGCCCGGACGGTTCAGCGGACCGCTCCGGAGCTGCCGATACCGTCACGCCGGTGCTCGTTGACCGTCACTTGGCGCTCGCCGACCATAGGCTGCCATGTCCATGGCATGCTGTGACGATTCTCCGGAGCGACACGGGGGTGATCATGAATCCACTGGTAGGGCGTGAACACACACTGTCCGCGTTGGACAGCCATTTGGACGCCACTTCGCAGGGCTCTGGCAGTTGTGTCATCGTCGAGGGGCCGTTCGGCACAGGCAAGACTCACCTGTTGAAGGCCACGGCCCGGGAGGGCACTGAACGCGGCCTGACCGTGGTCGCGGGACGAGCAAGTGGGACCGATCAGCCGGTCCCCATTCACTTACTGATCAATTTCTTGCGACACGTGATGTCCGATGAAGCCGATTTCGATGACCTGGCACGCCCGGACAGAAATCCCTTCTGGTTGATGGATCGTATTGGTGAACTGGTCGAGAACGCGACACGCAGGCATCCCCTCATGATTGTTCTGGACGATGCCCAGCGGATCGACGATGTCAGCGCTCTGGCCCTCCGGGGGCTGGTGCAGTCGCTCACCTCATCACCGGTGATGTGGCTGCTCGCGCGTCGGCCGGTTCCCGCCCGGTCGCTCGCCCAGCACGCCGTCGACTGGCTGATCGACCACGCCGCAGTGCGGGTTCACCTGGGGGCGCTGGACAATGAGGCGGTGGCCGAGTTGTGCACCGGCATCCTCGGCGCCAAACCGGACGCGTCCGTGCTCGGCTGGGCGGCTCGCTGCGGCGGTAACCCGTGGCTGGTGAAGCGCGTGTTCGGCGCGCTCGTCCAAGCAGGACAGGTGGTCATCGTGGACGGCACGGCTTCGGTGGTGGCCGAGCGTCTGCCCGAAGGCGTCCTGACCGCTGTGGGCCGCCTGCTGGACGAGTTGTCACCCGCGGTTCGGCGTCTGCTCCTGGAGGGCAGCAGGATCGGCCACACGTTCACGGTCGAGGAGGCGGCGGCCCTGATCGGTGAGCCGGCCTCCGATCTGTCCTCCGATGCCGACGTGGCGGTGCGCCTGGGCCTGCTGCGAAGGGATCGCAGGGGGCTGACGTTCACCCACGAGGTGATCGGAGAAGCGCTTCCGCATGCCGCGTTCCGTAAGTGGCAACCCCCCGCGGCCGTTTCCGCCGCAGCGCCTTCGGCCGTGCCGGCAGCCCTACCCGCGATCGACCCTGGCACGGCCGGCGGGGATCTTCAGGCGCAGCCCGGCGGCAGGCCGTCGCCGGCTCCTGGGGTGCGCCATTTCCTGACCGGCGTGGCGAACGCCCGTCCCGAAGGGCCAGGCCTTGTGCCACCGGTCGTGACACCCTCCACTTCACCGCACCCGAAGTCGCCTGAATGCGGCTGCGACGCTCTGGCGGCTGCGGCCGTCTCGACTCTGGAGAGTCTTTCCGACGGAGCACCGCGGACGCTGACACGTGCGCTGCGGCTCCTCGCCGGGGCGGGGCGGGGCGCCGAAGCCGGCCGCCTCGCGGACATCGCCCTGCGCCCGGGTGCCGAGGCGGCGGCCGAGGCGCGGCTGGTGCTCGAAGTGGGGCAAGGACTGCGGGACGCCGACTGTCACAGCACGGCGGCCGGGCTTCTTCGGCGAACGCTGGCGCGGCCGGACATCCATGAGATGGACCGTGCCAAGCTGAACCGGGCGCTCGCGGACACCGCGCAGCACATGAGCGGCGTTCCCAGCGCGGTCCCGGCACCGCGGCGTGGGCAGCCGGCGGCGTCGCCGTACTGCGACGCATGCGAACGCCCGCTGTGGACGTGGATGGTCCGGGCCCTCGTCGCTGCCGATCAGTTCGAGGAGGCGACAGCCGTCCTGGCCGCCGTCAAACAGGAGGCGGAGAAGCTCTGCGGGACCTCGTGGGAGCCTTTGTGGTACGGCCACCGCGCGGAACTCCTGGCAGCGGCAGGCCGGCTCGAGGAAGCGCGTGCCGAAGCCGAGAACGCGCTTCGTCTGGTGGAGCGGTCGGCACCGGAGGACTCCGTACCCGCGCGCCTGGTCCTGGCCCGTATCAGCAGCATGCACCATGGCGATCTCGCCACCGCCAGCGACCAGTTGCGCATGACCGAACGGCTGGTGACCGGTGACGCGGCAGTTGACAGGGCCGGCCTGAACTGGGCGCTCGCGCAGTTCCACGCGGCCAGTGGGCGTCCGGCGATGATGGTCCAGACGCTGATCAACGTCGAGGGGCAGGTCACACCCGACCCGCTGCTCTTCTCCGAAGCGCCGACAGCGGCGGCGATGCTCGTACGCGAGGCCAGGCAGGCGGGACTCGGCGCGGAGGCGGAACGGGCGGCCGAGTTCGCCCGGCGAATCGCCCAGCGCAACCCGGCCGTGCAGTCGTTGACGGCTGGCGCCGAGCACGCTGAGGGCGTTCTGCGCAACGACCCGGTTGCTCTGCTCCGCGCCGCGGAACTCCATCGGCTCGCCGGACGCCCGTCGGCGGCGGGCAGCGCACTCGAGGACGCGGCACGGGTGGGACAGAGCCTGCGGGACAAGAGCCGAACAGTTCGACTCCTCGAGTCCGCCCTGGATCTCTATCTGGATTGCGGTGCGCAGCACGACGCGGCCCGAGTGCAGAACAATCTGCGTCGTCTCGGCGTGCACCACGTACGCCGGCTGGGTGCCGACCGGCCCAAGTCGGGTTGGGAAAGCCTCACGAGTGCGGAGCTTCGCGTCGTACGGGCGATCGTCGACGGCAGAACCAACAGAGAAGCGGCGAACATACTGTTCCTGTCGCCCCACACCGTCGACAGCCATCTCCGGCGCGTGTTCTCGAAGCTCGACATCAACAGTCGCGTCGAACTGACCAAGCACTTCATCGCGCACGAGACCTTCCCACCACCTGTCATGGCCGCCGCGCATCAGCCCGGGTCCGCCGGCTGATCCGGCCGCGGTGGAGGCATGCGGGGCTGATCCGGGGTGTAGTCAGTGCCCGCGAACACGCACGGAGCGTCGGGCCAGGGCCATGGTCCGTCGAGAGGGGAGACATCTCGCTCGACCGTCCGAGGACCTGGCCGGTCACGCGCCACCGCCTCCACCCGTCGACAGACGGACGTAATCATGAACATGACATTAATCTCTGGCCGAGTGGGCTGCAGCTCCGCGCGCCAGTTCGACGCGGGTTTTGATGCCCAACTTCCTGTAGACCTTCCTGAGATGATAGTTTACCGTGTGCGCCGACAGATGGACTCGGTTGGCTATCTGGCGGTTCGTCAGCCCGTCGCTCACTAGATATGCGATGCGTCGCTCCATGGCGGAGAGAGCGGACCAGCGAGTGGCATCCTGTGAGACGGCTTGTTCGGAGTAAGCCAGAGTGGTCTGCCGTCCCTTTGCCGGAGCTTTTGCCGCATAGAGTTTGGCGAGTTCCTCTGTCGCCAGAGCCACTGAGACCGAGTCCGGCGACTGGGCGATGACGAGCGCCAGCGCAGCCGGATCACTGTCAGCCAGCGCGTTCGCGTGCATGGCAGTGAGGCCGATGAGCGGAATCCCAGGGTTGTCCCCTGCGAGCCCGTCGACTGTATCGAGAACGCTGCGCTCAAGACTGGTGTCACCCACGTCGCGCGCAAGGCGGACCAGGAATGCGGCAGCACTCGGGTCCTCGATGTACAGACTTCGCCGCGTCGGCAGGTGGCCGTACTTGTCGGACAGCAGCCGGACAGCCGCCTGAGGTCCTTCCGTCTTGGCGGTGATACGTGTTTCCGCCCAGGCGTACTGCGCGGAGTCGAGCACCGCCTGGCCGCTCGCCAGGTCGCTTTGCGTCTGCTTCAGGTACTCAAGGGCTGCGGGCAGGTCTCCCATGTAGAAGGAGACGGTACTGAGCACGGAGAACGCGAGGGGCCGGAGCATGGGAACAGCATCCCGTTCCACTGCGGCAGTCGCCGACTCAGCCTGCCGGCGAGCTTCTCCTAATCGTCCGGCTTGGAGGAACAACCGAGATCGCATGGCCGCGGGCGCAGCCGTCCAGACCTGTGCGGACAGACCACGCAGGCCGGCTTCCGCGCTATTGATCAGCGATTCAGCCTTGTCGAACTCACGAAGGTTTGAGAGTTTTCCGGCCAGCGCGAGCTGGAAATGAAGACGCCAAACCGGATCAGCATTATCACTGAATCGCACCGCAGTACGACCCAAGCTAAGACCTTCAGCCAATTCCCCGGCACGCCAGCGCATGTTGGAGAGTGCTGTCAGCGCCATCAACGCGGCGACGTCGCCCTGCCCGGTCCCACGTTCCCGCAGAATCCCCTGAGAGACCTTCTCGGCCTGCTCCTTGCCAAGCAGGAAGTAACCGAGAATTAAAGATGCCTCCGCATCGAGCCGGGCCGAGGTCGAAATACTCGAACTGGAGAGAATGCGTTGCGCGACATGTATTCCGGCTGCCGCATCCCCGTTCATTATCAGGCTGTGGGCCCTTGAGCATGATCCGCCGGCTTCCTCTTCGACGGAATTGCCTGGTTCAGCCAGACGCTCGGTCACCCAAAGGTGCTGATCGTGCACCTGTGCGTGTCTTCCGGACAGACCCATCGCCTCACGCAGCAATGCGCCCCGCGCGGGAGCCGGGATGGACTCGATGACCCCTCGCAAGTGGAAATCGCTCTGGAACGCGAGTTGATCGGCGGTGGCGACGACGATTCCCGAGGCCATTGCCTCGTCCAGCGGCAGGAGCAGAGTGGCCGGGGATCGGTCCAGCATTCTGGACACATCCTCCAGCACAAATGATCTGCCCAATACTGCTGCGACCCTCAGGAACTGCTGACAGTTCACGCTCAGATCGCTCAACTGACACATCACAAATTCCAGAACGCGACGCGGAACCCGTCGTGCAGGCAGTTGAAACGTTCCGTTGCGTTCCTCTACAAGCCCCTCCTCGACCAGCCCCAGGGCAAGTTCGGCAAGCAGACCAGGATTTCCGCCGGCGCCGGCTGCGAAGTCGATCAATTCGTGAGATACGTCAGCCCCGAGGACGTCCCGCAAGATCTGTTCGCCGACATCCTCGTGCAACGGCCCCGACATTAGTCCCTTGGCGACATGTGCAGCGTCAGGTATGGCTGCGTCAGATATGGCTTCCGACTTCTGATTCTCCGGCATCGGTCTCGCCGCCATAACCCGACCAAACCGCGCAATGCCATCATCAGCCATGGCTTCCCCCCGTATATTGCCCAGCGCGTTGAAACCTCGCGTATTTCCTACCGAACCTTTTCAGTCGGCATAAAAAGGCGAATCGCTCCGATTGTATCGAACGTACGGTGAACTGCGGTTTTGCACTTTAGCACGCCGCGATGCCCCGGGATAGATCCCATCCTTTAGTCGGCATCACCACCGATATGTTTACTGGCGGGTAAGCGCGGAGTAAGTCCACCTTCGTGGTGGATTCATGACACATCACCTGGATCTTTACGGAGAGCCGTAGATCTAGGCGGTTTACGGGACAAGAAGTGCGGGGAACCCGCCCGGGTTCCCCGCACTCCGCGACGAAGGGCCGGACCGCGGCCTCTTCGAAGGGTCAGACCGTCGCCTCTTCCCCGACCTCCGCCGAGGACGCAGAGGTCGTCTTCGGTGCCCGGCGTCCGGGCATCCACCAGTTGGCGTTGCCGCACAGTTCCATCACCGCGGGGACGAGGACCATCCGGATGATGGTGGCGTCGACGAGCACGGCGACGGCCATGGCCAGACCGGTCTGCTTGATCGAGACGTCCGGTCCGAGCAGGGCGGTCGTGAAGACGGCGATCATGATGGCGGCCGCGGCCGTGATGACCTTGGCGGTCCGCGCCAGCCCGCGAGCGACGGCCACCCGGGTGTCGCCGATGCGTTCGTACTCCTCACGGATCCGCGAGATCAGGAAGACCTCGTAGTCCATCGACAGACCGAACAGGAGCGGGAACATGATCATCGGTACCCAGGTCGTGATCGGCATCTCGGTGGGGAAACCGAGGGCCGAGCCCAGCCATCCCCACTGGACGATCGCGACCAGCACGCCGTAGGCGGCGCCGATCGACAGCAGGTTCATCACGGCCGCCTGCAGTGCGATCGTGACCGACCGGACCAGCACGAGCAGCAGCACCAGGGACAGCGCGATGACGACCCCGATCATCAGGGGCAGGTGCGAGCTGGTGTCCTCGGCGAAGTCGATGGCGCCGGCGTTCGGGCCGCCGACGTAGACCCCTGCACCGCCGGACGCCTGGGGCAGCACGTCGTCGCGGAGCTTGTGCACCAGGTTCCTGGTCGCCTCGTCCTGGTATCCGGTCTTGGGGAAGGCCATGAAGAGGGCGGCCTGCTTGTCCTTGCTGACCTGGGGCGGCGTTGCGTAGGCGACGCCCTCGGTCGTGCCGACCGCCTGGATGACGCCGCTCAGATCGGCGCCCTTGGAGCCGACCTCGGTGGCGAAGATCAGCGGTGCGCCGTAGCCGGGGCCGAAGCCCTCGGAGAGGATCCTGTACGAGGTGTAGCTGCTCCGGTCGTGAGGCTGGACGCTGGCGTCGGGCAGGCTCAGCCGCATCGACAGCGCGGGGGCGGCCAGCACCAGCAGGCTCGCGCCGGCCAGGACCGCGGCGACCAGCGGCCTGCGCTGCACCACGCCGGCCCAGCGCTCGGCGAGGGTACGGCGCTCCCGCGACGGGACGCCGTCGGCTCCGCTCCGGCGGGAGGTGCGGCGGGGCAGGCTCAGCGAGTTGATTTTGTGTCCGGTGAAGCCGAGGAAGGCCGGCAGCAGGGTCACCGCGGCGACCATGGTCACGAGCACGGTCACCGACGCGCCGATGGCCACGCCGGTCATCATCTTCTGGCCCATGGCGATCAGGCCCAGCAGCGCGATCATCACGGTCGTGCCGGCGAACAGGACCGCGTGGCCGGCGGTGGTGATGGCCTTGACCGTGGCGGTCTCGGGGTCGTCCCCGTTCTGCAGGCTGTCCTTGTAGCGGGTCAGGATGAACAGTGCGTAGTCGATGCCGACACCGAGCCCGATCAGCGCGGCGACGAGCACGGTGAAGTCCGGCGAGGGAACCAGGTGCCCGACGAGCTTCATCAGGGCGATGCCGCCGAGGACCGCCATCACTCCGGTCACGATCGGCAGGCCCATGGCCACCAGCGACCCGAAGGCGATGAACAGGATCACCGCTGCCGCCAGGACGCCCACGCTCTCGGTGGATCCCTGCGGGGGTGTCTCGGCCTTCTCCGCCTTGTCCCCGCCCAGCCCCAGCGTCACGCCGTCGCCGGACGCGTCCTTGACGGTGGTCACCAGAGGCTTGACGTCGTCCTTCTTCACGTCCTTGTCGGTCAGGGGGATGGTCGTACGGGCGATATGACGATCCTTCGTCACCAGAGCCGGGTCATCGTACGGCGAGGTCACCGGTCCGGTGACGGGTGAGGCGTCCAGATCGGCGATGACCTTCTCGATCGTCTGCCGGGCGGCGGGGTCGTCGATGCCCTTCTCCGCCTTGATCGCGAGCGTCAGCGTGTCCCCCTGCCGTTCGGGGAAGTGCTTCTCGATCAGCGCCTGCGCCTTGGCGGAGTCGGAGCCGCCACCGGTGTATCCGTTGTCGGAGGCGGCTCCGAAACGGAAGCCGACGAACGCAACGGCGATGACGCCGACGATCCAGGTCAGCAGGACCAGGCGCCGACGTCGGTAACAGAAGCGGGCCAGCCCCGCCAGCGCTCCGTCCGTACGGGGCGTCTCGGTTGGCATCATCTTCTCCTCGATCGAGTCATTGAGCCTTGCATTCCATGCTTGTCATCGAGCTCGCCCGCGTCGCCGTACAGATGAAGACACTCTGTCCGTCCCGCTACCGCGGACGCGGTACTTCGTGCGTAGTACACGAGGAAGCTCCCCCGGACCCGTCCCGTGCTCTGCGGGTGCGGTTCGGGACGACGCGGGCCGGCCGGGCCTGCTTCGCTCTGACGGGCATTCAGGGCACACGGCGGTCCGGACACGCGGCGGCCGGCTGCCTCGGCCCGTCGGGTGTGGCAGCCGGCCGTCCGGTGCAGGGGTCCTACTCGGTGACGAAGTCGCCCATCATGGCCATGTCCTCGTGCTCCAGGTTGTGGCAGTGGAGCATGAACGGCCCGGTGTAGTCCGTGAAGCGGACGGCCACTTCGACGGCCTCGGCCGGACGCAGGTCCACGGTGTCCTTCCAGCCGTGGTCGTACGCCCCCAGCCCCTTGTTGTTCCGCGAGACCACCTGGAAGTGGTTGAGGTGGAGATGGACCGGGTGGTGGAAGTTGGTGGTGAACCGCCACACCTCGGTCTGTCCCAGCTTGGGCCTGGCCAGCGCCCGACCCGGCTTGTATTCCAGGTCGTTGATGGTCCAGCCCTTGACCGAGCCCCGGAAGTAGAAGTCCCGGGTGACCGTGGCCCGGCCGGGGTCCAGGGCGGCCACCTCGCCGAGCTTCTCCGGCACCGTCGTGTCGTCCTTGGGCGAGCCCGGTCCCACGTCGAAGCGCATCACCTCGGCGGTCGTGCCGTCTCCGAAGCGGTTCAGCAGACGCACCTTGGTGCCCGGGCGGTACCGGGAGAAATCGACGACGACGTCGAAGCGTTCGCCGGGTGCGATCTCCAACGCGTCATGGGGGCGGGGCGAGGACAGCAGCCCGCCGTCGCTGCCGATCTGCACGAAGGCGTCCCCGCCCTCGGGCTGGGGATCCAGCTCCAGTTTGTAGAGGCGGGCGTTGGAGGCGTTGAGGAGCCGCAGGCGATAGCGCAGCCGCTGCACCTCGTGCACCGGCCAGGGTGCTCCGTTGACCAGCACCACGTCACCCAGCACGCCGTTCATGTAGGCATCGGTGACGCCCGGAGCGTGAAATCCCGGATCCACCATGGGGTAACGGAACGATCCGTCCTCCGCGAAGGACCGGTCCGTGATCATCAGCGGAATGTCCCGCTCGCCGCTCGGCAGCGGCAGCCGCTCCTCCTCGTCGTCATGGACGAGATGGAACCCGGCCAGCCCCATCCACACGCTCGCGCCGGTGTAGCCCATGCGGTGGTCGTGGTACCAGAGCGTCGCCGCGCGCTGCTCGAGCGGATAGGTGTAACTCCGTACGCCCTCGGCCAGGTCCATCGCGCTGTGGTCCATGGACATGCCGTGCTTGCCGCCGGCCATGTCCATGGCGGCGCGGTGGGCGTCGTAGGAGCCGTCGGCGGGCAGGATGAGCGAGGTCGGATAACCGTCGCTCGCCGCCGGGGTGTGTCCGCCGTGCAGGTGCACGACGACGGGCTGGTTCAGCTCGTTGCGGTGCCGGACCACCGTGCGCCGCCCGGAGCGGGAGACGACGGTGGGCCCCGGGAACGTGCCGCCGTAGGTCCAGGCCTTCGTCCGCAGACCGGGCAGGATCTCCAGCTCGGCCACACGCTGGGTGATGTCGTAGGTGTCCGTGGTGCCGCTGGTGGAGGCGGGCTTCAGCACCGCAGGCACGGGCAGGGGCACCTGGTAGGGCGCGGGCAGTTTCGCCGTGCTGCTGAGCAGTTCGCCGGGCTTGCCCTCACTGAAGTACGAGCCCAGCAGGGGCCGGCCCGCCAGTGCCACGGCTCCCACGCCGAGCACGGCGCCGCCCGCGCCCAGGAAGGTACGCCGTCTCACGCGACCAGCTCCGAGTCACGGTCCGGCGTACCGGAGGAGTTGCCCGGCGGCAGCGGAGTGGTCATCACACGCTGGGAGAGCACCGCGGCGGCTGCCACGATCAGCACCCCGAGCACGACGTGGCCGGCCACGCTGTGCATCACGCCGAGCACCACCTGGCCGAGGAGCGCGATCAACAGCAGGGCCGAGGTGCCGAGGACCGACGACGGCCCGCCCGCCCGGCGCACCAGGAAGGCGGCCACGACCACCAGCAGGGCCACGCCCACGATCCCGCGGGCCAGCCCGCCGTGCATCTCCAGCATGCCGAAGTGCCCGCCCAGGAAGCCGCCGGCCAGCGCGACTTGTGCGATGAGCAGCACGGACAGGAGCAATACGGTCGTGCGCAGGCCGAGTAGGGAACGACGTAGTGACATACGGATACCTCAGCGCGTTGTCGATCGATGGAGTCATTGAACCTTGCCGTACATGCTCGTCATCCAGCTCGCCCGCGTCGCCGTACAGATGAAGACATTCTGTCGGTCCCGCTACCGCGGACGCGGTACTTCGTGCGTAGTACACGCGGAAGCTCCCCCGGACCGTCCGGCGGCCAAGCGGGTGTCAGGGACAGCCGACCACCTGGGCCGCGTACGACAGGCCCGCGCCGAAGCCGAGCAGGAGGACGGGGGCGCCGCTGGGGACCTCACCGCGTTCTGCGAGCTTGGACAGGGCGAGGGGGACACTGGCTGCGGAGGTGTTGCCGGAGTCGACGACGTCGCGCGCGACGATCGCGCGGCCGGCGCCGATCTGCTGGGTCACGGCCTCGATGATCCGCAGGTTGGCCTGGTGGGTGACGACCGCGGCCAGGTCGGCCACGGCGACCCCGGCCCGCTCGCAGGCCTGGCGGGCGACCGGAGCGAGGGAGGTCAGCGCCCAGCGGTAGACGATGCGTCCGTCCTGCCGGAAGAGGGCGGGCGGGCCGGCCGGACCGGAGGTCTCCAGCGTGATGGCCGAGCCGCGCTGCGGCTGGGATCCCCACACCACGGGGCCGATGCCGTCGGGTTCGGCGCCCTCGGTGGCCGCGACGACCGCCGCGCCGGCGCCGTCACCGAAGATGACGCAGGTGGAGCGGTCCTGCCAGTCGAGGAAGTCGCTCATCTTGTCCGCGCCGATGACCAGCGCGGTACGGCTGCTGCCGCCGCGTAAGGCCAGATCGGCGGTGGCGAGCGCGTAACTGAAGCCGGCGCAGGCGGCGTTGAGGTCGAAGACGGCTGCGGCGGGGATCTCCAGGCGGCGGGCGACACGGGCGGCGATGCTGGGCATGCGGTCCACGGCGGTGCAGGTCGCGACGATCACCAGATCAATGTCGGCGGCGTCCGCACCGGCCCGGGCGACGGCCTTGGCGGCGGCGCTGGTCGCCATGTCGGCGACGCTCTCGTCCTCGGCGGCGATGCGGCGGGTGGCGATGCCGACGCGGGACCTGATCCACTCGTCGGAGGTGTCGACCATCGCGGCGAGGTCGTCGTTGGTGAGCACGCGGGTCGGCTGATGGTGGGCGATCGAGAGTATCCGGGTGCCGGGAATGGTGGCGGCCACGAGTCCTCCAGAGGGTCACGTTCCGGGAAGCGGGGGCCTGCGGGCGTCGGCGATCACGGTGCCGCAGGAGGCTGGGCAGGAAGACGACGCACAGCGACGACCTGACGGCGGCACCCGACGGCGACACCCGCCGGCACGGTGCCCACCTGGGCGATGCGGACCCGCCGTGTGCCGCGCCGCCGCAGCGCCGGCTGCACGAGCCAGCGGCTGCCCCGGGGCCGGGGCCGGCGGCGTCGCCGGGCTGCGGGGGATCGGGGTGCGTCGCCCAGCTCCGGGGGGCTCGGGGGGAAACGGCTGTCCGTCCGGGGCTGTCGGGCCCGCGCCGGTGTCCGGGCCGCTTCCGGTTCCCTCCGGGACGCTCATGACGACACCTGCCGGGGTGCGCGAGCGGGCAGACCGGTCACGCCGCGTTTCCCGGCGGGCTGGGAACGGCTTCCGGTATCACCGGAACCAGCGCGTCGGCGATCACCGTCATCACGTCGGGCGCCGCCGGGTGCAGGAAGAAGTGATCGCCGGGAAGGACGACCAGCCGGGAGGCGGCGCCGGTCTGCCGCTGCCACCGGTGCAGTTCCTCGCTCGCCACCAGGTGGTCGGCGTCGCCGCCCAACACGGTCATGGGTATCGCGAGCGGCGGCCGCGCCTGGTACCGGTAGGTCTCCAGCATCGAGAAGTCCGCGCGCAGCGTGGGCAGTACCAGCTCCATCAGTGCGGGGTCGTTCAGGACCTCGGTCGGCGTGCCGCCGAGGAAGCGCAGCTCCTCCAGCACGTCGGTGTCCGACGCCGCATGGACCGGCTGCCGGGTGCGCGGCAGGTCGGGGGCCGCCGCGCCGGAGACGAACAGGTGCGCAGGCTGGAGCAGGCCCCGGTCGCGCACGGTCCTGGCGAGTTCGAAGGCGAGCAGGCCGCCCATGCTGTGGCCGAACAGCGCGTAGGGCCGGTCCAGGTACCCCGCGAGGGCGTCGGCCAGCATTTCGACCAGCAGCGCCAGCCTGCTGACCGGGGTCTCGCCCCAGCGGCCGCCGCGGCCGGGGAGCTCCAGCGGGTACACGTGCACGGAATCGGGGGCCAGTTCGGGCCATGCCCGGTACGCCGCCGCGCTGCCGCCCGCGTACGGGAGGCAGAAGAGTCGGACGCCGGGCTGGTCCTGCGGCTCTCCCCGGACAAACCATGGGTTGCGCACGGTGTGCTTCTCCTTCGTTTCACTGTGGTTCGCCGGGCCCGCCCCGCCGCCCGCTCCCCGCGGCCGGTGCCGCGGGCCGGCATAGGCGGCGGGCACGGCGTGCACGCACGACCACGGGCTCCGCCGGAGGCGGTCAGTCGGACAGGGTCAGCGCACCCGACGGGCAGCGCTCCACCGCTGCCCGTGCGGCTTCGTCGGCGCCCTGCCCGGACAGGCCGGCCTCGAGCAGGACGACGGTCCCGTCGTGATCGGACTGGTCGAAGAGATCGGGGGCGGTCAGCGCGCACATGCCCGCGCCGACGCAGCGCTGGGTGTCGGTCTGGATTCGCAAGGTCACATCCTCTGTGCTGTGGCTGTCGTCGTCGGCGTCAGGTCCGGGTGGGCAGGATGCGCCGGCCGCTGGTCACCACTCCACGGGCAGCTTGTGCACGCCGTAGATCGTCATGTTGTCGCGCATCGGGATCTCCTCCACCGGCACCGCGAGCCGCAGGTCGGGGAACTCGCGCAGCAGCGTGGTGTAGCCGACCCGCAGCTCCAGGCGGGCGAGTTGCTGGCCCAGGCACTGGTGGATGCCGTGACTGAAGGTCAGGTGTCCGATGGCGCGGCGGGTGACGTCGAGCCGGTCGGGGTCGGGGAAGCGGCCGGGGTCGCGGTTGGCGCTGGGCAGGTGGAGCAGCACGGCCTGGCCGGCCTTGACCGGGACGCCACGGATCTCGACGTCCTCGGTCGGAATGCGCTGCACCCCGATGTGCACGATCGTCAGGAAGCGCAGCAGCTCCTCCACCGCGCCCTCGATGAGGCTCTCGTCGGCGCGCAGCTTGGCGAGCTGCTCCGGCTCGCGCAGCAGCGTGTAGGTACCGAGGGAGAGCATGTTCGCCGTGGTCTCGTGTCCGGCGACCAGCAGCAGCAACAACATGCCCATCAGCTCGGCCTCGTTGACCTCACCGCTGGTCACCAGCCTGCTGATCAGGTCGTCAGCCGGTTCGGCCATCTTCTGGGCTGCGAGCCGGCCGAGCAGGCCGACGAGGTTGCCCACAGCGCCCATGACCTCCTCGGGCGCGGTGTTGAGGTTGAGCAGCTTGCCGGAGTCTGCTTCGAAGCGGTCCTGCTCCTCGGCCGGGATGCCCAGCAGCTCGCAGATCACCTGCGACGACATCGGGATGGAGAAGTCGTGCACCAGGTCCGCCGGCGGGCCCTGCCGGCGCATCGCCGCCACCCGCTCGGCCGCGATCTCCTCGATCCGGGGCACCAGCTGCTTCATACGGCGCAGAGTGAAGTCCGCGGTGAGCAGCTTGCGGTAGCGGGTGTGCTCCGGCGGGTCCATGTGCTCGAACTGGCCGGGCGGCAGGTCCTTCTCGAAGTCGAAGCCCATCGCCCGGTTGGAGGGGAAGGCGAGGTGCTTCAGGGCGGCCTGCGAGCTGAAGCGCGAGTCGGTGAGTATCTCCCGGACCAGGTCGTACTCGGTGACCACCCAGCCCTGGTGGCCGTCGGGGAAGACCATCGGCGCGATGGGCTGGTCGGAGCGCAGCTCGCCGAAGATCTCCGGCGGGTCGAGCGGGCGCTCCCGGTGGGTGGGCAGACCGTTGCTGAAGGGGCAGACCATATCCGTCATTACGAGCCCTTGCTGTTGTGTCGGGTTGAGCTGGACAGGCGAACGGCGTTCGTCCGCGCGGAGTCAGGCGGACACGCCGCCGTCGATCTGGAAGGTGGTGCCGGTGATGTACGCGGCCCGGTCCGAGACCAGGAACGAGACCAGGTCGGCGACCTCGTGCGGCTCCCCGAACCGCCCCAGGGGGATGCGCTGCCGGAACCGCTCCCGCAGGTCCGCGGGCAGGTCCATCACCGGATCGGTGGCGACGAAGCCGGGTGCGACCACGTTCGCCCGTATGCCGTACCGGCCGACCTCGCGGGCCAGGGACTTGGTGAAACCGATGATCCCGGCCTTGGACGCGGCGTAGTTGGTCTGTCCGGCGTTGCCGTGCAGACCGGCGATGGACGACATCGTCACGATCGCTCCCCGCCTGCGCTCGATCATGCCGTTGATGACCGTCCGGCAGACGTAGTAGACGCCGTCGAGATTGACGCGCAGCACGTCGGTCCAGTCGTCGTCCTCCATCAGCGACAGCGGACCGTCACGCAGCACGGCGGCCGAGGTGACCACCGCCTCGACCGGACCGAGGGCGTTCTCGATCCCGTCGACCAGTCCCTCCACCGCGACGCTGTCGCCGACATCGGTCCGGCGGATGTACGTCCGCCGGCCCAGAGCGCCGATCTCCTTCTCAAGGCTCTGCGCGGCGGCCGTGTCGGAGGCGTAGCACACCGCCACGTCGAAGCCGTCCCGGGCGAGCCGCAGCGCGACGGCGCGGCCGATCCCGCGTGAGCCGCCCGCCACGAGCGCCACCGGGGCGTCCTGATTCATCGCTCTCCCTCCTCGTGTTCGCCGGCGTCCGCCCCGAGCAGTTCGCGCAGTTGTGCCTCCACTTCGTCGTCGGAGAGACCCTCGAGCACATCCAGGTCGGGATCCGGCTCCGGTTCGTCGCGGCTGAGGACCTCGATGGCGTCCTCGGGACGGGCCCGGGTTCCGGGGCGGGGCCCGGCGTCCAGCAGGTCGGCGGTGTGCGCGACGGTGGGCTGTTCGAAGAATGCCCGCAGGTCGAGTTCCACGCCGAGGCGGTTCTTGAGGCGGGTGCCGATCTGAACCGCGGCCAGCGAGTGGCCGCCGAGGGCGAAGAAGTCGTCGTCGACGCCGACCCGGTCCACACCCAGGATCTCCTGCCAGATCTCGGCGACGTCCTGTTCGCGGGCGGTGCGGGGGGCGACGTAGGGCGTGGCCAGGTCCGGGCGCGGGTGGGTGCCACCGGGCGGGGCGAACTGGTCCATCTCCTGCGCGAGCAGCGCGGGAGTCAGGGAGCGGGCCAGGTCGCGCACGGCGGAGAAGTCGCGGTGGGAGACGACGAGATGGCCGGGGAGGTCGGAGGCGGCGAGCAGGCGGGCGAAGACGTCCTTGCCCTGCTGCTCTGTGATGCCTTCGGCGAGGGTGCGCAGGATGCCGGCGCCGGCCGGCTCGTCCGAGTGCTCCTCGTCCTGGTCATGCCCGGGCGGCTCGGCGGCGCGCGCTATCTGGTCGCGCAGGCTCTCCGGGTCGTTGATCCGTTTGATGGTGAAGTCGCCGATCCGGACCAGGAGCCGGCCGTCCGGGTCGAGGATCTCGATGTCGCAGGTGCTGGTCTCCCCCGCGGAGTCCGCGGTCTCCTTCACCTCGACATAGGCGTGGAGGGTGCCGGTCAGGCCGTGGAGGACGCGCAGGCTGCGGTAGCTGAACGGCAGGTAGTAGGTGTCGGGTGCGTGGACACGGGCGGTGCCGCCGGCCGCGTCGAGCAGCGCCGGGTGCAGCAGGTAGTGGTCGAGGTCGCCGTGGTACTCCTCGTCGAGCTGGAGCGTGGCCATCACCCGCTTCGGGCCGACCTGGATCTCGCGCATGCACTTCCAGCGCGGTCCGAAGGAGAACTCGATCGGGCCGCCCTTCTGGAACCGGTCCAGACGGAGCCCGAGCGTGATGGCCTCCTCGGTGTCGAGGACCTCCTTCACCTCGCAGCCGGCGAGGAGTTCGTCCAGGTCGCGTACGGTGTCCGGCTCCGGCTCGTGGAAGTCGACCATGCCGCGCGCGTGGTCGGTCCAGGTCACGGCCCCGGGCGCGCCGGTGCGGCTCTGCACGGCGAAGTGCCACCGGCCGTCGCGTTCCTCGACGGTGGTGAAGACCTCCCGGGTCTGCCCGTCGGGGACCACGACGGGGATCAGGTACTGCACGTCGCTGATCTCGATGTCCCGCCCGGCGGCCTGCTCGGCGACGGCGGCCCGGATCAGTTCGAGGTAGGCGGTGCCCGGTACGAGGCCGTGGTCCTGGATGCGGTGGTCGCCGACGATCCAGCTCTCGTCGGTGCTGAGGACCGTGGCGTACGTACGGGAGGTGGGCGTGGAGCGGACCAGGCGCCGCAGGAGGGGGTGGCCGCTCAGCGGGGTGCCGGTGTCGGCGCCGAACCGGGAGCCGAGGCCGGCGGCCATGCCGACGTCCTGCCAGGTGTCCCAGCCGACGGCGGTGACGGGCAGCCCGGTCTCGCGGCGCCTGTACTGCGCCCACGCGTCGAGGAAGGCGTTGGCGGCGGCGTAGTCGCTCTGGCCGGGGCCGCCGAGGACGGCGGTCACGGAGGAGCACAGCAGCATGAAGTCCAGGTCGTCCTCGCGGCAGGCCTGGTCGAGGACGAGCAGACCGTGGGTCTTGGCGGCGAGGACCTGGCCGGCGTCGGCCGGGGACTTGGTGACGATCATGCCCTGGGAGGGCAGGCCGGCGGCGTGGACGACGCCGTTGAGGGGGCCGGCCGCCGCGCGCAGGTCGGCTACGGCCCGCTGCGTCTGCTCCTCGTCGGTGACGTCGGCGCGCAGCAGGACGACGCGGGCACCGAGGGACTCGAGGTGCCGCAGCCGCCGGATGCGGGTGCTGGTGGGGTCGTTGTCGTCGTGGCCGGCGAGATGCGCGTCCCAGTCGGCGGGCGGCGGGAACGCGGAGCGGCCCAGCAGGCCGAGGACCGGGCCGTCGGCGGCGGCCGCGATGTGCTCGGCCATGGCCAGTCCGATGCCGCCGAGGCCGCCGGTGACGAGGTAGACGCCGCCGTCGCGCAGTCCGGTGCGGTCGCCGCCGCCGAGGGCGGCCCGGTCGATCCGGTCCGTCCGGTCGAAGCCGCGCGCCCACCAGTGGCGCCCGCGCAGGGCGAGTTCGGGTCCTGTGTCCGTGCCGGTGTCGGTGAGGGCGGTGAACAGGGCGCGGACCGCGTTCTCGCTCGGGCCGGCCGGGTCGGTGCCGGTGACGTCCAGGACGCGGCAGGCGGTGTCGGCGGTCTCCTGGGGGATGACGGTGGCCGCGCCGAGCAGGAGGGCCTGTTCGGGCCGCAGCGGTTCGTCGCCGGTCACGTCGTACACGCCGCGGCAGAGCACGTCGACGGTGACCGGGGCGGGCAGCCGTTCGGCGCCGAGGGCCTGGGCGAGGGCGAGCAGGCTGTCGAAGCCGGTGCGGCGGGCGGCGTCCAGGCGTTCGCGGGTGGGCGGCAGGCCGTCCGCGGGGTCCTCGGCGGTGCTCCACAGATGGACGAAGCGGAAGCGCTGTCCGTCCCCGGCCGCGGCGAGGGGCTCGGCCAGGGACGCCACGAACGCGGACAGGTGGTCCCGGTCGGCGGGGTCGAGGGTCCAGGTGTCGTCGCCCTCGCCGGCCATGGCCTCGCCCGCGGTGACGCGCACGACGCGGTCGCCGGTGGCCGCCAGGCGGTCGGCGAGGGTGTCGCCGAGGGCGAGGCCGGCGCCGAGGACCACCCAGGTGTCGCCCGTGGCCGGGACCGTGCCACGGGCGGGGAGGGTGAGCCGCTGCCACCCGGGGGTGTAGAACCAGCCGTCCGCGGTGGTGACGGCGGGTGCCGTGCCACGGGGCTGCTCGGCGGGCTCGACCCAGTAGCGGCGGCGCTGGAAGGCGTAGCCGGGCAGCCGTACCGGGCGGTGCCGGTCCGGGCCCTGGACGGCGGCCCAGTCGACCTCCGCGCCCGCGCTCCACACGGCGCCGAGGCCCGCCAGCAGGTGTGCGTCGTCGGGGGTGTGGTCGCCGGGGTGCCGCAGGGATCCGGCGGCGGTGCGGCCCGGGGTCCAGGCCTGGTGGGCGCGGGCGAAGTTGGTGAGGTTCTGGCCGGGGCCGACCTCGAGCGGGACGAGGACGGGGTCGGCGAGCAGGACGTCGAGGGCGTCGCGGAACCGTACCGGCCGGCGCAGATGGCTGCCCCAGTAGTCGGGGCTGGTGGCCTGCTCGTCGGTGATCCAGGTGCCGGTGACGTTCGACAGGAACGGGATCGCCGGGGGGTGCAGGGCGACGGTGCGGACCTCGTCGGTGAAGGGGGTGACGGCGGCGTCCATGTCGGGCGAGTGGAAGGCGTGCGAGGTGTGCAGGCGGCGGCAGCCCACGCCCTCGTCCCCCAGCCGCTGTTCGAGCGCGTCGACGGCCTCCGGGGTGCCCGAGACCACGGTGAGCGCGGTGGAGTTGACGGCGGCCAGCGCCAGGCCGTCTCCGAGCCGGGCGGTGGTCTCCTCCTCGGGGAGGAAGACGCTGAGCATGGCGCCGTGCGGCATCTCCTGGACCAGACGGCCGCGGACGGCGACGAGGCGTACGGCGTCCTCCAGGGAGAACACACCCGCCAGGCAGGCGGCGACGTACTCGCCGACGCTGTGGCCGGCCATGGCGCGCGGCTGGACGCCCCAGGACTGCCACAGCCGGGCCAGGGCGTACTCCACGCTGAACAGCGCGGGCTGGGCGATACGGGTCTGCCGCAGCCGCTCGGCGGCCTCCTCCGCGGCCTGCGGGTCGTCCGGGCCGAGGACGAGGGCGCGCAGGTCCTCACCCAGGTGCGGGACGAGCAGGTCGGCGCAGCGGTCGAACTCGGCGGCGAAGACGGGTTCGCGGGCGTACAGGCCGCGGGCCATGCCAGGGTACTGGGCGCCCTGCCCGGGGAAGAGGAACGCGACCGGGGCGGCGTCGGGCGCGGCGGTGGAGGACGGGGTCTGCGCGAGCCGGCGCAGCGCGCCGACGGCTTCCTCGGTGGTACGGGCGGCGACGGCGCCGCGGTGGGGGAACCGGGCCCGGCGGCGGGCCAGGGTGTGGGCGACGGCGTCGAGCGGCGTGTCCGGGTCGGCTTCGAGGTGGTCGGCCAGGCGCTCGGCGGCCTCGGCGAGCGCGGGCGCGGACTTCGCGGACAGCGGCAGCAGCCGGGCCGGGGGCTCGGCCGTGGAGGCGCCGCTCCCCCGGTCGCCGTCGGCGGGATCGTCCGGCTCGTCGGCGGGAGCCTCTTCCAGGACGACGTGGACGTTCGTGCCGCCGATGCCGAAGGAGCTGACGCCGGCCCGGCGGGGCTGCTCCTTGCGCGGCCAGGCGCGCAGTTCGGTGTTGACGTAGAACGGGCTGGTGTCCAGCTCGAGGCCGGGGTTGGGCCGCTCGCAGTGCAGGGTCGGCGGGATGGCCTCGTGCTTGAGGGCGAGGGCCGCCTTGATCAGGCCGGTGACGCCGGCGGCGGCGTCGAGGTGGCCGACGTTGCTCTTGACCGAGCCGATGGCGCAGTAGCCCTTGCCGTCCGTGCCGGCGCGGTAGGCGCGGGTGAGGGCGGCGATCTCGATGGGGTCGCCGAGGGGGGTACCGGTGCCGTGGGTCTCCACGTAGCCGACGGTGGCCGGGTCGACGTCGGCCAGTGCCAGGGCCTCGGCGACGACCTCGGCCTGGCCGTCGACGCTCGGCGCGGTGTAACCGGCCTTGAGGGAGCCGTCGTTGTTGACGGCGGTGGCGAGGATGACCGCGTCGACGCTGTCGCCGTCGGCCCGGGCGTCGGCGAGGCGGCGCAGCACGACGACGCCGACGCCGTTGCCCGGTACGGTGCCGGCGGCGTCGGCGTCGAAGGCACGGCAGGTGCCGTCCGGGGAGAGGATGCCGCCGGGTTCGTACTGGTAGCCGCCACGCAGCGGGGACGTCACGGCCACGCCGCCGGCCAGGGCGATGTCGCACTCGCCGTTGATGAGGCTCTGACTGGCCAGGTGCACGGCGGTCAGCGAGGTGGAGCAGGCGGTCTGGACGGTGACCGCCGGGCCCTTCAGGTCCAGCTTGTAGGCGGCGCGGGTGGCCAGGAAGTCCTTGTCCGAGGCGAGCATCACCTGGTACATGCCGGACGCGTCCAGGACCCGCTGGTTGTTCATGAGGTTGAACAGCAGGTACGTGTTGAGGCCGGCGCCGGCGAAGACGCCGATGCGGCCCTCGAAGCGGGCCGGGTCGACGCCGGCGGACTCCAGGGCGTGCCAGGCGCATTCGAGGAAGACCCGGTGCTGGGGGTCGAGGAGTTCGGCCTCGCGGGGGCTGTAGCCGAAGAAGCCCTCGTCGAACAGGTCCGCGCCGTCCAGTGCGCCCCGTGCCTTGACGTAGCCGTCGCGGTCCAGGAGCGCCGGGTCGACGCCGGAACCGGCCATTTCCTCGTCGGAGAGGGCGGTGATGCCTTCGCGGCCCTGTTCGAGGTTGGCCCAGAAGGCCTCCACGTCGCCGGCGCCGGGGAAGCGGCCGGCCATGCCGATGATGGCGACGCGGTCGAGGTCCTGGCCCTGGTCCTGGCCGGGTGCCTGGTCCTGGTCCTGTCGTGGCTGTGACACTTCGATCACCTGTCTCCGCGGGAGGAAGCCCGGCGTTCGGCCGCCTGCTGCCGGCGGTTACGGGACTGACGACGGTTCTGTGCGCGCTGCTTGGCGCCTTGTGTGGCTGTCTCGGGCCCGGTACGGGAGCCGCCGAGGTAAGCGGCCAGCGACCCGATCGTGGGGTGCTGGAACAGTTCGACCATGGTCAGCTCGTGGCCGAGGGTGGCGGCCAGGCTGGTCCGGAACTCGGCCATGAGCAGGGAGTGGCCGCCCAGGTCGAAGAAGTTGTCCTGCATCCCGACGCGCTCGGCGCCCAGCAGGCCGCGCCACATCTCGGCGAGCGTGTGCTCCATGCCGTCCTTGGGCGCGACGAACCGGCTCCCCAGGTCGGGGCGGTCGGTGCGCGGCTCGGGCAGGGCCTTGCGGTCGGTCTTGCCGCTGGGGGTCAGCGGCAGGGCGTCCAGCACGGTGAAGGACGCCGGGATCATGTACTCGGGCAGGTACTCGCGCAGGTGGGCGGCGAGGTCGCCGGCGGCGGGTGCGGCGGCGCCCGCGGCGGTGACGTAGGCGGCGAGGCGGACGTCACCGGGGGCGTGCTCGCGGGCGACCACGACGGCTTCGCGTACGGTGTCGTGCCGGGTCAGGACGGCCTCGATCTCGCCGAGTTCGAGGCGCTGGCCGCGGAGCTTGACCTGGTGGTCGAGGCGGCCGAGGAACTCCAGTGCGCCGTCGGCGCGGTGGCGGGCGAGGTCACCGGTGCGGTAGATGCGGGCCCCGGGTACGAAGGGGTCGTCCGTGAAACGCTCGGCGGTCAGGTCCGGGCGGTTCAGGTAGCCGCGGGCCAGGCCCCGGCCGCCGATGCACAGTTCGCCGGAGACGCCGGCCGGGACGGGGCGGCCGTGGCGGTCCAGGACGTACATGCGGGTGTTGGCGATGGGGTGGCCGATGGGCACCGGGCGGGGGTCGTCCCCCGGGCGGCAGTGCCAGGCGGTGACGTCGATGGCGGCCTCGGTGGGCCCGTACAGGTTGTGCAGCTCGGCCCGGTGGAGGTCCAGGAAGCGGTCCTGCAGGTCGCGGGACAGCTCCTCGCCGCTGCAGAAGACGCGGCGCAGGCCGGCGGACTTCTCGGCGGGTTCGGAGAGGAAGAGCTGGAGCATGGACGGCACGAAGTGGCAGGTGGTGATCCGCTCGGCGGCGATGGTGTCGGCGAGGTAGGCGCTGTCGCGGTGCCCGCCGGGCCGGGCCACGACGAGGGTGGCACCGGTCATCAGCGGCCAGAAGAACTCCCACACCGACACGTCGAAGGAGAACGGCGTCTTCTGCAGCACCCGGTCGGTGGCGTCCAGGCCGTAGGCGTCCTGCATCCACAGCAGCCGGTTGCGCAGGGCGGCGTGGACGTTCATCACGCCCTTCGGGCGGCCGGTCGACCCGGAGGTGAAGATGACGTACGCCAGGTCCTCGCCGTCCACGCTCACGCCGGGGTCGTCCGGGGACTGTACGGCCAGCTCCGCGGCGAGGTCCTCCATCCGCAGCACCGGGCAGCCGAGGTCGGGCAGCCGGCCGGCCAGGGCGCCGTGGGTGAGCACCACGGGGGGCTGGGCGTCCTCGGCGATGGCGGCGAGCCGGGCCGGCGGCAGGTCGGTGTCGAGGGGGACGTACGCCCCGCCCGCCTTGAGAACGGCGAGGAGGGCGACGACGAGTTCGAGGGAGCGTTCCATGGCGACGCCGACGAGGACGTCCCGGCCCACTCCGTGGCGGCGCAGCAGGTGGGCGAGGCGGTTGGCACGCTCGTTCAACTCGGCGTAGGTGAGGGAGGTGCCGTCGTACCGGACGGCTTCGGCTCCGGGGGCGCGGCGTACCTGCTCCTCGACGCGCTCGTGCACCAGGCCGTCGGGCCACTGCCTGCCGGTGGCGTTCCATTCCTCGACGACGCGGTGGCGTTCCGCGTCGTCGAGGAGGTCCAGGTCGCCGATGGGCGTGCCGGGGCGGGCGATGACCTGTTCGACGAGGCGGCGGAAGTGGCCGGCGAGACGGACGATGGTCGCCTCGTCGAACAGGTCGCGGTCGTACTCGAACCAGCCGGTGAAGCCGCCGTCGGTGTCGAACGCCTGGAGTTCCAGGTCGAAGCGGGCGCCTTCGCTCCTGACCGGGAGCCGGGTGAGGCGGGCGCCGGCCATGGCGAGGGTGGGCACCGGCTCCCGGCCGTAGCTGAAGCTGACCTGGTACACCGGGGGACGGCTGAGATCGCGGGGGGTGTTGAGGTCGGCGACGATCAGCTCGAAGGGGACGTCCTGGTGGGCGTACGCGCCCAGGCAGGCTTCGCGGACGCGGATGAGGGCCGACTCGAAGCCGGGGTTGCCGGACAGGTCGGCCCTGATAGGCAGGGTGTTGACGAAGTAGCCGATGAGCGGCTCGACTTCGGCGCGTCCCCGCAGGGCGGTGGGCACGCCGACGACGACGTCGTCCTGGCCCGTGTAGCGGTGCAGCAGGATCTGGAAGACGGCGAGCAGCGCCATGTACGGGGTGGCGCCGTGCCGGCCGGCCAGCGCGGCCAGTTCGCCGATCAGGGCGGGCGGCAGGTCGACGGGGACGGAGCCGCCGTTGAAGCCCTGGACGGCGGGGCGGGGGCGGTCTGTGGGCAGGTCGAGGACGGAGGGCGCGCCGGCGAGGTGGTCGCGCCAGTAGGCCAGGTCCTGCTGCCAGCCGCCGTTGTCGAGCTGCTGGTGCTGCCACGAGGCGAAGTCGCCGTACTGAATGGGAAGTTCGGGCAGCGGTGAGGGGTGGCCGGCGGCGAAGGCCTCGTACAGCTCGGACAGTTCGTTCAGGAAGACCGCGGTGGACCAGCGGTCGGAGATGAGGTGGTGCATCCCTACGACGAGCACGGACCGCTCGGGGCCGGTGCGCAGCAGCCGGGCCCGCACCAGGGGGCCGGTGTCGATGTCGAAGGGTTCGGCGAGAGTGTCGTCGATCCACTTCTGGCGGTCGGTGTCGGTGTACCCGGGGTCGCTGAGATCGGTTTCCGGGACGTCGACGGTCAGGTGGTGGTGGACGACCTGGACGGGGGCGCCGTCGCGGAGTTCGAAGGTGGTCCGCAGGGCCTCGTGGCGGCGGACGATCCCGGCGACCGCGGCGCGCAGCAGGCCGGTGTCGAGGGGGCCTTCGACACGGACCGCGCCGGGCACGATGTAGCCGGGGTTGCGGGGCCGGAGCTGCTCCAGGAACCAGGTACCGCGCTGCAGGACCGCCAGCGGGAAGGTGTCCTCGGCCGAGCGCTCGGCGAGCAGGGCGTCGAACCGGGCGCGCTGTTCGGGGGTGAGGGCGGCCAGTCGGCGGGCGAGGTCGTCGGTCACGGGCGTGCCTCCGTACCGGGCTCCGGGGCGGCGGTGCCGGTGAGTTCGTCGAGGAGTGCCGCAACGCCGTCCGCAGCGCGGGGCATCCGCCGGATCGCGGTGGATGCCCCGGCGCTGTCGTGCACGGTGCCCGTCAGGGAGGTGTCGCCGGTCGCCGACAGCTCCTTGACGATGCCCCCGGCGACGCTGCTGATGGTCGCGCCGCCGAGGAAGTCTGTGATCTGCAGGGTGATGCCGAGCCTGCTCTGGATGTCGTTTCGCAGTTCGACGGCCATGAGGGAGTCCAGGCCGAAGCTGGTCAGCGGCTCGTCCAGGGCGACGTCGGTGGAGGTGGAGCCGAGGACGTCCTTGACGCTGAGCGCGAACTGGGCGGCCAGGGTTTCCAGCCGCTCGGATTCGGCCAGTTCCAGCAGCTCGGCGGTGGTGGGGATACGGCTGGCGCGGCGCCGGGTGCGGGAGGAGCGGCGGCCGCCGCGGGCGGCCCGGGTGCGCGAGCCTTCCCCGGCCTCGGGGGTGCCGTCGTCGTCGGCGACGGCGGCGGCCGCGGTGCCGTCCCAGGGGCGCGGGGGCTGCCAGCAGCGCACCGGGTCGAAGGGATACGTGGGCAGCGGCACCTTGGCGCGGGTGTAGTCGGAGTCGAAGCCGGCCCAGTCGACGGGAGCGCCCGCCGCGTACAGTTCGGCGACGGTGGGCAGCAGGACCTCCCAGTCGTCCTGCTTGGGCCGCAGGCTGGGCAGCAGCAGGTCGTCGTGGCCGGGCGGCAGGGCGTCGCTGATGACGCCCAGCAGGGTGGGGGCGGGGCCGACCTCGACGAAGGTGCGGTAGCCCATGGCCCGCAGGGTCCGCACGCCGTCGGCGAACCGCACGGTGCCGCGGACGTGCCGGCACCAGTAGTCGGGGCCCGGCGCCTGGTCCCACGGCCACAGTTCGCCGGTGACGTTGGAGACGAGGGGAATGCGCGGGGCGGAGAAGGTGATCTTCTCGGCGACTCGGCGCAACGGCTCCAGGACGGGGTCCATCAGCGGGGAGTGCCCGGCGGAGGCGATGTGCAGCTGCTTGGCCTTGACGCCTCGGGCGGCGAAGGCGGCGCACGCGGCCTCGACGAGGTCCCGGTCGCCGGAGATCGTGGTGTTCGCGGGGCCGTTGACCGCGGCGACGGCGATCCGGCCGGGGTGCGCGGCGATCTCGGCGGCGACCTCCTCCTCGGAGGCGAACACCGCGGCCATGGTGCCGGGCAGGCAGAACTCCTGGATGACGCGGGCGCGTTCCACCGCGAAGGCCAGGCCGTCCTCGAGGGACATCGCGCCCGCGACGCAGGCCGCGACGCACTCGCCGAAGCTGTGGCCGAGGACGGCCGCGGGGGTGATGCCCCAGGAGCGCCACAGCTGGGCCATGGCGTACTCGACGGCGAAGGTGGCGGGCTGGGCGTAGGCGGTGTCGTTGATCTGCGGGTCTTCGGGGTCGTCGGGGAAAAGGACCGACAGCAGTGGCCGTTCCAGCAGCGGGCGGAGGACCTCGGCGCATGCGTCGACGGCGCGTCGGAAGGTGGGCTGCGTGTCGTACAGGCCGCGGGTCATGCCGGGGCGCTGGGCGCCCTGGCCGGTGAAGAGGAACACGACCTCGGGGCTGCCGGCCTCGCCCTGGACCAGGCCGGGGCCGTCCTCGCCGCGGGCGAAGGCGGCGAGCCGGCCGGCGACCTCCTGGCGGGTGGTGCCGACGGCGGCGAGGCGGTGGCGGAAGTGGGAGCGGCCGGTGCCCGCCGAGTGGCACAGGTCGGCCAGTGAGGTGTCGTCGCCGTCGGCCAGCCGGTCGGCGTAGCGGCCGGCGAGGGCGGTCAGCGCGGTCTCGCTGCGGGCGGACAGCGCCAGGACCGAGGCCGGCCTGCGGTCGTCGGCGGCCGGCGGGGCGGGCGGCGGGGCCTGCTCCAGGATCAGGTGGGCGTTGGTGCCGCTCAGGCCGAAGCTGCTCACCGCGGCCGCCCGGCGGCCGTCGGTGTGCGGCCACGGGGTGAGGCGGGTGGGCACCTGGAAGGTGGTGCCGTCGAAGGAGATGTTGGAGTTCAGCCGGGTGAAGTGCAGGTTCGGCGGGATTTCGGCGCGGTCCAGGCACAGTGCGGCCTTGATGAGTCCGGCGATTCCGGCCGCGGCCTCCAGGTGGCCGATATTGGTCTTGACGGCGCCGAGGTAGACCGGCGAGCCGTGGTCGCGGCCGTACACGTCGGCGAGGGCCTCGGCTTCGATGGGGTCGCCGAGGCGGGTGCCGGTGCCGTGGGTCTCGACGTAGCCGACCTGCTCGGGTGCCACCCCGGCGGCGGCCAGGGCCTGGCGGAACACATCACGCTGCGCGGCGCCGTTGGGCGCGGTGATGCCGGCGCTGCGGCCGTCCTGGTTGACCGCGCCGCCGCGCACGACGGCGAGGACGCGGTCACCGTCGCGCTGGGCGTCCGAGAGCCGCTTGAGGACGACGACGCCGCAGCCCTCGCCGCGCACGTAGCCGTCGGCGGTGTCGGAGAACGTCATGGCGCGGCCCTGCCGGGAGACCGAGCCGAACTGCGACTGGGAGATCATCAGAATGGGCGACAGCACCACGTTGACGCCGCCGGCCAGGGCCATGTCGCACTCTCCCAGGCGCAGGCTCTGGCACGCCTGGTGGACGGCCACCAGCGAGGAGGAACAGGCGGTGTCGACAGTGATGTTGGGGCCGCGCAGGTCGAGGAGGTAGGCGATGCGGGCCGGCACGAAGGAGAAGGCGGCGCCGGAACTGGTGTAGGCGCTGACGTCGTCGGGGTGGCGGATCTGCGTGGTGACGTAGTCCGAGGAGGCGGCGCCCATGAACACGCCGGTGTTGCTGCCGGCCAGGCCCGCCGGGGCCTGCCCGGCGTTCTCCAGTGCCTCCCAGCACACCTGGAGGCTGAGGCGCTGGTGCGGGTCCATCGCCATGGCCTCGCGCCTGGAGATCCCGAAGAAGTCGTGGTCGAACCGGTCGATGCCGTCGAGGAACGCGCCGGAGCGGGTGTAGGTCTTCCCGGGCCTGCCGGCCTCCTCGTCGTAGAACACCTCGTGGTCCCACCGGTCGCCGGGGATGGTGTCGCCCACGGCGTCGGTGCCGTCGGCCAGCATCCGCCAGTAGCCGGCGATGTCGGTGACACCGCCGGGGAAGCGGCAGCCGGTGCCCACGATGGCGATGGGCTCGGTGCGGGCCCGCTCGTACTCCTCGACCTGGCGCTGGAGGCGTTCCATCGTCAGGTAGGCGCGTTTGAGCGTGTCGGCCGGCAGCAGGTCCTGTCCCGGTGGCGTCATCGCCGACCCCCTTCGTCGATCTGGTTCGTCTTGGCCAGCAGGAGTGCTTCGAGTTCCGCGGCGGACATCGCGTCGAGGTCCGGCGGGCCGTCCGCGGCGGGCGGACCCGCGCTGTCCGGGGTGGCCGGCGGCGCCTTCACGGCCGGCGGCACGGGTGCGGTCCGCGGGCCGGGTACGGCGGGCCCGTCGGTGTCCGGGGCCCGGCCGGGCTCCAGCTCGATCTCCATGCGTTCGGCCAGGTACGGCACCAGGGCGTCGACGGTCGGGAACCGCCACATGACGGTGGAGGACAGCTTGACCCGCAGTGAGGACTCCAGGGACTTGCGCAGCTCCAGGGAGAGCAGCGAGTCGAAGCCCAGGCTGGTGATGGGGGCGCTGGTGTCGATCCTGGCGGGGTCCGTGCCGACGACGCGGGCGGCGACGGCCCGGCAGTGCTCGGTCAGGACGGCCCTGCGGCGGCGGCCGGGTTCGACCGCGAGCATCCGGCGGCGTACCTCGTCCAGCGGTCCCGCGGTGCCGTCGGCGTCCTGGCCGGGCTGGTCGGTGAGGGTGCGCAGCAGGCCGCCGCCGGGGTGGTCGCGGAGCTTGTCGCGGTCCAGGGGCAGGACGCAGACCTGGGTGGTGGAGCCGCGCAGCAGCCGGTCGAGGGCGGCGATGCCCTGGTCGGGGCTGATGCTCTCGATGCCGCGGGCGGCCAGGGCGCCGCCGCGGTCGGGGCGGGCGGCGAGGCCGATCTCGGACCAGGGGCCCCAGTCGATGCTCAGCGCGGGCAGGCCGCGGGAGCGTCGGTGGTGGGCGAGGGTGTCGAGGAAGGCACTCGCGGCGGCGTAGTTGCCCTGGCTGGCCGAGCCGAGGACGGCGGCGGCCGAGGAGTACAGGACGAAGAAGTCCAGCTCGCGGTCGAGGGTGGCCCGGTGCAGGTGCCAGGCCGCGTTCGACTTCGGGCCCGCGACGGACCGGAACCGGTCCCGGTCCAGGCCGGTGAGCAGGCCGTCGTCGAGGATGCCCGCGGCGTGGACGATCCCCGCCAGCGGCGGCATGGAGCCGTCGACGCGGGCCAGCAGTTCCTCGACGCCGCCGCGGTCGGACACGTCGGCGCTGACGACGGTGACCTCGGCACCACGGGTCCGCAGCTCGGCGATGGCCCGTTCGGCTTCGGCGCCGGGAGCGCTGCGGCCGACCAGCACAAGGTGGCGGGCGCCGTGTCCCGTGAGGTAGCGGGCCGTCTCCAGGCCGAGCGCGCCGAGGCCGCCGGTGATGAGGTAGGTGCCAAAGGGCCGTACCGGCGCCGCGCCGGGGGCGGTGGTGACGGTTTCGCCGGCGGCCGGGCGCAGGACGAGCTTGCCGGTGTGGCGGGCCTTGGCCATGTCGGTGAACGCGGCGGGGGCGTCGGCGAAGGAGTGGACCGTGACGGGCAGGGCGGTGAAGTCGCCGCGGTCGAAGCCCTGGACGACGTCGGCGAACAGTCCCGCGATCTCCTCGGGTTCCTCGCGGATGGTGCGCTCCAGGTCGACGGCGAGGAAGGCGCGGTTGTCCTTGAAGAACTCCAGGCCGATGTGGCTGTTGTCGTAGATGTCGCGCTTGCCGATCTCCACGAAGCGCCCGCCGGGCGCGAGCAGCCCCAGGGACCGTACGAGGGCCTCACCGGAGGTGGAGTTCAGGACGACGTCGACACCGCGGCCGCCGGTGAGCTCCGTGATCTCGTCGGCGAAGGCGAGGGTGCGGGAGTCCATGACGTGCTCGACGCCGAGACCGCGCAGCAGGTCGCGTTTGCCGGGGGTGCCGGCGGTGGCGTAGACGCGGGCGCCGCGGCGGCGGGCGACCTGGAGCGCGGCGAGGCCGACGCCGCCGGTCGCGGAGTGGATGAGCACGCTCTCGCCCTCGCGGAGGCGGGCGAGGCGTTCGAGGGCGTGGACGGCGGTGAGGAACGCGATGGGCACGGCGGCGGCCTCGTCGTCGTCGAGGGATGCCGGGGCCGGCGCCACCAGGTGCTCGTCGACGGTGGTGAAGGCGGCCATGCTGCTGCCGCCGACGGCGATGACCCGGTCGCCGGCCCGGTGCCCGGTGACGCCCTCGCCCACGGAGGTGATCCGGCCGGCGCACTCGGCGCCGAGCGGCACGACGCCTTCGGCGCCGGGGTAGGTGTCGAGGGCCTTGAGGACGTCGCTGAAGTTCAGGCCGGCGGCGGCGACCTCGATCTCGACCTGGCCGGGCCCCGGCGGGGTGCGGTGCCACCAGGTCGAGCGGAGGCCGGCGAGGCTGCCGGGGCGGGTGGCCAGCAGACGGTGGTTGCCGTCGCGGGAGGCGTCGAAGGCCCAGGTGGGTCGGTGGTCCTCCGGGACCTGGGCGGCGGGCGTCCAGGGCTGGAGCGCGGGAGTGAGGCGTGCGCCGGCGCGCAGGGCGACCTGGTCGTCGTCGCCGGTGCGCTGCACTTCGGCGAGCAGCTGGGCGGTCTCGTCCTGGGGACGGGCCGGGTCCAGGTCGACGACGGTGGTCCGCAGCTCGGTGTGTTCCTGGCCGATCACCCGGGCCAGGCCCCACAGCGGCGCCTGTCCGGCGGCCGGTTCGTCGCCGTCGGCGGCGTGCTGGGCACCGCGGGTGAGCAGGACCAGGCGGGGTGCGGGGTCCTGGCCGGCACGGGCGAGTTCCTGCACGAGGTGGAGTACGGGCAGGCAGGCGGCGTCCTGGGCGGCCGGGAGTTGCTCCGGGCCGCCGTCCTCGGTGAGGTCGACGTCGAGGGTCCAGGCGTGGACGATCCCGTCCGGGCGGGTGCCCGCGGCGGCCAGGTCGGCCAGCAGCGCGGCGACGTCCTCGCGGCGGCCGGGGTCGAGTTCGTAGTGTGCCGCGTCGGCCTTGCGGTAGGCGGGGCCGGCGGTGACGGTCAGGCAGGTGGCGCCGTGGGAGCGCAGTGCGGTGCCGAGGGCGGCGGCGGTGCCGCCGCTGTCGGTGAACAGCAGCCAGGTGCCCGGCGGTTGCTGCGCGGCGGGGGCGTCGGCGGGGGCGGGGCGCCAGGCGATGCCGAGCAGGGCCTCGCCGAGCGGGTCGGCGGCCTCGGCGCGGTCCAGGCGCTTCAGGGTGATGCCGGTGACCTCGCCGACGGGGGTGCCCGCGTCGTCGTAGAGGACGACGGTGGCGCCGGTGATCTCGTCGGCGCCGGTCCGCGGCGAGGCGACGGCGGCGTGGGCCCAGCGGGGTTCGGCGCGGTCGGTGAAGAGGGTGAAGCCGCCGACGCCCACCGGCACGTACGTGGCCTCGAGGGGCTGGTCCCGCGCGTCGAGGGCGGCACTGAGGACCTGCAGGGCGCTGTCGAGCACGGCCGGATGCACCGGGTGCTCGCCGCGGTCGGTGGTCAGGGCGCTCCGCTCGCGCAGCCGGGCGACGGCCTCGGCCCGGCCCCGCCACAGTTCCTCGACGCCCTGGAACGCGGGCCCGTACGCCAGCCCGGCGCGGCGCAGGGCGGCGTAGTGGTCGCCGGCCGCGGCGGCGGTGGCGCAGCGCGCCCGTACGGCGGCGAGCGGTTCGGCGGCGGCTTCGGGGACCGCGCGGCGGAAGGCTGCCCGGGCGGCCTCGGTCCACTCGTCGTCGGCGGTGGCCCGGGTGAACAGCCGCAGCGTGCCGGTGTCGGCGGTGCCGGGGACGAGGACGAGCTGCAGCGTGGTGTCGTCGGCCTGCTCGGGCACCACGGTGAGCCGGGTGAACGCGACGTCGTCCAGGGCTGCGCCGCCGCCGAGGTGCGCGCGGGCCGCGGCGAGTGAGGCGTCCAGCACGAGCGCGGCCGGCAGGACGGGACTGCCGCCTACCTGATGGTCCGTCAGGTACGGGAATCCGGCGAGGTCGACGGGGGCCGACCAGTGGACGGCGTGCGGCGGCAGCGCGGAGGCGGTGCGGTCCCGCAGCACCGGGTGACCGCGGTGCGCGGGCCGGTTCCGGGTGCGCTGCTCGTACCAGCTCCGGGTGCGCTGCCAGGGGTAGGTGGGCAGGTCGGCCATGGGTCCGGCGGGGCCGTGGACGCGGGTGAAGTCGACCTGCCGGCCGGCGGTGTAGAGGCGGCCGAGTTCGGCGAGTACGGCGGCGCGGCCCGGCTGGTCGCGGCGCAGCGACGACACCGCGACGCCGCCTTCGTACGACGACAGACGCTCGGTGACGGCGTCGGTGAGCATCGGGTGCGGCGACATCTCGACGAACACGTCGTGCCCCGTGTCGGCGAGCGCGGTGACGGCGGTGTCGAACAGGACCGGCCGGGTGAGGTTGGACGCCCAGTACTCGGCGTCGAGCCGGTCGCCGGGGACGGTCTCGCCTGTGACGGTGGAGATCATCGGGATGGCGGTGGCGCGGGGTCGCAAGGGGGCCAGCAGCCGCCACAGTTCGGCGGCGACGGGTTCCATCAGAGGGCAGTGGGAGGCGAACTCGACGGATTCCAGGACCTTGCAGTAGAGGCCTTCGGCTTCCAGGGACTTGGCGAACTCCTCCAGCACGTTGCCCTCGCCGGAGAAGACGGTGGAGCCGGGGCTGTTGCCGGCGGCGATCCACACCGCTCCGGGGCGGCGTTCGTCGAGGAGGGAGCGGGCCCGGTCCAGGGAGACGCCCGCGACGGCCATCCGGCCCCTGCCGGCGGCGGCGTGCAGGGCGTTGCCGCGGTGCAGGGCGATCAGGAGGGCGTCCTCCAGGGAGATCGCGCCCGCGACATGGGCGGCGGCGATCTCGCCGACGCTGTGCCCGACGACGGCGGCGGGTTCGACGCCCCAGGATCGCCACAGGCCGGCCAGCGCGGCCTGGACGGCGACGAGGGCGGGCTGGCCGACCGCGGTGTCCAGCAGCCGGGAGCGGGCGGGGTCGGCGGCGAGCTGGTCGAGCAGCGACCAGTCGGTGTGGCGGCGCAGCAGGGCGTCGGCGCGTTCGAGGACGGCGCGGAAGGCCTTCTCCCCGCCGAGTTCACCCGTGAACAGGTCGGCGGCGAGCGGCCACCAGCGGGGCCCCTGCCCGGAGAAGACGAACACCGGCTTGGACTGCCGGCCGACCCGGCGCACGCCGGAGCTGAGGCCGGCGGCGTCCTCGCCGCGGCCGAACGCGGCGAGCGCGGCGCGCAGTTCGGCCGCGGAGGTGCCCACGCAGGCCAGGCGGTGCTCGTGGTGGGTGCGGCGGACGGCGGCAGCGGTGGCGAGGGTGCCCACGGGTGTGCCGTCGGTGAGTTTGTCCTCGTAGCGGGCGGCGAGGTCGCGCAGGGCCTGCCCGTCACGGGCGGAGACGGTCAGCAGCACGGCGCCTTCGGGCGCGGGGCGGGCGGGGGCGGCGGGCGGCGGTTCCTCCACCACGAGGTGGGCGTTGGTGCCGCCGAAGCCGAAGGAACTGACGCCCGCGAGGGCCGGGGTGCCGGCCGCGGGCCACGGCCGGAGGGTGTCGGCGACCCGGACGGGGAGGTCGTCGAAGGGGATGTGCGGGTTGGGCTCGTGGTAGTGCAGGGTCGGCGGCACCATGCGGTGGCGGACCATCAGGACGGTCTTGATCAGGCCGCCGATGCCCGCGGCGGCCTCCATGTGGCCGAGGTTGGACTTCACCGAGCCGATCAGGCAGGGCCGGTCCGGGTCGCGGTCGTCGCCGAGGACCTCGCCGAGGGCCTTGGCCTCGATGGGGTCGCCGAGGATGGTGCCGGTGCCGTGCGCCTCCACGTAGGCGATGTCGGCGGCCCGCACCCCGGCCTTGGCGTGGGCGGCGCGCAGCACCGCCTCCTGGGCCTTCGGGTTGGGCGCCATCAGGCCGTTGCTCGCGCCGTCCTGGTTGACGGCGCCGCCCCGGATCACGGCGTGGACGGGGTCGCCGTCGGCCAGGGCCCGGCTGAGCGGCTTGAGGACCACCATGCCGGCGCCCTCGGAGCGTACGTAGCCGTCGGCGCTCGCGTCGAACGGCTTGCAGTGGCCGTCGGCGGACATCGCCCCGGCCTTGCTGAAGTTGATGGCGAGCGCCGGGGACAGCACCAGGTTGACGCCGCCGGCGATGGCCAGGTCGCAGTCGCCCTGGGCCAGGCTCGCGCACGCCTGGAGCACCGCCACCAGCGAGGAGGAGCAGGCGGTGTCGACAGCCATGCTGGGGCCGCGCAGGTCCAGCAGGTACGACAGCCGGTTGGCGGCGATGCTCAGCGCGCTGCCGGTGCCGGTGTAGGCGTCGATGGCGTCGAGGTCGCGCAGTTGGCCGGTGGCGTAGTCGAAGGTGGAGATGCCGATGAACACGCCGGTCGGCGAGCCGGACAGCCCGCCGGTGGGCACGCCCGCGTTCTCCAGGGCCTCGAAGGCGACCTCGGCGAGCAGCCGCTGCTGCGGGTCCATGCGGGCGGCTTCCTGCTGCGAGATGGAGAAGAAGCCCGCGTCGAAGCGGTCGACGCCGTCGAGGAACCCGCCCCAGCGGCTGTTGGTGCGACCGGGGGCCGCCGGGTCGTCGTCGGAGAACTCCTCGGTGCTCCAGCGATCGGCGGGCACCTCGGTGATCGCGTCGCGTCCCTCGCTCAGCAGTCGCCAGAAGCTGTCGGGGCTGTCGACGCCGCCGGGGAAGCGGCAGCCGATGCCGATGACGGCGATCGGTTCGGCCGCGACGGGTCCGTCCCCGGCGGGTCCGTCCGTGGCCGCGGGCGAGGCGGTGGGCACGGGGGCCGCGAGGGAGGTGGTGGGCTCGTCGGCGGCCGTGCCCGCTGCGGGCTCGGCAGGCTCCCCCGCCAGGTGGCGGGCGAGCTTGGCGGCGGTGGGGTGCTCCCAGACGACGCCGGGTGCCAGCGGCACGCCGAGGTGGCGTTCCAGGTCGCCGACCATCGTGACCATCTCCACGGACCGCAGCCCGTACCCGGCGAACGGCAGCTCCGGGTCGATGGTGTCGACGCGCCTGCCGGTCGCGGTGGCCAGCGCCTCGCGCAGCCACCGCTCGATCTCGGCGGCGCCCGGCGCGGGACGCGGGGGTGCGGCGTCATGCGCGCCGGGCTCCGTGGCGGATCCGGACGTGCCGGGCGCCGGGGACGTGTCCTGCTGCGCCGGGCCGGTGCCGGCCTCCGCCTCGTCCGCCCGCCACAGCACCAGCGGTTCCAGGGTGCCCGCGAGGAGGGCGTCGAGGCAGGCCGCGCGCTGCAGCTTGCCGCTGGAGGTCTTCGGCACCGTCCCGGCGCGGGCAAGGGCCACGACGTACGCCTGCAGGCCGTGCTCGCGGGCGACCTCGGCGCGGATCGCCGCGACGACCCGGGCCCGGTCCTCCGCTGAGCGGCTGCCGCGGTACTCCTGGACGACGACGAGGCGTTCCTCGCCGTCGATCTCGCGGGCGCCGGCCACCCCGCAGCCCTGCCGCAGGCCCGGGTCGACGCCCTCGACGGTGCGTTCGATGTCGTGGGGATAGTGGTTGCGGCCCGCGACGATGATGACGTCCTTGATGCGGCCGGTGACGTAGACCTGGTCGCCGTCGGTGAAACCGAGGTCGCCTGTGCGCAGGAACGGTCCCTCCCCGGTGTCGAGGTGGGCCCGGAAGGTCTCCTCGCTGGCCTCGGGGCGGCGCCAGTAGCCGTGCGCGATGCTCGGTCCCGCGACCCACAGCTCGCCCACCCGGCCGTCGGGCAGGGCGGCGCGGGTCTGCGTGTCCACGGCCACGACCCGCTGGTCGTGCGGGGACATGCCGCAGCTGAGCAGGGTGCGCACCGCCTCGTCCGGGCCGGCGTCCTCGGCGACGCCCGCGAGGAGCCCTTCGGGCCGCAGGTCACGATGGACGGGGCCGGAGGCGTGGCCGGTGGAGACCAGCAGGGTGCCCTCCGCCAGACCGTAGGAGGGGACGTGGGCGCTGGGCCGGAAGCCGCACTCGGCGAAGGTGCGGGAGAAGCGCTCCAGGGTCTGCATCCGGACCGGCTCCGCGCCGTTGACGGCGATCCGCCAGGAGCTCAGGTCCAGGGTCTGCCGGTCCTTATCGGTGACCTTGGCCACCGCGAGGTCGTAGGCGAAGTTGGGGGCGGCGCTCGCGGTGCCGCCGGCGTCGGAGATCGCGCGCAGCCAGCGCAACGGCCGCTTCAGGAACGAGAACGGCGACATGAAGGTGACCGGGAACCCGGCGTAGGCGGGGGTGAGCAGGCCGTAGATCAGGCCCATGTCATGGAAGGGCGGCAGCCAGCTCACCATGTGCTGCCCACTGGCGTCGTCGACGAAGAGCTGCCGGCAGATGGCCTCGATGTTGTGTATCAGGTTGCCGTGACTGACCATCACGCCCTTGGGCCGGCTGGTGGAGCCGGAGGTGTACTGCAGGAAGGCGAGGTCGTCGCGGCTCATGCCGGGGTCGCGCCAGCCGCCGGCGGCCGCGGTGTCGAGGTCGTCGACGGCCAGCCAGGTGATGTCCCGCAGCGCCGGGGCGTGTTCGGCGAAGCGGTCGGCGAGGGCGACCGTCGAGGCGGGCGCGAGGAGCACCGCGGGCTCGGCGTCCTCGATGATGCCGGTCAGCCGCGGCAGGGTACGCATCAGGAACGCCGGGTCGGGGGGGTAGACCGGTACGGCCGTGATGCCGGCGTACAGGCAGGCGAAGAAGGAGGCGACGTAGTCCAGTCCGGCCGGACACATGATCAGGGCCCGTTCCCCGGCGGGGAAGCGCTCCTGCAGCGCGGCGGCGATCGTGCGGGCCCGCAGGTCGAACTCGGCGTTGGCGATGGCCTGCGGCTCGCCCTCGCCGTCCACGAGGTACCGGAAGACCTGCTCCTGCGAGTGTTCACCGAAGACCGTGCGGAAATGGTCGACAAGCGATTGTGCGTCCCGGCCCGGCATCCGACCGTCCTCTCAGTGCTCGACACCTTGAGCGAGTGTTCGCGGAAATTCGCAGATCGCTCCGCGTATTCCCGCCGAATTTCCGGTGACGGCACCTGGTCGCACTCCACGGACAACCGCTCGGCCGTTTCCCGTACTTCTTACGTGCATTAGTCAGCGGATCGGCCGGATTCGGCCGGGAGAATCGCGAAACAAAGATTCGGAAGGGCGCTCGGGGAATATCGGCCGGTGGGCCGGCCGGATTTCCCCGTGGATTCCCGCCATTCGCGGATCAGCATCCAACAAGCCCCACGGGCCCGTCAAGAAACAGCCACGGACGGGCCGTTCAAAGGGTCCCCGGTCCGGTCGCGCCATTCCCGCGACCGGACCGGTTCGCTTCGGCCCGGAGCGGACTGCCCCGACTCGCGCCCGTTGTCCGAGCCGCCGATGCGGGGCCGGGAACCGGCGACGACGTCCGGGAAGGACGTCGGCCGAGGGCCCACCGGCACCGCGCCGCGCGCGATGGCGAGCCCGCGCGATCCGGCCATCGGGGCGCTGCGACCGGACGGCATCACGATCAGTCGTTCGCCGGGCCGACGCGAAACCTGTTGATCGCCGTCTCGTGCCGGGCCCGCAGCTCCGGGTCGCCGACCCCGAGCCCCTCGCCGGGCGCCAGGCACAGCACGCCGACCTTGCCCTGGTGGAGGTTGTGGTGCACGTCGTGAACGGCCTGCGCGGTACTCTCCAGCGGCACCACCTGCGACAAGGTGGGATGGATGTGGCCCTTGGCGATGAGTCGGTTGGCCTCCCACGCCTCGCGGTAGTTCGCGAAGTGCGTTCCCACGATCCGCTTGAGGTGCATCCACAGGTAACGGTTGTCGTAGGTGTGCTGGAACCCCGAGGTGGACGCGCAGCTCACGATGGTGCCGCCGCGACGGGCCACGTACACGCTCGCGCCGAACGTCTCCCGGCCCGGGTGCTCGAAGACTATGTCCGGGTCGTCGCCGCCGGTCAGCTCCCTGATCCGGGCGCCGAACCGCCGCCATTCGCGCGGGTCCTGCGTCTGTTCGTCCTTCCAGAACCGGTAGCCCTCCGCGCTCCGGTCGATCACCAGTTCCGCGCCCATCCGCCGGCACACCTCCGCCTTCTGCGGACTGGACACCACGCACACCGGGGTCGCCCCGCCGTTGAGCACCATCTGCGTGGCGTACGAGCCGAGGCCGCCGGAGGCGCCCCAGATCAGCACGGTGTCGCCCTGCTTGAGGCGGGCGCCCTTGTCGGAGACCAGTTGCCGGTAGGCGGTGGAGTTCACCAGGCCCGAGGCGGCGGACTCCTCCCAGGTGAGGTGACGCGGCTTGGGCATCAGCTGGTTGGCCTTCACCAGCGCCAACTCGGCCAGCCCGCCGAAGTTCGTCTCGAAGCCCCAGATCCGCTGCTCCGGGTCGAGCATGGTGTCGGCATGCCCGTCGGGGTGGTGCAGCTCCACCGACAGGCAGTGCGCGACCACCTCGTCCCCGGGGCGCCAGGCCACCACGCCCTCCCCGCAGCGCAGCACCACCCCGGCCAGGTCCGAGCCCAGCACGTGGTGCGGCAGGTCGTGCCGGGCGGCCTGCGGCGAGGTCCGGCCGTAACGGGACAGGAAGCCGAACGTCGGCAGCGGCTCGAAGATCGACGACCACACCGTGTTGTGGTTGATCCCGCTCGCCATCACCGCCACCAGCACCTCGCCCGCGGCCGGCTCGGGGGTGGCCACCTCGTCCAGGTGCAGTGAACGGCGCGGGTCCTTGTCACGGCCCGCCAGTCCCTCGAACATCTCCGTCTCGTCGGCGTGCAGGGTCACCCCCCGGTAGAACTCGGGCACCGGCAGGTTGCCCACCTCACCGAGTTCGCCCGCGAGGATCGCATCGAGGATCTTCTGCATGTGTCTTTGGCCCTCTTTCCGGCTGTCCGCGAAAAAACAGGACACGAATAATGTGGGTTTCCCATAGGAGAAATACGATCGAGTCGCCCCGGGATGCCCGTTTCGCCATCGCCTTGCCGAATTGTGGGGGCAAGTGCGCGAGTCATGCTGGCACCCGGCCGACAGCCGAGTCCAGCCACCACCGGTCCGGCCCGGGGTGTCAAAGGGTGTTCAAGCACGGGCCGGTGATGTTCAACTGTCCTGTCCGGTCAGTTGAACATCACCGGTCGACGGCCCGGCGCCCGTCGACCGGTGCCGCCGCACACCGCCGCACCGGGGCGTACGCGGAATTCGGGTTCACCGTTCGAGCCGTTCCGATACGGACACGCACACCTCGGGCAATGGAAGTCCATGATTTTGACGGGTCGTTCCACGGACGCCGGCAGAGCGGTACGGCTCCCCGTGAGAGCCGGCCCGGTCCGCGGGCCGCGCCTCCGGTCTGCTGCCAGGACGTCCGGCGACCGGCGGGGTCGTAACTCAGCCATTCTTCCGGGTGGAACGAGGAAGTGCCGAGTGCTTCGAAATCGGGGTGAAGGCCATGGAAGCGGCGCAGGTCCTGGAAGCACGGCTGGGAACGGTCCCCGGCGCCGGGGTGCGGACAGCGGCGGGAACCGGGCGGGCCCAGGGTTGACAGACCCGTATCTCATTGCCAACCGTCCACGGGCTCACGTAAGGGTTGCCCCTGATGTCGAAGGGTCTTCGCGCCACTACCGTGAGCCAGGTGGACGGAACGGGGATCCGCGCGTCGCTCTGCAACCGATCAGCTACGCAAGAACACACCGTGCGCCCGGAGTTCGACACCTGGGTGACCAGATCGAGGAGGAATCCGTGACCTACAGGGGTGCCGACGTTTCCGCAGAGGAGACGAACACACGCGGCAGGTCCGCCGGCTGGACGGCAGGGCGGATCGCTGCCGTCGTGGTCGGTGGAATCCTGTCCCTTGTGGCCCTGACACTCGTCGGCGTGGGTGGCACCGCCATGGCCATGGCCTTCCAAGACGACGGTTACATCGACCTGGGCACCGACCGGTACGCGCACCGCACCGACACCTACGCCATGGCCACCGACGGCTGGAATCCCGACAAGGCGATGGGAGGCCTGCAGGAATCCCTCCGGATCACCTACACGCCGGACAACGCCGCCGACCCGGTGTTCATCGGCCTCGCCGACGAGGCCGGGCTCCGCCAGTACCTGGACGGCGTCCAGCACACGACGATCCACGACTCGGGGGCCAAGGGCGACACCCAGACCGAGCAGCCGGGCGGCGCGCCCAAGACGCTGCCGGATCAGGCCGACATGTGGTTGGCCAAGGCCAGCGGAAAGGGTGCGCAGACGCTGAAGTGGACCGTGCAACCGGGCGACGTCGCGGCGGTCGCCATGAAGGCCGACGGGTCGAGCGGGCTCGCCGGCCATGTGACCGTGGCCGCGAAGTTCGCCTATCTGTCCTGGATCGGCGTCGCGTTCCTGGTCGCCGGCCTGGTCCTCCTGGTCGGATCAGTGGTGTTGCTGATCATGCGGCCGGTCCGCCATGCGCGGCGGCGCACCGTCTGACCCCTGCCGACCGGGCGGCGAGCCCGCGAGGACGACTGGACGCAGGCACGGAGTTCCGTGCCTGCGTCTTGTTCTGTGCCCGCTCGGCACAAAGCTGCGCAAGAACAAGTCCTCGTCAGCGCAGTGGGGTTGGGGCGCAGCGTCAAGCTGGACAGATCGATCCCCCGATGGGTAAACAAGCACGTGAAGCTCGGGCGGACAGGTTGATCTTGGCCATACACCCCAGGGACTTCATCTCTTCTCAGGCACTCCCTCCCCCTAGACACTCCCTCCCCCACCAACCGGTCGGATCGCCAGCCAAGTTGGAAACAGCTCACGGCGCGGGCGGATTCGCCGCCCGCGGCAGGAGACGCGCCGAGCGTGGACGGCCAGGCGCAGGTCATCGCCGAGGCGTGGGACGCCCCACCGTCACCGGCACCGCGCCCCACGTGGCCGACGGCGGCGCGGCCACCGACGCGGTGCCCCCGCGTCGCGATGAGGCCACCGAGCCGGCGGAACCGGAGAGGTCGTCCGACGCGCAGGTGGAAGCACAGCCGCGGGAGCTCTCGCCGCGGAGTCCGCCGCCGAGACCAACGATCAGGAGACTGGCGCATGACCGACATCGACCTGACCAGCCTCACACCGGAGCAGAAGCGCGCACTGTTGGCGGAGCGGTTGCGGCGCAAGGGCGGCGACCGGCCGCCGGCGCGCAAGCGGCGGTTCGTGGCGTCGTTCCCCCAGCAGCGCATGTGGTTCCTGGACCAGCTCAACCCGGGCAGCGCCGCCTACAACATCCCGGCGGCGGTGCGTGTGCACGGTCCGCTCGACGTGGAGCTCTGGCGCCGGAGCCTCGCCGAGATCGTCCGCAGGCACGAGTCGCTGCGCACCACGTTCGACGAGGCCGACGGCGAGCCCGTGCAGGTCGTACACGACTCCGGTGAACTGGAGCTGACCGTCGAGGAGTGCGGGCACCTGCGCGGCCCCGACGGCGAGGAGGACATCAAGGAGCTGGCACGCCAGGAGTTCGCCCGTCCGTTCGACCTGGGCACCGGGCCGCTCATGCGGATGAAGTTCCTGCGCCTGGCCGCCGACGAGCACGTCCTGCTGCTCACCATGCACCACATCGTCGCCGACCTGTGGTCGACGTCGGTGCTGCTCGGCGAGCTGGTCGCCCTGTACCAGGGCCACCTCACCGGCACCAGGGCCGAACTGCCGGAGCTGCCCGTCCAGTACGCCGACTACGCGGCCTGGCAGCGCAAGAAACTGGCGGGCCCGGACTTCGCGGCCGAGCTGGAGCACTGGAAGAAGGCGCTCGAGGGCGCCGCGCCGATTCTCGAGCTCCCCACCGACCGGCCGCGACCCGCCGTGCTGAGCACGGCCGGCGGCTCGCGGCCCTTCCACCTGTCCGCCTCGGTGATGAACGGCGTGCGCGAGCTGAGCCGGGGCACCGGCGTCACCCCGTTCATGACCCTGCTCGCCGCCTATGTCGTGCTGCTGCACCGGTACAGCAGGGAAGAGGATGTCGTCGTCGGCGTGCCGGTGGCCAACCGCGGGCAGTCCCAGATCGAGCGGCTCATCGGCTACTTCGTCAACACGCTCGCGATCCGCAACGACGTGTCCGGCAACCCCTCGTTCACCGAGCTGCTCGGCCGCGTGCGCCGCGCGGCCTTCGACGCCTTCGCCTACCAGGAGGTGCCGTTCGAGCGGCTGGTGGAGGAGCTGCGCCCGGAGCGGGACCTGTCGCGGTCGCCGATCTTCCAGGTGTCGTTCGTGTACCAGAACATCCCGCTGCCGGAGTTCGAGGCCGGCGGGCTGCGCCTCGAGCTGATGGAGGTGGAGAGCTCCACCGCACGGTTCGACCTCGAGCTGCAGGTGTTCGAGCAGGGCGACGGGCTCAGCGGCTGGTTCGAGTACAACACCGAACTGTTCGACGCGGACACGATCGACCGCATGGGTGGCCATCTGAAGGTGCTGCTGGACAACCTGCTGGCCGACCCGGAGCAGCCGATCCTGGACGTCGCGCTGCTGACCGAGGCCGAGGAGCGCGAGCAGCGCGAGGAGCGGGAGGACACCCGCAACCAGTGGCCCGACCAACTGCTCACCCACCAGCGCGTCGAGCAGCAGGCGGTGCTGCGGCCGGACGCCGAGGCGGTGTACTGCCAGGGGAGGACGCTCACCTACGCCCAACTCGACGCGTCCGCGAACCAGCTGGCCCGCAGGCTGAGGAGCCTCGGCGTCGGGCGCGACGCGAGGGTCGGGGTCTGCCTCGAACGCTCGCTCGACATGGTCGTCGCGGTGCTGGCCGTGCTGAAGGCGGGCGGCGCCTATGTGCCGATCGACCCGGAGCTGCCCAGGGACCGCATCGCGTTCATGATCGAGGACGCCGGGCTGCCCGTCCTGGTCACCCAGAGCTCAGTGGCGCCGGGCCTGCCGGAGTCCGGGGCCACGACGCTGTGCGTGGACGAGTTGCGCGAGGAACTCGCCGCCGAGTCCGCCGAGGTCCTCGGCGAGCCGGTCGAGGGCGGGGACCTCGCCTATGTGATCTACACGTCGGGCTCGACCGGGCGCCCCAAGGGCGTCCAGCTGCCGCACCGCGCGCTGCGCAACCTCTTCCGGGCCATGAAGCAGTGGCCGGGCATCGACGCCGGCGACAGCCTGATCGCGGTCACCACGCTGTCGTTCGACATCGCGACGCTGGAACTGCTGCTGCCGCTGGTCGAGGGAGCCCGCGTGGTGCTCGCCACCCGCGAGGTGGCCACCGACGGCAAGCTGCTGGCCGAGGAGATGGCCGCCACCGGCGCGACGATGATGCAGGCGACCCCGTCCACGTGGCGGATGCTGCTCGACGCCGGCTGGCCGGGCCGGCCGGGGCTGCGCGGGCTGATCTGCGGCGAGGCGCTGCCCCCCGACCTGGCGCGGCGCCTGCTGGCCAAGGGCGTGGACCTGTGGAACATGTACGGGCCGAGCGAGACCACGATCTACTCGCTGGGCACCCGGATCGTGGACGACACGATCACCATCGGCAGACCGATCGCCAACACCGAGGTGCACATCCTCGACTCCGAGGGCCGTCCGGTGCCGCCGGGCGTTCCCGGTGAGCTGTGCATCGGCGGCGAGGGGCTGGCGCGCGGCTACATCGACCGGCCGGAGCTGACGGCGAGGCAGTTCATCGCCAACCCGTTCGAGTCCGGCCTCGCCGACCGCCTGTACCGCACCGGCGACCTGGTGCGGCGCCGGGTGGACGGCAACGTCGACTACCTCGGCAGGCTCGACCACCAGGTCAAGCTGCGCGGCTACCGGATCGAGCTCGGCGAGATCGAGTCCGTACTGATGTGGCAGGAGCAGGTCAAGGACTCGGTCGTCGTGGTCCGCGAGGACCAGCCGGGCGACCAGCGGCTGGTCGCCTACCTGGTGCCGGACCCGGCGGCCGGTACGACCGACGAGCTGCGCCGCCGGCTGCGGGCCGCGCTGACCGAGAAGCTCCCCGCCTACATGGTCCCGTCCGCGTTCGTGTTCCTCGACGCGCTGCCGCGGACCCCGAGCGGCAAGACCGACCGCGGCGCGCTGCCCGCGCCCGAACTGGCGCAGGAGACCCGTTCGGCGACGGCGTACGTCGCGCCCCGCGACGCCGAGGAGAAGGCCCTGTGCGACCTGTTCGCCCAGGTGCTGAACGTGCCTCAAGTGGGCGTCGACGACAGCTTCTTCGCCCTTGGCGGGCACTCACTGCTGGCCACCCGGCTGGTGGCGAGGATCCGCGGCACGCTCGGCGTCGAGGTGCCGGTGCGGGGTCTGTTCGAGAAGCCGACCGTGGCCCAGCTGGCCGGGCTGCTGCGGCAGGGCGGCGGCGACACGCGGCCCGCGCTGAGCCGGATGACCCGGCCCGACCCGCTGCCGCTGTCGTTCGCCCAGCGGCGGCTGTGGTTCCTGCACCAGATGGAGGGCCCTTCGCCCACCTACAACCTCCCGGTGGTGCTGCGCCTCACCGGTGCGCTGGACGTGGACTGCCTGCGGGCCGCCCTCGCCGACGTCGTCGCCCGCCACGAGTCGTTGCGGACCGTCTTCCCGGACACGGGCGCGGTGGCGTGCCAGCACGTCCTCGACCCCGAGCAGGCGCGGCCCGAGCTGCCGGTGACCGAGGTCGACGCCGACGGCCTGGACGACGCGGTGGCCGCCGCGGTCCGGTACTCGTTCGACCTGACCACACAGATCCCGCTGCACGCGGAGCTGTTCGCGGTCGGCGCGGACACACACGTGCTGACCGTCGTCGTCCACCACATCGCGGCGGACGGCTGGTCGCTGGCGCCGCTGCGGCGCGACCTGGCGGCCGCCTACCGGGCGCGGCTGGCCGGCCACGAGCCCGGGTGGGCCGAGCTGCCCGTGCAGTACGCCGACTACGCCCTGTGGCAGCGCGAGTACCTCGGCGCGCAGGACGACCCCGAGAGCACGTGGTCGCGCCAACTGGACTACTGGCGCGGCGCGCTGGACGGCCTGCCGGAGCGGATCGCCCTTCCGGTCGACCGCCCGTACCCGGCCGAGACGTCCCACGACGGGGACACGGTCACCTTCCGGTGGGACGCGGACCTGCACGAGGGGCTGGCCCGCCTGGCCCGCGGCTGCGACGTCAGCATGTTCATGGTGCTCGACGCGGCGCTGGCGGTGCTGCTCAGCCGCCTCGGCGCCGGTGGGGACGTCCCCATCGGCGTGGGGACCGCGGGACGCGACGACCAGGCCACCGAGAACCTGATCGGCTTCTTCACCAACACCCTCGTGCTGCGCACGCGGATCTCGGACGGCCAGACGTTCCGGGAACTGCTCGGCGCGGTGCGGGAACGCACCCTCGACGCGCTAGCGCACCAGGACATCCCGTTCGAGGCCCTCGTCGACAGCCTGCGGCCGACCCGGTCGATGTCGTACCACCCGCTCATCCAGATCCTGCTGTCCTGGCAGAACGCGACCGACGAGACCCTGGACCTGCCCGGGGTCGAGACGGCGCCGATGGTGATGAGCACCGGCACCGCCAGGATGGACCTGGTCTTCCTGCTGCACGAACGCCTCGCGGGTGACGGCACTCCGGGCGGTATCGAGGGCGGCATCGAGTACAACGCCGACGTCTTCGACCCGGACACGGTGCGCGCGATGGTGGGCAGGCTGCGCCAGGTGCTGCTGGCGATGATCAGCGACCCGGACCGGCCGGTCGGCGACGTCGACCTGCTCACCCCGGCCGAGCGGCACCGCGTGCTCGAGGAGTGGAACGGCGCGGCCGGCGAGGTGCCGGCGGCCGGTCTGCCCGAGCTGTTCGAGGCGCAGGTGGCCCGCACCCCGGACGCCGTCGCGGTCAGCTGCGGCGACGAGCGGCTGACCTACCGCGAGCTCGCCGCGGCCGCGGACCGGCTCGCGGGCCGGCTGCGCGGACTGGGGATCGGCGCCGACGGCGCCGAGGACGCGGTGTGCCTGCTGATGGACCGCTCCGTGCGGCTGGCCGTGGCGATCCTGGCCGTCATCAAGGCCGGCGGCGTGTACGTGCCGCTGGACCGCCGCTACCCCGAGTCCCGCATGCGGCTGATCATGGCCGACACCGGGGCGAGCGTGCTCCTCGTGGACGGGGAGGGGCTGGAGCACCCCACCCCCGACGGGATGCGCGTGCTCGATGTGGCCGCCGAACCGGCCGCTGCCGACGGTGCGGCGGACGGCGCCGTCGACCTCGCCCCCGCGGGCGGGCCGGACCGGTTGGCCTACATCATGTACACCTCCGGCTCCACCGGGACGCCGAAGGGTGTCGCGGTCACCCACCGCAATGTGGCGGGTCTGGCCTTCGACCACCGCTGGCGGGAGGGCGACCACACCAGGGTGCTGGTGCACTCTCCGACCGCATTCGACGCCTCCACCTACGAACTGTGGGTACCGCTGCTCTCCGGCGGCCAGGCGGTCGTGGCACCCGCCGGCGACCTGGATCCCGAGGTCCTGGCACACACGATCACCGGACACGGCGTCACCGCGGCGTTCTTCACCACCGCCCTGTTCAACCTGCTCGCCGACCAGCGTCCCGACGTCCTGGCCTCGCTGCGGGACGTGTGGACGGGCGGAGAGGCCGTCTCCCCCGCCGCTTTCACCCGTGCGCTCGCCACCTGCCCCGGCACCAGGCTGGCCCATGTGTACGGTCCGACCGAGACCACGACCTTCGCCACCGTCCACCCCACCCGGCAGCTCTCGGACGGCACGGTGCCGATCGGCGGGCCGATGGACGACACCCACGGGTACGTGCTCGACGAGCGGCTGCGGCTGGTGCCGGTCGGCGTTGCCGGCGAGCTGTACCTCGCCGGGTCGGGCCTGGCCCGCGGCTACCTCGGGCAGCCCGGGCTGACCGCGCAGCGGTTCGTCGCCTGCCCGTACGGCGCACCGGGGACGCGGATGTACCGGACCGGTGACCTGGTCCGCCGGCGCGCGGACGGGCAGATCGAGTACATCGGCCGGATCGACACCCAGGTCAAGATCCGCGGCTTCCGCATCGAACCGGGCGAGATCGAGAGCGCGCTCGGCGCGCACCCGGCCGTGGCGGACGCCGCCGTGGTGGTGCGGGAGAAGTCCTCCGGCGGCAAGGACCTCGTCGGCTACGCCGTGCTCACCGAGGGCGCGCACGCCGAGCCCGCCGAGTTGCGGTCGTTCCTGGCCGAGCGGCTGCCCGAGTACATGGTGCCGGTCGTGGTGATGGTGCTCGACACGTTCCCGATGACCAGCAACGGCAAGGTCGACCGCCGCGCGCTGCCCGAGCCGGACCTCGGTGCGGGCAGCGAGTCCCGGGCGGCTCGGACGCCGGTCGAGCAGATCCTCTGCACCGTGTTCGCCGAGGTGCTCGGGGTGCCCGAGGCCGGCGCCGAGGTCGGCTTCTTCGACCTGGGCGGCGACAGCATCCAGGCCACCCAGCTGGTCGCCCGGGCCCGTACGGCCGGGCTGGTGTTCACCGTCCGGGACGTGTTCACCCACCAGACGGTGGCGGGCATCGCCCGGGTGGCGAGGCCGGCCGACGAGGACACCGGGGCGGGCGTCGCGGACGTCGGCACCGGCGAGATCCCCTTGCTGCCCGTCATGGAACGGCAGCGGCAGCTGGGCGGCTCGATGGTCGGCTTCGACCTGTCCGCGACCGTCGGCCTGCCGTCCGATGTGGACGCGGACCGGCTGACCGCGGCGCTGCAGGCGGTGGTCGACCGGCACGACGCGCTGCGCACCCGGCTCGTGACGGGGGCCGACGGGCAGTGGTCGCTGCACGCCGACGAGCCCGGCACCGTGCGGGTGGCGGACGTCCTGCGCCGCGTGGACACGAGCGGGCTGGCCGACGCGGACGCGCGAGCGCTGATCGCCGAGGAGACGGCCGCCGCCAAGCAGCGGCTCGACCCGGCCGCGGGCGCGATGCTCCAGCCGGTGTGGTTCGACGCCGGGGCGGAGCACGCGGGCAGGCTGCTGCTCGCCGTGCACCACTTCGCCGTCGACGGCGTGTCGTGGCGGATCCTGCTGGCCGACCTCGCCGCCGCGTGGGACGCGTTGGCCGCGGGCCGCGAGCCGGTCCTCGCGCCGGTGGCGACGTCACTACGCGGCTGGGCGGCCCGGCTGGCCTCCGGCGACGAAATCGCACGGCACCGCGCCGAGCTGCCGGTCTGGCAGGACGTCCTGCGGGACGCCGCGCCGCTGGTGGCCGGGGAGCTGGACAAGGACCGCGACGTCTCCGGCACCGAGGGGCGCCTGTCGGTGACCCTGCCGGTCGAGTACACCACGCCGCTGGTCGCGCAAGTGCCCGCGGTGTTCCGCGGCGGCATCCAGGACGTACTGCTGACCGCCTTCGGACTCGCCGTCGGGCGGTGGCGCGCCCGCCGCTGCGGCGGTGACGGCAGCGGCCCGGTGGTGCTGGACGTGGAGAGCCACGGCAGGCACGAGCACCTGGTCGACGGCGTCGACCTGTCCCGCACCGTGGGCTGGTTCACCAGCGTCCACCCGGTCCGCCTCGACTGCGGCGCGCTGTCCTGGGACGAGGTGACCGGGGCCGGCGGCGAGCTGGCGGCCGCGGTCGCGCGCACCGGCAGGCAGCTACGGGCGATCCCGGAGCGCGGCCTCGGCTACGGGCTGCTGCGCCACCTCGACCCGGAGACCGCGCCGCAGCTCGCGACGCTGCCCGCGCCGCAGGTGCTGTTCAACTACCTCGGCCGCGTGCCCGTCACCGACGAGGAGACGCCGTGGCTGCCGCTGCGGGACGACACCGCGCCCGGCACCGCCGGTGCCCGGCCGCTGCCCTACCCGCTCGAGGTCAACGCCGTCACCCAGGACGGACCGGACGGCCCTCAGCTGGTGGCCAACTGGAGCTGGGCCGGTTCGCTGCTCACCGAGGACGAGGTCCGCGAACTCGCGGACGCCTGGTTCGACGCGCTGCGCGCCCTCGCCCGGTGCGCCCGCGCGGTCGAGGACGGCGAGGTCGAGCTGGTCCACGACGACGACCATCGCGCCGCGGCCGTCAGCGCGGCCGAGCTGCTGCACGCGCCGATCCCCAAGGCCGACCGCGGCGACGGCGCCGGACTGTCCTTCGGGCAGCTGGAGTTCCTGCTCCAGCCGGTGGGCCCCGACCACGCGCACCACGGCGTCATCACCGCGTTCCGCCTGCGCGGCGAGCTCGACGTCGCCGCGCTGCGCCGCAGCCTGGACGACCTGGTGCTGCGGCACGACATCCTGCGCACCCGCTACGTCCAGCGGGGCTCGGCGACCCTGCAGTTCGCCGACGGCAGGCCCGCGTGGCCGATCGAGACCGTCGACCTGCGCGCGCATCAGGGGCAGGCCCAGCTCGAGGAGCTGCGCGAGCTGCTCACCGGGGAGACCCAGCGGCCGTACCGCATCGAGGACGGGAACCTGGTCCGCGGCCTGCTCGTGCAGCTCTCCGGCCAGGAGCACGCGCTGGTGCTCGTGGCCCACCACATCCTGGTGGACCACTGGGGCTTCCTCGTGATCGTCAACGAGCTGTCGGAGCTGTACGCGGCCCACAAGGCGGCGCGGCAGCCGAAACTGCCCGACGTGCTGGTCCAGCACCTGGACTACGCGGCCTGGGAGCAGGGGCTGCTGGCCGACGGCGCGCTCGACGAGAACATCGAGCACTGGCGCAGGGAGCTGGACGGCGCCGCGCGCACGCTCGACTTCGACGCGCCGGCGCACCAGCTGGACGACTTCGTCGAGGGCTACAGCCACGGCGTCGTGATCGGCGCGGAGGTCATGACGGCGGTGAGGGAGGCCGCCCGCCGCGAGGGCGTGACCCTGTACATGATGCTGATGTCGGCGTTCCACGTGCTGCTGCACAGCTACTCGGGCGCGACGGACATCGCGGTGAGCCACCCGCTGGCCGGCCGCGAACGGCCGGAGACCAAGGGCATGGTCGGCCCGTTCATCAACGTCATCCTGAACCGGTCGCGGATGGCGGACGACCCGACTGTCCACGAGCTGGTCCAGCAGGTCCTGCGGAACGAGCTCGACGCGTACTCGCACCAGAACGTGCCGCTGCGCGCGCTGGTGAACGACGGCGTCATCGGGGACGGCAACCAGCTGCCCCTGCGCGTGATGCTCAACCTGCTCGGCGTGCCGAGCGACGAGCTGGCCCTGGACGGGCTCGAAGTGGCGCCGCTGGACGTGCAGTTCGGCGACGAGAGCCCGATCCCGGGGCTGATCCTCGCGATCGAGCCGCACAACGTCGACCTCTACCTGGTCGCCCGCGAGGTCGAGGGCGAGCTGCGCGGCCTGTGGGTGTACCGGCCGGACTGCATCGCACCTCCGGTCATGGGCGCCCTGGTGCGCCAGTGGCCGCGGGTGCTGGAGCTCGTCGTGCGGCACCCGGAGCTGACGGTCTCGCAGTTGCGCGACCTCGTGCGGGCCGAACAGGAAGAGGCAGCCGGCGAGGGGCACGACCGATGAGCCTCCTCGCCGGGAACCCCGACGAGATCCCGATGCGCTCCGACATGACCGTCCACGACGTACACCGCCCGCCGGTGGCGTGGTGACCAGCCGCTGCGACAAGGAGAGGACGATGGCGAACCCGTTCGACGACCCCGACGGTGCCTACCAGGTTCTGGTCAACGAGGAACAGCAGCACAGCCTCTGGCCACGCGACGTCCGCGTGCCTGCCGGCTGGTCGCCGGTGTTCGGTCCGGACACGCGGGACGCGTGCGTCGGCTACGTCGAGTCCCACTGGACGGACATGCGCCCGGCACCGGTGCGGGCGGCCCGGTGACCACCGAGCTGGCACAACGCTCGCCCCTGCGGAGCTGGCAGTTCCGCAGGGTCATCACCGCGGAGTTCATCTCCTCGGTCGGCACCCAGATGACAACGCTGGCGCTGCCGTGGTTCGTCCTGATGACCACCGGCTCACCCGCGCGGATGGGGCTGGTGTTCGTCATCCAGATCCTGCCGGTGCCGCTGCTGAGCATGCCTGCCGGGCTGCTCGTGGCCCGGTGGGGTGCCCGCCGCGTCACGATCGTCGGAGACATCGCCTACGCGGTGCTCATAGCGGCCGTGCCCACGCTGTACCTCGCGGACATGCTGCCGTTCTGGGCGCTGCTGGTGATCGTGGCCCTCGTCGGCTGCGTCGCGTCGGCGTACCTGGGCGCGCAACGCATGCTGCTGACCGAGGCCATAGGCCCGGACGAAGGCGCCGTCACCGCGGGCAACGCCCTGTTCGAGACGGCGACCTCGACGGCGCGGCTGGTCGGCCCCGCGGCCGCCGGCTTCCTGATCGTCCAGATCGGCGCGCTCAACGTGCTGTGGGTCGACGCGGTCTCGTTCGCGGCGTCGGCCGCGCTGCTGACCGGGCTGCCGCGCCGCGAGTCGGCGCCTGAGCCGCTGTCGGCGAACAAGATGGCGGAGGGCGTGCGCTACCTGTTCCGGGACCGGGTGCTGCGGACGATATCGCTCGCCGCGCTCGGGTACGGCACGCTCATGCCCGTCGTGCTGCTCGCGTTGCCGGTCATGGCCAAGAGCCGGTACGACGCCAACCCCCATGTAGCCGGCTGGCTGCTGGCCGCGTGGGGCGGTGGCACCGCGTTGGGCACCGTGGTGGTCGCCCGGCTCGCGCGCCGGATCTCACCGACCCGCTTCGCGGCGTGCGGAGGTGTGGGCGCGGCGGTCGTCCTGTGGCTGCTGCCATGGGACCAGCCGGCCGCCACGGCGGCGCTGACGGTGGGGGCCAGTTGCATGTTCCTGCCCGCGGTGACCGCGCCCGCCGTCACACTGATGATGCTGCGGCCGCCGGAGCACCTGCGTCCGCATGTGTTCCCGGTGTTCGGCGCCGCTGTTTTCGTGGCGAGCCCGGTCGCCTACGCCACGGCGGGCGTGCTGTTCGAGCACCTCTCGGTGAGCACGGTGCTCGTGGCGGTCGCCGCAGGGGCGAGCCTGTGCGCGCTGGTGCTGCTGAACCTGGCCCGCCGCCCCGCGAACTGATCCGAGCCCCGGGAAAAGGGAGAAGCGCCCGCCTGGTGGCGGGCGCT